>NZ_RAWK01000125.1 GCF_003612165.1 Corallococcus aberystwythensis | reverse complement strand
GGGCAGCGGGGGCCTGGGCGAAGGACGCGGTTCCCAGCAGGACGGCACAAGCGATGAGCAGGCGCGACATGGGACTCCCGGAAGAGGGGATGAGCGGCGAGGAAGCCTAATCCCACGGAATGGAAGCATCGCAGCCGCTTCGGGATGGGCTGTCGCGCGATGGAACCTGGAACGGATGCGGGCATGGGCGGAGAGGACCCTGCTGAGACCTCCCGTCCACGCGGCGCAGCGCATGAACTGGTCCGACAGTCGGACCAGTTGGGCCACGTCAGGCGGGAGGTGGACGGTGGGGATGGCCGGGCTTCAGTCCTTTCGAGCCGAGCCGCCACGCGAGCCCGCAGCTGTCGCGGTGACACGGGGCCTGACAGTGTTGCGCTCCGCGGCCCATCTCGCCGTGTGAGCCACACCCGCGCCGTCCGGCAGTCCCCAGCGATGGGACCCGGTGCTTGGCCCGGCCGGTGCCGCACCGTAGTGTGACCACCGTCATGGCCTTCCTCTCGCTCGATGCCCTCACCCTGAAGTTCCTCGGTGCCGCCGCCCCGGCGGTGCGGGACGTGTCACTGGCGCTGGAGCCGGGCGACGCGGTCGCGGTGATGGGCACCTCCGGCTCCGGCAAGACGGCGCTGCTGCGGCTGGTGGCGGGCCTGGAGCAACCCACGTCCGGCACCATCACGCTCGCGGGCCGCGTGGTCGCGGGGCCGGACGCGTTCGTGCCCCCGGAGCAGCGCCCCCTGCGCCGCGTCCTCCACGACGCAGAGCTCGAATCCGGCCTCACCGTGCGCGACGTGGTGATGGGCGTGCAGCCGAAGGGCGAAGGCCTGGCGCACGCGCGAGGCATGCTGGCGCTGTTCCAGCTTGAAGACCTGGAGTCGCGCACCTGCGGCACGCTCTCACGGGGACAGCGGCAGCGCGTGCTGCTGGCCCGCGCCCTGGCCTCTGGAGCGAAGCTGCTGGTGCTGGATGAGCCCTTCGCCGGAATGGACGCGGGCCTGCGCGCCACCGTCCTCGGGGAGTGGCGCCGCGTGCTCAAGGCCCGAGGCACCGCCGTGCTCTTCGCCACGCACGACGTGGGGGACGCCCTGGCCTTCGCGGACCGGCTGGTGTTGCTGCGCGCGGGCTCGGTGGAACAGCAGGGCACGCCGGAATCCGTCTACGAAGCGCCGCGCACCGCCTTCGCCGCGTACTTCCTGGGCGGCACCAACCTGCTGCCCGGTTCGGGCTTCGGCCGCGTCGCGCGCACGGCCCTGGGCAACCTGCCGCTCAACACCGAGGCGCGCGGCGAGGTGATGCTCTCCCTGCGCCCGGAAGCGCTGCGGCTCGTCCCCGACACGGACGGCGTCGCGGTGGGCGGAGCGCTGCGCGCGGAGGTGCTGGAGCGGGCGTTCCGGGGCGCGCACGTGGACTACACCGTGTCCTGCGCGGGCATGGCGCTGGTGGTGCGCGCCGCCCCCACGGCCCCCTTTCGTGAAGGCGGTCGCGCCCGCCTGGAGGTCGCGGGCCGCGCGGACGTGCTGGAAGAGACACCCGGGCAGGCCCGCTAGAACACCGGGCGTGCAAGCTCCGGGCCCGGATGGTGCAATCACCCGCGTCGCCCATGCGTAGGGAGGGGTATGAACATCGCAGGCCTTCGAGGAATGGGAACCCGCTTCTTCCACTACGTGCGCGACCCCAAGGTGGCGACGTGGCGCAAGCTGTCCGGGCTGCTGGCCGTCCTGTACTTCGTGTCGCCCGTGGACGCGATTCCGGACTTCATCCCCCTGATCGGCTGGCTGGACGACCTGGGCGTGGTGTCCGCCGCGGCCTTCTTCATGGTGCGCGAGGTCCAGCGCTGGCGCCCCAGCGCGCCGTCCGGGGAGCCGGCGTTCGACGGCCTCCCGCGTGACGAACAGGGCCAGCCGCGCGTGCCCACGCTGCGCCGGCACTCCTAGCCGTTCTCGCCGCCACGGTTCTCGAAGTGCACGAAGTCGATGAGGAACGTGGCGGCCACCACCAACGTCCGCACGTGCGGGTCGTGCAGGCCGTCGAACCGGACGCCGAAGTTGTCGGCGTCCGTGAACATCTCCTTGCCGAACCCGCTCCACCGCTTCGCGATGGTGCCCACCTCGCGGCCCTGCTGCTCCACGTTGAACGTCCACGGCCTGAAGAAGGGCCCGCTCAAGTGGGCCAGCTCCTCGTCGCGGGGCCCGAGCACGTCGTAGGCGCGGGTGAAGAAGCGGAAGCGCTGCTGGATAGCGCCCAGGTGCCGCCCCTCGCCGTCCTCCACCTCCATCCGGGACAGCCAGAAGCGCCACGGACGGCGCAGCCGTAGCAGCGTCTCGCCTCGCTCGGACTTGAGCTCCATGGTGAAGGGCCGCTTCGCCTTGAGGAACCCGCGCAAGAGGAACAAGCCCAGGCCGCTTCCCACCTCGCCCGCGAAGAAGAGCGGGCGCCCGTCGTCGCCCACCACCTCATAGCGGTTGCGGCCCTCGAAGCCGGTGAGGATTTCTCCCCACTCCTTCACCTGCCGCACGCGCAGCGCATGCTCATCACGCAAGAGGGTCAGCGCCTGGGATTCAACGGGCATGACGTCAGCTTAAGGCTAGAACTGCCCCAGCACCGCCAGCCCCAGGCCGCCATGGCGTCCCAGCGTCGCCGGGACAACGGAGACGGCCGGCGCATCATCGGGCCCGTCGAAGTCGCGCGTGAGGAAGGTCGCGGTCCCCAGGCCGGCCACCACGCCCACGGCGGTGCCCACCAGCAGCGCGTCCCCGTGGTCATCGTCCAGCGCCAGGAACAGGGCGCTCAGCCCCACCAGTCCGCCCAGGATGCCGCCCGCGTCGATGAGCAGCACCCGGCCCCGGGAGATGTCCAGGTTGCGCGACACCAGCGCGAAGGTGACCAGGCCCGCGCCCACCACGCCCTGCTCGATGCCGAAGAACGCGCGCGTGTCGCTGTTGCTCTGCGTGGCCATGAGCAGCGCCGCCACCACGCCGGACCACAGGCCACCGGAGTTCGCCAGCGACACCTGCCCGGCGGTGGGCCGCGCCAGCTCCGCCACCAGGATGCCCAGCCCCGTGAAGCCAAGCGCCCCCGCCATCACCGCGCCCGTGGAGCTGTCCCCATCCAGGTCGAACGAGCCAATGGACGCCAGTCCAAAGCCGAAGCCCCACACCGTGCCGGAGTTGATGGCCGCCGCCTGTCCCTGCGTCATCCCGCTCCGGGTGGCGAGCAGCGAAATCGCCGCCCCCGCGCCGCCGCCCAGCAGGGACACCGCCACGTACGCGCGCGTGTCCTGGCAGTCGGAGATTTCACACAGCAGGATGCCCTGGGTGATGCCGTGCAGCGTCTGCACGACCGTCAGCGACGCCCGCGCGCCCTTCGACGGTCCCTCCTCTGACGACACCACCGGCCGCGCCAGCGTGTCCTGCGCCAGCCGCGCGCCAGGCTCCATCCGCGTCCGGGCCAGCCGCGCCAGCTCCGGCGCGTACGGATGCCGGGGGCACACCTGCAGCACGCGCTCCAGCGCCTCCAGCGCCCGGGCATCCTCTCCGCGCACCAGCGCATCGAAGCCCGCCACGTAGTCGGACTCGGCTGCGCAAGCCTCGTCACTCGGCACGAGCGGCGGCGCGGACACGGCGCCGGAATACGTGACGGTGGGGGAGTCCGAGGAGCGAGCAACACCGCCAGGCGCCGTGACGGGCTGCGCGGCGACAAGGACGGCCAGGACGAAGGGCGCGAGGAGCATGCGGCTCCCAACCCTAGTCGACCCCCGTGGAAAGACGAGAGACCCGGGACCCCGGTCCTCCTGGGAAGGAGGCACGGGGCCCGGGTGACGCCACGCGGCGGCCTACCGCGTCGCCAGCGTCTCCATGTGCTGGCGGAGCGCGGCCGTGTCCCCCAGCCGTCCGCCCAGGCCCGGAAGGGGCTTCGCGGCCTGCTCGATGCGGCCCCGCGTGCGAGGACCCGCCGCCACCAGCCACGCGACGCCCAGCGCCAGCTCCGCCACGTCCGGCGCCTGCCCCAGCTGCGCGGCCAGCGCGAGCAACGCGTCCACGGCCTTCTTCACCTGCGCTCCATGCAGCGGGTGGCTGCTGGTGATGCCTTCACGCAGGAGCACCAGCAGCACGCGCGCGGTGGCACGGGCCTGGCGCACCGGCTCCGGCCCTTCACCCGAGCCGGCCCACAGCCCGTTCGCGAGCTGCTGGCCCAGCAGGCTGCCCACGTCCTCGGTGGGGATGGAAGAGGACTCCGCCACGGACGGCAGCGAGATCTCCTCCTGCTCGTAGAACGCCTCCGCCTTCTCCTTCTGGGCGCGCGGCTCGGGGGCCGGCGCTCCCTGAGCGGCGGCCTTGCCCGGCCTCGCGGCGGACACCAGCCGGTCCAGGAAGCCGCCCTTCTTCTTCGCGGGCTCCTGTTCCCTGCGCTCCACTGGAGCGGCCGTGCCCCCCATGGGGCCCGCGCCATCCGCGAGCCCGCCGTAGAAGGAGGACCCGGTGGTGGGCTCCGCCGACAGCTCGGGCGCGTACGAGGCCGCGGGCGCGGCCGCGGGCGGAGCAGGCGGCGGCACCACGCCGCCCCGGGAGCGGGCGGGCGCCGCGGCAGGCGCGGGCATCGGCTTCGAGGCCATCCGCTTCGCCTTCTCCATCCGCATTCCATGGGGAGGCTTCATGAGCCCGCCCTCGACCTCATCGTCCGCGTCCCCCGGGGCCTGGTTGAACATGCTCCAGCCCGCGGGCGCATTCACCGGCACCACGCGCGTCTCCGGCGTGCCGGACGCGCGACGGTCGCCCTGGCGCTCCTCCACCACCACGAAGGACGTGTACGGCGTGGCCAGCTGGTGCTCGATGGCCAGCCGCACGATGCGCTCCTTCATCGCGTCCGCGCGCCGGCCCACGAGCCCCGCGTCCATCCATCCCCGGATGCGCTCGGCGGCCCACAACTTCTCCACCACCGGCCGGTCCGACAGCGCGGGCAGGTCCAGCCGCACCGTGAGGGAGAAGGGCTCCCGGCCCGACTTCCCCTTCAGCGTCACGCTGCCCGTGCCCGCCTGCGCATAGCGCCCGAAGAGCGTCCACGGCGTGCCGTCCACCAGCGGCGGCAGCGTGGACGGAGCCAGCTCGCTGGCCTCCACGCCGTCGAAGCGCACCTCCAGGTCGGTGACGCGCGGCGCGAGCGCCCGCGAGAACTGCGCCACCACCTTCTCGTCGATGCGCTCCCCCGGGTGGATGAACTCCACCGCGCCGTCCGTGCGCCGCGCCAGGTCGCGCAACAGCGCGTCGCTCACGTTGGTGCCGATGCCGAACGAGAACACCCGCCCCGTCCCGCGCGCCGCGAGCACCGCGTTGAGGATCTCCGCCTCGTTGCCCACCTGTCCGTCCGTCAGCAGCACCACCACGCCGTCCGGCGCGGCCTTCATCGCGCTGACCATCGGCTCCAGCAGCTCCGTGCCGCCGTAGGCCTTCAGCCCCGCGACCCACGCGTCCGCCTGCTCCAGCGTGCGCTGGGTGAACGGCACCGTCTGCGCGGAGAAGGAGCGGAACGAGTTCTCGAACGCGATGACGTTGAAGCGGTCCCCTTCGCGCAGGTGGCGCAGGCACAGCCGGAGCGCGGCCTGGGCCTGCGGCAGGCTGTCCCCGGCCATGGAGCCGGACGTGTCCACCACGAACACCACCTCCTGCCGGGGCGGCGTCGTCGCCAGGTTCAGCAGGTCCGGCACCACCGTGAGCGCGAACGCGCCCGGCCCCTCCGCCTTCCGGTGCGTGACGACGGGCGTGAGCATCACGTCCGGGTTGGCGTTGCGCAGGGTGAGCACCACGTCCCGGTCCAGCGCCACCTCGTTGCCTTCGAAGTTCTTGAGGTGCGAATCGCGCTGGAGGCTCACCCGCGTGCGCGTGCCCTCCTTGGTGACGGTGAGCCGGTGGGACGGGCTCTCCACCACCACGTCACGGCCCACGTCGATGAGCAGGTCCATGCGCAGCCCGTAGTCCGCCACGCCCTGGGGCGGAGAGATGCGGTCCGCGTCCGGCACCCGCATCGTCGGGGCCGCGTCGCCGTGGCCCGTGCGGTCGCCGTGCACCGCGCCGGGGATGTACCGGGGCGCCACCAGCGTGGGCAGCATCCAGCGCACGCTGCCCTCCTCGGCGGTGAGCGTCTGGAGGAACTCCACCTCCACCAGCGTCTCCTCGCCCGGCAAGAGGTTGCCCACCTGCGCGGTGAAGACGTTGGCTCGCTCCTGGTCCAGCAGCGCCGCGCCGTGCCCCTCGGTGATGGCGTCGTCGTAGGCGCGGAAGGCCGCCTCGCGCTCCTTCACCACGCCGGCCACGCGGCGGCCCGCGCACGTCATGGAGAAGGCGCTGAGCGTCGCGTCGGAGGGCAGAGGGAAGACGTAGATGGCCTCCACCGGCTTCTTCTCTTCGTTGCGGTAGCGCTGCGTCACGCGCACCCGCGCGTGCCCCCCGAGCAGCTCACCGGAGACCTCCACCCCCTGCAGGGGCACCTGGGCCCCCTCACGCGTGAACAGCCCACACTTCGCCTGCTCGTTCATGACGGCGTTCCTTCCTGGGACTCTTCGATGAGGGCGCGCACCCGCTCCGCCAGCGCCCGGACCTTCGCTTCCGCCTGCTCCGACACGTGCAATTCCAACCCCGGCGCCAGGAGCCAGCGCTGGTAACGCGCCACCTCCACCGTCGGGTCTTTTCCCGGGCGCCTTGGGGGCGGAATCCGGGAGGGCTCCTCCGGCAACGTCCCCGGGCCCACCGGCGTCTCCGCCAACTGGCGCAGCTCCTCCGGCGACAACCGCAAGAGCTCCGCCTGGATGGCGTCCAGGGGCAGGAACCTCGCCTGGAGCACCCGGATGGCCTTGAGCCGCACCCGGTGCTCCTCGCCGTACACCGTGTCCGGCCCCTTGAAGGGCGGCGCGGGCAGGAGGCCCCGCTGGACGTAATAGCGGACCGTGCGAGGCGAGACGCCCACCTCCTCCGCCAGCGCGGTCAGCTTCCACTCCGTCTGTGTCTTGGGCGTGCTCACGAACCTGACAGTAGGTTGTGACAGTTATAGTGTCAAGATATCGGTGGCGATTCGTCAGTCGTGGTGTCGGGATGCCGGGAGGTGGCGGCCGGGCGGGCGGTGGGACAGAAGGAGGGCATGAACGTCGGCGTGGACGGCCTGGACCCCTCCTCCATCCAGCTCATCGGCACGGCGGTGACGCCCGCGGTGATGGTGTCCGGGTGCGGCATCCTGGCCACGGGGTTGGACAATCAAATCTCGCGCATCACCGCGCGCATGCGGGACATGGTCCGGGAGTGGCGCACGCTGCCGGAGGGCCACGCGCGCCGTGCGCTCCTGCGCGAGGAGGTGGCCATCATGGACCGCCGCCACGCCATCCTCGCCCGGGCCATTGGCTTCACCTACGCGGCGCTGTTGTCCTTCGTGGTGACGTCGCTGCTGTACCTGCTGCGCCGCAGCGTCGCGGTGCCGGAGGGGCTGCCGGTGATGTCCTTCTCCCTGGGCGTGGGGCTGTTGGGCTCCACGGCGGTGCTGGCATTGGCGTCGCTGCGATTGAGCCGCCGCGCCATCACGCTGGAGCGCGAGGACCTGTTCCGGGATGGGCAGCCGGGCGGGCCACCGAAGGCCTGAATTTGTTCCGCAGCGCACGCGAAGGTGCTAGCGGGTGCCTCCGAGACGCGCGGGTCTGGTACGTCCCGCCCAACCCTCACCGTGGAGCACGTGAACATGGCAAACACCAAGGTCTTCTTCGACATGTCGATTGGTGGCCAGCCCGCCGGCCGCATCGTGATGGAGCTGTTCTCCGACGACGTTCCCAAGACCGCCGAGAACTTCCGCGCCCTGTGCACGGGTGAGAAGGGCATGGGCCGCGCTGGCAAGCCGCTGCACTTCAAGGGGACGCCCTTCCACCGCGTCATCCCGCAGTTCATGTGCCAGGGCGGCGACATCACGCTCGGCAATGGCTACGGCGGCGAGTCCATCTACGGTGAGAAGTTCGCGGACGAGAACTTCATGCACAAGCACACCGCCCCGGGCTTCCTGTCCATGGCGAACGCCGGCCGCAACACCAACGGCTCGCAGTTCTTCCTCACCACCGTCTCGACCCCGTGGCTCGACGGCAAGCACGTCGTCTTCGGCAAGGTCGTCGAGGGCATGGACGTGGTGAAGAAGATTGAAGGCGTGGGCAGCCCGTCCGGTGAGACGCGCCAGCCCGTGAAGATCGAGGACAGCGGCCAGCTGTAATCCCGCCGCCGCTTCGTCCCGCACGTCAGGTCCACCCGCGCCTCGCGCACGGGTGGACCTTCGTCGTTTCAGGACAGGCCGTGGGACGCGTCCTCGTCCTCCTCCTCGCGGGTCTCCTCCGGAGGGCGGGGCCGCGCGGGCACCGCGCCGAACGCGCGCAGCAGCTCCAGCGGGATGGGCAGGATGGTGTGGTTGCCGCCGCCGGTGATCTCCACCAGCGTCTGCAGGTAGCGCAGCTGGAGCGTGGCGGGGTTGCGGCTGAGCACGTCCGCGGCCTGGGAGAGCTTCTCCGCGGCCTGGGCCTCACCCTCGGCGGCGATGATCTTCGCGCGGCGCTCGCGTTCCGCCTCTGCCTGACGCGCGATGGCCCGCTGCATCTCCAGCGGCAGGTCGATGTGCTTCACCTCCACGTTGGAGACCTTCACGCCCCACGGGTCGGTGCGCGCGTCCAGCACCTGCTGCAACTCATGGTTGATGCGCTCGCGCTGGGACAACAGCTCGTCCAGCTCCACCTGGCCCAGGATGGCGCGCAGCGTGGTCTGGGCAATCTGACTGGTGGCGTAGAGGTAGTCCTCCACCTGGAGCACGGCCTTGTCCGCCTGGATGACGCGGAAGTAGACGACGGCGTTCACCTTCACGCTGACGTTGTCCTTGGTGATGACATCCTGCGGGGGCACGTCGCGCGCCACGGTGCGCAGGTCGATGATGACCATCCGCTCGATGAAGGGGATGAGCCAGCGGAAGCCCGCGCGCTTGAGCCCCACGTAGCGGCCCAGCCGGAACACGACGCCGTTCTGGTACTCGGTGACGATGCGCACGCCGGAGATGAAGACGAGGAACAGCAGGGCCACGGGGATGAGCCACCCCAGCGCTCCGACCAATTCGTTCATGGCATGGACTCCGCGACGGTGAGGGTGAGCCCCTCCACGGCGCGCACCACGACCCGGGCGCCCTCGCGGATGGGAGTGAAGGAGACGGCGCGCCAGCGCTCGCCGTGGACGAAAACCTCGCCGCCCGAGGGCGTGACGGGCCCCAGCGCCGTGCCGGCTTCGCCGACGAGCCCCGCGTCTCCGCCCCGCTGCGGCAGCTTGCGAGTCTGGGCGCTGCGGTACGCGATGAAGGCCGCGCTCCCCGCGAACACGAGCGCCGTGGGCAGCAGCACGCCCCAGGACAGGCGGAAGGACGGCTCCACGAACCAGCCCGGTTCGAAGCGGTCCACCAGGAACACGCCCCCCAGTATCAACAGCCCCACGCCCGCGGCCCCCAGCAAACCGCTGGTGACGAACAGCTCCGCGAGGATGAGCCCCACGCCCACGAGCATCAACACCAGCGCGCCCGAGCGCACCGGCAGCGTCGCCGAAGCCATCAACGCCAGCACCAGCGCCACGCCGCCAATGAGCCCCGGTGCCACCGCGCCCGGATGGGACAGCTCCACCACCAGGCCCAGCGCCGCGATGAGGAACAGCAGGTAGATGATGGAGGGCTGTGCCAGCGCATGCACCACCTGCTGTGACAGCCCCGGCTCCAGCGGCACCACCTGCGCGTCGCGGGTGGCGAGCGTCACGGTGTCACCGCCCGCCACCTCCACGCGGCGGCCATCGACAGCGGCGAGGAACGCGGCCTCGGTGGGGGCGACGAGCTCCACCACGCGAAGCTCCACGGCGCGGTCCGCGGGAACGCTGGCGCTGTCGCGCACGGCGGCCGCGGCCCATTCAGGATTGCGGCCCCGCTGCCGGGCGATGCCCTCCGCGAACGCGACCGCGTCGTTCTCCACCTTCCGGGCAAGCTGCCCGCCGCCCACCTGCTCCACGTCCTCGCCTCCGGGACCCACGGGATGCGCCGCGCCGATGTTCGTCCCCGGGGCCATGCCCGCCACGTTCGAGGCGAGCGCGATGAACACGCCCGCGCTGCCCGCTCGCGCACCGGAAGGCCCCACCCACACGAGCACGGGAACGCGAGCACCGAGGAACGCGCGCACCACTGTTCGGGTGGCCTCCAGCGAGCCCCCGGGCGTGTCCAGCCGCACGAGCAGCGCCGTGGCCCCACCTTCCTCCGCGCGCTTCACGCAGTCCGCGAGGTACGCGCCTGAACCCGCATCCACCACGCCTTCCAGCTCACAGCGCGCGACGAAGGACGACGAAGCAGGAGCCGCTGGAGCCACGAAGCCCGCGAAGAGGAACGCCAGGAGCCAGCCCCAGAGGACGTGATGGCGCCAGCGCATCCTGTCGACGTGCTTCCACATGTCCGCCCCCGCATGCGCGCATCACGCGCACACGCACTCGGACAACGATGTGCATCGGGCCTTCCAATGACCGGCGCATGAAGCCGTGGGCCTGGAGGGCATGCGGGCAGGTGGGGCCCGGCGCCCCGCTTGTGCATCCAATCCTGGACGTTGCAGGGGATGCGCGTTGCTGGGAGAGGACGCACCTCCCTAGGGTCGACTCTCTATCTTCTCCCAGGAGGTTTCATGCGTCGTGCCGTGCTGCTCATCGCTGCTCTGGGCCTGACCGCTGGAGCGGTGGCCTGCAAGACCACCCAGCCCCCGGGGACGGAAGACCAAATGCCCATCCAGGGCCCGGACACGGTCCGCGAAGAAATCCAGAACGTGCCCAACGACCAGGGCGGCCCCGCGGGCCCCATCGAAGCGCCGGGTGTGGACGCTGGCACTCCTGGGGGTAGCCAGTAGTCTTCCGCGCCATGGCGGCGGAGACGACGGTCTACAGGGCGGAGCGCGTGTGGACGCTCGATGCGGAGCGTCCGCGCGCGGAAGCGTTGGCGGTGCGTGACGGGCGGCTGCTCGCGGTGGGGACGCTCGCGGAGGTCCGCGCTGCGGCGGGTCCCACGGCGCGCGAAGTGGACCTGGGCCGGGCCACGGTGGTGCCCGGCCTGGTGGACGCTCACGCTCACATTCACGGCCTGGGCAAGAGCCTGACCACGGTGCGCCTGGAGAAGGCGCCTTCGGTGGCGGACGTCCTCCAGCGGCTGGCGAAGGCGCCCGCGTCGGCCTTCCAGGGAGACTGGTTGCTCGGTAAGGGATGGGACCAGAACGAGTGGCCCGGTGCCGCGTTCCCTGGCCGCGCGGAGCTGGACGCGCGCTTCCCCACGACGCCGGTGTTCCTCACGCGGGTGGATCATCACGCGGCCTGGGTGAACGGCGAGGCGCTGCGCCGCGCGGGCATCACGCGGGACACGCCGGATCCGCAAGGGGGCCGAATCCTCAAGGACGCGAACGGCGAGCCCACCGGCGTCCTCGTGGACAACGCGATGGACGTGGTGGAGGCCGCCATCCCCGCGCCCACGCGCGAGCAACTGGAGACCCGGCTGCGAGCCGCCCTAGAGCGGTGCGCGCAGGTCGGGCTCACGGGCGTGCACGACGCGGGCATGGACCTGCAGGCCTTCCGCACGTTGCAGGCCTGGGACGCGGCGGGGACGCTGCCCCTGCGCGTGTACGCGATGGCGGCGGGGCAGGGCGAACAGCGTCACACGTATCTGGAGCAGGGCCCGTGGCAGGGGCGCCACCTGTCCATGCGCTCGGTGAAGTTCCTGGCGGATGGAGCGCTGGGCAGCCGGGGCGCGGCGCTGCACGACGACTACAGCGACGAGCCCGGCCAGCGAGGACTGTTGCTCCTCGCGCCGGAAGAGCTCGAGGCCCGGGCACAGGCCTTCATGGCGAGGGGCTTCCAGGTGTGCATCCACGCCATTGGAGACCGTGCCAATACCTTGGTCGTGGACGTCCTGCTGCGAGGCGCGGAGCGGACGGGCACACAGGCCCTGCGCCACCGCGTGGAGCACGCGCAGATTCTCCGGTTGGAGGACATCCGGCGGTTGGGCGCGGCGGGGCTGGTGGCCAGCGTGCAGCCCACGCACGCCACCAGCGACATGCCCTGGGCGGAGACGCGGCTGGGGCGCGAGCGGCTCAAGGGCTCCTATGCGTGGCGCACGTTGAAGGACGCGGGTGCGCACCTGGCGCTGGGCAGCGACTTCCCCATCGAGAACCCGGACGTGCTCGCGGGGCTCTACGCGGCGCGCACGCGGCAGGACGCGAGGGGCTGGCCGGAGGGCGGCTGGTATCCGGAGGAGCGCCTGAGCGCGGCCGAAGCGCTGGAGGGCTTCACGGTGGGGCCCGCGTGGGCGTCCTTCGAGGAGGCGCGGCGCGGAAGGCTGAAGCCTGGCCTGGACGCGGACTTCGTCGCGCTGTCGGCGGATCCGCTGGAAGGCCCCGCGTCCGCGCTGGTGGACGCGCGCGTGCTGGCCACGGTGGTGGCGGGCGCGGAGGTGTTCCGGGCGGACGGGTGAAGCTCAGCCGCCAAAGATGTGCGAGCGCGCGGCCTCGGCGATGGCGACGACGGCGGGGTGGCGCAGGCGGCGCTCCACGGTGATGGCGTAGAAGCACTGCTCGATTTCGTCGGTGTGCCCGATGGCGGTGACGTTGAACTGCCGCTGCACCTCGGCGTCGATGATGGAGGGCATGGCGAAGATGCCGTGCCCCTTCTGTCCGAAGGCCTGGAGCAGCGCGCTGTCGTCGAAGTCACCGGCGATGAGCGGCCGGATGCCCAGCCGCTCGAACCACAGGTCCAGCGAGCGGCGCACCGAGGACTCCTCCGACGGCAGCAGCATGGGCGCGCCGTCCAACGACTGGGGGAAGTCCTTGCGCAGGTGCGCGAGCGGCTGGGCCGCGAAGAACGTCACGCCGCACTTGCCCAGCAGGTGGTTGAAGGACCGGACGCTGACGGGCTCGGAGCCGGGCGCGTCCGCGAGCACCACGTCCAATTCGTGCAGCGCCAGTTGTGCGAGCAATTGGGGCAGGGGGCTCTCGCGGCAGATGATGCGCAGCGAGGGGCCGGCATCCAGCGCGGGCTTGAGCAGCTGCTCGGCGACGAGCTTGGGGATGACGTCGAGCACGCCCACGTTGAGGCGCAGCTGCTGGCCGGTGGGCAGGCCGGAGACGACGTTCTTCAGCTCGTTGCCCAGGCGGAAGATCTCATCCGCGTAGCGCATGACGGTGCGGCCCACGTCGGAGAGGACGAGCTTGCGGCCCTTGCGCTCGAACAGCTGGTGGCCCAGCGACTCCTCCAGCAGCTTGATCTGCGCGCTGATGGTGGGCTGGGCGAGGTGCAGCTCTTCACTCGCCTTGGCGATGCTGCCCGCCCGCGCAACCGTCCAGAAATACAGGAGATGGTGGTAGTTGAGCCACGCCATGACTTAGAAATAACCTAATGGTTTCATCCAAACTAGCTCATTTTTTTAAGAGTCGCCTCCGCTTATCTCTACCTCCGTCACCGCGCGATGGGTGCGCGGGAGACTGATTGGGGAGGTTTGCGTCATGGAAGCCATCTGCGAGGAGCGCGAGGCCACGGTGGGGGGGATGGAGGCCGAGGTGGACTCCGCGGAAGTGGAGATGCGGGTGCGGGGGCACCTGGAGCTGGTCCGCCGGCTGGCCTGGAAGTACCGCTGGACGGGCCTGTCGCTGGAGGAGCTGATGTCGGAGGGCAACGTCGGCCTGGTGGAGGCGGCGCGCCGGTTCGAGGAGCGGGGAGTGCCGTTCGGCGCCTACGCGCAGCAGTGGATCCGCGCGCGCATCCGGGCGTACGTGTCCCGCACCTGGAGTATGGCGGGGGGCCGCGCGCCGTGGATCGTCTTCCAGCTCCGCCGCGAGCGTGCGCGGCTGGAGGCCCGGTGGGGCGAAGGTCACCCGGAAGTGACGAAGCGGCTGGCCGAGGCGCTGGGCAAGCGGGAGGAGGAGGTGGTGCGGGGGTCGGACGCCCTGGCGAAGGACGTGTCGCTGAACGCGCCCCTGGGGTTGGAGGGGGACGTGACGCGGCTGGACATGCTGGAGTCGGAGGAGGACTCGGCGGAGGAGCTGGCGGACCGGGGCGCCTGGGCGGAGAAGCTGCACCAGAGCGTGGCGGCGGCCTGGCCGGAGCTGGACGCCCGGGAGCGGGCGCTGGTGAAGGAGCGGATGCTGGCGGAGGACGGGGTGAGCGCGGAGTTCCTGGCGAAGCGCTTCGGGGTGACGGCGGTGCGCATCCGGCAGATTGAACAGGGGCTGCGCCAGAAGCTGCGCCAGCGGCTGACGGCGGGGTGCACGGCCTGGGACAGCGAAGCGCCCCGGCTGGCGGCCTGAGTGTCGGGCGAGGGGGAGGGTTGGCGGAAAAGGGGTTGACGTCGCGGGCAAGTGACCGTAAATCGGCGCTGCCGCTCGCGTTGCGCGGTTCGCCCAAGTAGCTCAGTCGGTAGAGCAGGGGACTGAAAATCCCCGTGTCGGTGGTTCGATTCCGCCCTTGGGCACACCAGTAAGAAGAACTTGAAGGGCGTCGGACTCCGGTCCGGCGCCCTTTTTCTTTTTGCGCTTACTTGGCGGCCCCAATACGTAAAGCGAACAGGTCGAACTTCTGGCTGTGCCGTTCGCGCCGGCACCAGTCCTCGATGATGTTCAGGTCCACTTCCTTCCTCTGTGCCTGGAAGACAGCAATTGCTTGTTCCAGGCCGCTGAAGTCGTTCCAGAAGAGAAAGGATGCGAGCCGGTCACGGCATGAATCGGTCGGCGACAGGACGTACAGCACCTCGTCGTCACGACGGACCGTGCTCCAGCTCTTGATCAAGTCGTCTCCTACCGCCAGGGGCCCACTCGGAAATTCCAAGAGGAATTGCGATTGGGGGTGGCGGTAGAAGTCTCCCTTCCGAATAAAGCCGAGTGCAGCCGCATCGCCCCCTGATCCCTTGAGGGTGATCACGAAGTCGAGGTCTCCTGATTGGTATGCCTCCGGCGCGTAGTACGTCGCCGCGCTTCCGCCCGTGAGCACCGCGTGGAATCCCTTGAGATCCAGTGCCGTGCATACGGTGAACGCAATGTCCGTGAGCGACGACGCGGGCCCGATCACGGGAGCCCTGGCTTGCCAGCGCGGCGGGGACGGCGCCGTCGCGCGGCGAGCATGGACTGAAGGTTCATATCGCGCTCGCCGAGTTTCCAAAGCAGTGCACTGAGCTCTGCGTGCGCGAAGTACCGAGGATTCAAGGAAACCATCCTCGTTCGCCCCATCAGCCGACTGGCAATGATGGCTTCCCGTTCAAGCGACGTCAGAATGGATTGGACGGTATAGAGACGTACGCCGAGCAGATTGGCCAACTCGCTGGGATAGGTAGCCTCGAGGAGACGGAGGGCTACGAGCACAGTCGTCCGTGTCTGACTGCCAAAAAGCTGGGAAACCTCTTCGAGCACAAATCGAATCTACCAATAATCTTGGTGATATCACCAAGAATATTGGTGATATCGCCAAATCTCTTGGCGATAAGAGGGGGACGAAGGCAAGCGCCTGAGCGGAGGAATCAACAACAAGAGCGCACGGCCTGACGCAGCTGAGGAGTGAGCTGTGGGCTTGATTGTTCAGAGTGAAGTCCGCGTCGTTAACGGGCTTCACCTTCGAAGTGTTGTGAGAGTTCCTGGCTTTGGAGTCGTCTCAGTCATTGCCCTTGGGGCTTGCTCACTTCCACCAGCCGCTCATGACCGGCCTACCTGTGGTGAACAGGCACGCCTCGACCACTGGGATGCCGACGCCCCGGGTGCACATCCGGGCGCGACGCGGTAGATGGGTATCCCGGAGGAACATCAACGCAATGGACGCGAACGTGGTGGCGGAGCTGGAGAAGGCGGGCGTGAAGGTGGAGGACCCCATGCGCCTGTTCATCCCCGTGGAGCGGGACGAACAGGGCCAGGTGAAGGTCGTGGGCGACGAGGTGCCCGTGCGCTTCGGCGACGTCACCGCCCACGTGCGCCTGCAGCCCATTTCCGCGCTGTGGACCGGGAACAAGCAGCCCCCGGACTTCACCCGGCCGCCCTTCCCTGAATACGAGCCGTTCTTCTTCCTCGTCGAGGCCACCGCCGCCGGCTTCTGCCGCGACACGCGCCACGCGGAGGTGGACCAGGAGTTCTCCCAGCTCTACCGGCACCTCGCGCGCCGGCCGGACGGCCACCACAAGAACCCGCTCTTCTCCTACCTGCGCGCCGCCGCCCGCCTGTACCTGTCCCTGCGCGACGTCAGCCAGGCGGAGTTCGAGGCCGTCGCCCAGCGGCTCCACCAGTCCGCCAAGCTGCACTCGGGCCACATCGGCAGCACGAACTACTTCCAGGCCGTGCTGCGGCAGGTGCTGGGCGCCTGACGCTCCTCTGGGGCATCCGCGCGGCGTTTCTGGAATAGGGTGCGCTGCCGCCCGTTCCCGGGCGCCGCGTGGTCCCTCCCCAGGAGCAAGGATGTCCCGTCCGCCGTTGTCGTGGTTCGCCTGTCTGGCCCTCCTGGGTGCGCCCCAGGCCGGGGCCCAGGCCGTCTCCGAGCCGTCCGCGAGGCCCGCCGCCGCCTCCACCCCCGCCGTGAAGCTCGGCTCGGACATCCAGGCCCGCACGCTGAAGAACGGGCTCACCGTCATCGTCTGGCCGGACCACGACATCCCCAACGTGGCGCTCGCCAACTGGTTCCGCGTGGGCAGCCGCAACGAGCGGCCCGGCATCACCGGCCTGTCCCACTTCTTCGAGCACATGATGTTCAACGGCGCGAAGAAGTACGGCCCCGGCCAGTTCGACCGCGTCATGGAGGCCAACGGCGGCGCCAACAACGCCTTCACCTCCGAGGACGTCACTGTCTACCTGGACTGGTTCCCGGCCTCCGCGCTGCCCCTCATCCTCGACCTGGAACAGGACCGGCTCCAGTCGCTCGCCTTCGACCCCAAGGTCATCGAGTCCGAGCGCGGCGTCGTCTACTCCGAGCGCCGCTCGGGCGTGGACAACGACAACGCCGGTGCGCTGCAGGAGCAGATGCAGGCCACCGCCTTCGTCGCGCACCCGTACCAGATTCCCGTCATCGGCTGGCCGTCCGACATCGAGTCCTGGCGCATGGAGGACCTCCAGCGCTACTTCAAGACGTACTACGCCCCCAACAACGCCACGCTCGTCATCGCGGGCGACGTGGAGCCGGCCCGCGTCTTCGAGCAGGTGGAGGCCACGCTGGGCACCATCCCCTCGCAGCCCGCGCCGGAGCCCGTGCTCACGAAGGAGCCTGAGCAGCAGGGCGAGCGGCGCATCGCCGTGAAGAAGCTGGCCCAGTCCCCGCTGCTCCAGGTCGCCTACCACGGGCTCGCCGCCAACGACCCGGACGCGGAGGCGCTGGAGCTCCTGGGGCTCATCCTCACCCACGGGGATTCGTCGCGCCTGCACCGCAAGCTGGTGGATGAAACCCGCACGGCCATCCGCGTCCAGGGCACCACCGCCGGTGGCTTCGACCCGTCGCTCACCTGGTTCTACGTGGACCTGCCGCCGGGCGGCGACCTGGCGAAGACCGAGGCGCTGCTCACCGCGGAGCTCAACCGCGTGGTGAAGGACGGCGTCACCGACGCGGAGCTGAAGAAGGCGCGCAACGTCGCCCTGGCCACCTTCTGGCGCAAGCTGGAGACCAACGACGGCCGCGCCCGCGAGCTGGGTCGCGCCGCCACCTTCCGCGGCGACTGGAAGGCCCTGCTCGACGCGCCCACGCGCTACGAGAAGGTCACCCGCGACGGCGTGAAGGCGCTGGCCGCCCGCATCTTCAACCCCGACCACCGCACGGTGGGCTGGCTCGTGCCCACCACTGCTTCCGCCACCCCGGCCCGCAGCGAGGCCGCGCGATGAGTGCCCCCTCCCGTCCTGCTCGGAGCAGGTCCCACACCATGCTGACGCCCCGCCCACTGCGCTCCGCCCTCGCCGCGCTGCTGTTCACCTCCGCGTGCGCGACCGCGCCGGCTCCCGTCCCCACGTCCACGCCGGCTCCCCCGGCGCCGGAGGCCTCCGCGCCCGCCGCGGCCACCCCGGCGCCCACCGCCCCGCTGTCCACGAAGGGCGTGACGCTGCCGGAGGCGACCGCCGTCACGCTGAAGAACGGCGTGCGGCTGCTCCTCGTGGAGAAGCATGAGCTGCCGCTGGTGTCCTTCAGCGCGTGGCTCAAGGGCGGCGCCGTCACCGACCCCGCTGGCAAGGAGGGACTGGCCGCGCTCACCGCCGAGCTGCTCCAGAAGGGCGCGGGCTCCCGCAACGCGCAGCAGTTCGCCGAAGCCGTGGACGGCGTGGGCGGCGAACTGGAGGTCGTGCCGGCCCGCGAGGCGCTCGTCCTCAACGGCAGCTTCCAGTCCCGCGACACCGCGCTGATGGTGGAGCTGCTGTCGGACATGCTCGTGCGTCCGCGCTTCGATGCGAAGGAATTGGAGAAGGCCCGCGCGCTGCGCGTGTCGGAGATCGCCTCCGCCAAGGACGGCGACCCGCGCGCGCTCATCGGCGTGTATTTCAATGCCTTCCACTTCCCGTCGCACCCGTACGGCGGATCCGCGGTGGGCAGCGAGGCGTCCCTGCCTGGCATCAGCCGGGGCGACGTGCTCGGCTGGGCGAAGGCGAACCTGGGCGGAGACCGGCTCATCCTCTCCGTGGTGGGGGACTTCGACGCGAAGCAGCTCGCCGCGAAGCTGGAGTCCGCCCTGGGGGGGTGGGCCCCCGCGGGGCAGAAGCTTGCCGCCGTGCCCGCCACCGCGCCCACGAAGGGCCGCCACGTGCTGCTGGTGGACAAGCCGGACGCCACCCAGACCTACTTCGCCATTGGCAACACCGGCATCCGCCGCACGGACCCGGACCGCGTCGTGGCGGAGCTGGGCAACACCGTGCTGGGCGGCCGCTTCACCTCGCTGCTCAACACCGAGCTGCGCGTGAAGACGGGCCTCACCTACGGCGCCCACTCCTCCCTGGCCCCGGCCCTCCAGCCCGGCACCTTTGTCTTCACGTCCTATACCCAGACGGATTCCACGGGCCGTGCCATCGACCTGGCACTGGATGTGTTCACGCGCTACCGCCAGGAAGGCATGGACGACGCCATGCTCGCCTCCGCCCAGTCCTACGTGCTGGGGCAGTTCCCCCCAAGGCTGGAGACCGGCGACCAGCTGGCCATGAAGCTGTCGGAGCTGGCCTTCTACGGCCTGGACGCCCAGGACGTGAACGGGTTCGCGGGCGCCGTGTCCGCCGCCTCCCGGGACGGTGTGCGCACCGTGCTCCAGCGCGTCCTGCCCGCCCCGGAGGACCTGACGTTCGTCCTCATTGGCAAGGCGGAGGCCCTGCGCGACGTGGCCCGCAAGTACGGCCCCGTCACGGAGATGAAGATCTCCGACAAGCGCTTCGCCCCATCCACCGCGCCCGGCCGCTGATGCCAGACGGAGGTGGGCGCAAGTCCTGAAACGCGCCCACCATGAATACCCATTGAAAATCAAATAGCCAGGGAATCGGACCCATCGCGTATATGAGGAACCGTCTGGTTGGGGTCGGAACCGGACGGAACTTCCTTGTTTGGCATCAGGGCTCCCCATGTCCTTGCGTCGTCTGTCGTTGTTGCTCGTCCCCACCTGCGCGGCCTGGCTGGGCTGCGGAGAAGCGCCTCCCTACGAGGAGGTGAACCCTCCTGAATTCGCCCTGGACCCTCGCGAGGGGACGGCGGTCATCACCCACGAGGACGTGCTTCCGGGCTGCGGTGAGCCCGACGCGGGCTCCGGGCCGGTGGACGCGGGCACGTCCGTGCTGGTGACGGCGGACACCCGCTTCCACTCCAACGCCGGGGTGACGGTGGTTCCCGAGGACCTGACCGGCCGCGACGTGGAGATCCTCATCCCCAATGGCATTGGCTTCGACCGGCGCACGGGCACGCCGGTGGCGGGCGGCCTGCGCTTCGACAACGTGCCGGACGGCGAGTACTTCCTGCGCTCGAACCGGTACTACTACCTGACGCGCGAGCGCCACTTCGACCTGGGCGTCAACCGCATCGGCCGTCCGGACGCCGTCTACGCGCCCATCGGGATATCCCCCGCGTCGGTGGAGCTCTTCGACCTGGAACCCTGGCAGCAGTATGCGTCCGTCTCCGCGCCGGGCACTTCGCTGCAGGTCATCAGCGCGGACGTGAACATGTTCGGCTCGCTCGGCTACTCCATGGAGCCCGCGGCCGGCGACACGTCCTACGTCGACCCGGACGCCTACGCGTCCTTCAGCACGGGCTACGGAGGCCCCGTCCTGGATGCGTCGAAGGGGGACCGCCTCTACGTGAACCAGCTCAACGCCGTGCAGGCCGGGACGCTGCCGAGCGGCGGGCCCCTGGCGTACATGACGGTGCGGAACAGCGCGCACCTGCCGTCATTCTCATTCACGCCGGACGGCGTCACCCCGATGCCGCTGGCGGCCACGCTGGCGCCCGTGCCGCAGACGCCCTTCTCCCTGGAGTGGCGCCTGAATGAGTTCACCCGCTGGCGCTCGGACGTGAACCCCACCGGCGCGCTCAGCTATCCCTCGTTCTCCGTGGTGCCCGTGCCGTTCGGCTACCAGCACGGCTGGGTGGGCTACCAGGGAGAGATGCTCGACATGTGGCTGCCTCGGGGGGAGAACGGCGTCATCGCGGCGCGGCTGGCCTACGGCAATCCCTATCCGTCCCATTGGGGCGCGGTGGGCACCGCCGGCTATGCGTTCCGCTCCGCGACGTCCGTCGCCGTGGGGAGCCGGAATCACTACCCCAGCGGCAGCATCCGCGTCACCGACCGGCTGGACCACCTCATCGCCGGCCCCATCCAGCCGCCCATCTCGCCGCCGCAGGGGCTGCGCATCGACGGGGTGGACGCCTATGTGTCGCGCGTGGTGGGCACCAACCGGCCCGTCATCAGCTGGCAGCCGCCCGCCCTGGGCACGCCCCGGAACTACGTGGTGTCCGTCATCCAGCTGATCAGCTCCTCCGCCGCCCTCCCCACAATGCGCTTCTACGTGCCCGGTGACCGGACGCAGGTCCGCCTGCCGCCGGACCTGCTGCTGCCCGGCTCCATCTACTATGTGCGCGTGACGGCGGACGCCTCGCCGGAGTACGCGCCTTTACGCGCTCCCTTCATCACCGGGGAGCTGCTGCCGCTGATCAGCGCGGACACGTTCAGCGCCGTCTTCACCACGCCGTAGCTCCACGCCAGGGGCCCGCTACCGCGCCGCCGGGCGGTGGCGGGCCATGCACCGCTGGTAGCGGGCGTCCACGGACTTCGCGAACCACGCGGTGCTGCGCTCCCCGCTCAGCTTCACGCTCTTGAGCGTCACCTGGGGCAGCTGGGCGTAGGCGGGGGGCTGTCCCGTCTGGTTCGCGTACACGCGCTTCACCGCGAGGTACGTGTCCGTCTTCTCGAAGTCCGCCGTCTTCTCCTCCTCCACGTCCCGGCGCACCCGGCGCTCGCTCAGGTCCGGCGCGTAGCGCTGACGGAAGAGGAGCAGCGCCTTGAGGCTCTGGCTGTCCTCGCCGCGCGGCTCACCGTCCTTGTCATACAGTTGCAGGTCGCCATCCGTGGCCAGGGCCACGCCGGTGAGCCGGCTGACCTGGGCCTGCAGGGCGGCGTTGCGGGAGCTGTAGACGCCGCTGTTGTAGTCCGCGAAGCGGTAGAGCGGCTGGTCGTACGCGGCCTCGAAGCCCAGCAGCCGCGCGGTGCCGTAGCGCACGCCGCCCGCGCGCGTGTAGAGCGACTCGCGCACTGCCACCGGATCCGCGCCCGGGCCCGCCTTCTCCACCGCGTAGCGCACGCTGACCTGCATGGAGCCCGCGGTGGTGACGGGGTTCTGCCCCGCGAACGAGGACGGACCGAACAGCGAGCTGGCCAGGTCCGCGGCCGCGTACGCCGCCGGGTACTCCTCCTCGTAGTACGCCAGCATGTCCCGGAAGAGCCGGTCCAGGTCGCGCTCCGTGCGCAGGGCGTCCAGCCGCGCGCCGAAGCTGCGCTTCGCCCCCTTCGCCTTCGCCGCGAGCACGTCGTTCAGGACGCGCCGCCCCAGGGGGCCCAGCCGCCCCGCGGTGCTGTCCAGCTTCTGCCGCACCAGCCTGGGCAGCCCCGGCACCGCCGGGTCCGCCTGGAAGCCGGACTCCTGTTCGATGGTGGCCACCACCTGACACACCACCGGCGCTGAAGGAGGAATCGACTCCGCGTCCAGCGCCGCCAGCACGTCGCGCGCCCAGCCCTGGCGCTCCGGCCCCTTCACCTTCGCGGGCAGCAGCCGCGCCACCTCCTCCTCCGACAACGTGGGCGGCGCTGGCACCTGCGTCATCACCGGCGCTCGCGACGCGCAGGCCGTGAGCGCCAGGAGCACCCCCACGCACAGCACCCCCGTCCACCGGCGCCCGGCGCTCCGCGTCATGTCAGCCCTCCGGTTCATGCTGCCGCCCGTCTCGTGAAACATTTTTTGAGACATCCCCGGGGCAGGTCCGTTCACTCCGGAGAACCGGTGAATCAGAGCAAGCAGAACGAAGTGTGCTTAATCTGAAACTCAGGTTTTCGTTGTTTGTGCAGCAGGGCAGGGGAGAGTGACTAAACGTACTTTCTCCAAAAAGTAGTTGCTCTGATGAATTCGAGTGTGTCACGTATCACCCCGCTGTTTCTTCATGGAGGTATCGCGTTGGCTCATCGACTGTTGAAGACGATTGGCGCGGCCTGGCTCGGCGTGGCTCTGACGGCGTGCGGTACGCAGGGTTCCACGGGCGAAGAGGTGCAGGCGCCTGAGCAGGAGAAGTCGGGCGAGGACATCCAGAGTTCGCTGAACGCGCTCGGCAGCGCCCAGGTGGTGGGCGTGCACGCGGACGGCATCCCGGACAGCATCCAGGGTGAGCTGGGCCGGGTGGAGCGGACGCTGAACACGCTGGACGCGAGCCGTCAGGCGGTCGCGGGCGTGGCGGGGGCGTTCCGGCTGAGCCCGGACGACCTGGTGCTGCGCAAGTCGCGCACCGACGAGCAGGGCAACCAGCACCTGCGCTACACGCAGACGAAGAACGGCCTGGAGGTGGTGGGCGGTGAGCTGGTCGTGCACGTGCGTCCGGACGGCACGGTGTTCCGCGCCAACGGCTCCGCGCGCGACGGCGTGAACGTGTCCGCGCTGCCTCGCATCGCGGCGACGTCCGCGCGCGACGCGGCCCTGAGCGCCACGGTGGGCACGGGCCTGGAGGCCCAGGGTGCGCCCCGCCTGGTGTACGTGCGCACCGAGGAAGGCGCGCTGCGCCTGGCGTACGAGGTGACGGTCACGGGCGAGCACGAGCAGATGCCCCTGCGCGACCGCGTCTACGTGAGCGCCCAGGACGGCTCCATCGTGCTGCGCGCGCCGGAGATCCACTCCGCCATCAACCGCAGGGTGTACAGCGCCAACAACGGCACCAGCACCCCGGGCACGCTCAAGCGCAGCGAGGGCCAGGCGGCCATCGGTGACTCCCATGTCGACATGAACTACGACATGCTGGGCTACACCTACGACTGCTACAAGGTGCTCTTCAACCGCGACTCGCTGGACAACGCGGGCACGGCGCTCATCAGCACGGTGCACTACAGCACCAACTACGTGAACGCCTACTGGGACGGCACCCAGATGGTGTACGGCGATGGCGACGGCGTGAACTCCATCGAGCTGGGCAAGGACGCGGACGTCACCGTCCACGAGCTGACCCACGCGGTGACGTCGAAGGAGTCCAACCTCACGTACTCCGGCCAGTCCGGCGGCCTCAACGAGGCGATGTCCGACACCTTCGGCGCCATCTGCGAGAGCTGGAAGTCCGGCACGTGGAGCACCGCGCCGGCCATCTGGATGGTGGGCGAGGACGTGTGGACGCCGGGTACGGCGAACGACGCCCTGCGCTACATGGACGACCCGGTGAAGGACGGCGCGTCCAAGGACTGGGCGGCCAACGTGACGTCCGGCACGGACGTGCACTACAGCTCCGGCGTGCCCAACCTGGCGTTCGCGCTGCTCTCCAAGGGTGGCGTGCACCCGCGCGGCCGCAGCACCATCAACGTGCCGGCCATCGGCGTCGAGAAGGCCGCCCGCATCTGGTACAAGGCCAACACCGACATCTACACGGCGAGCACCACGTTCGCGCAGGCCAAGACCTGGACCATCCAGGCGGCGGCGGACCTGGGCTACGACCAGGCCACGCAGGACGCGGTGAAGGCGGCCTGGGAAGCGGTGGGCGTGGGCGTCGTGACGCCTCCTCCGGTCTCCACCCCGCTGACCAACGGCACGGCGGTGACGGTGTCCGACAGCACGGGCAACAACAAGTACTACTCGCTGGCCGTTCCCGCGGGCGCCACGGCGCTGACGTTCACCACCTCCGGTGGCACGGGTGACGTGGACCTGTACGTGCGCTTCGGCGCCGCGCCGGACTCCGCGACCTACGACTGCCGTCCGTACGCCGGTGGCAACGCGGAGACGTGCACCATCACCAACATCCAGGCGGGCACGTACTACGTGATGCTGAACGCCTACTCCACGTACTCGAACGTGACGCTGAAGGGCAGCTACACGGCCCCCGGCGGTGGTGGCGGCAACACGCTGCAGAACAACGTGCCGGTGACGGGCATCTCCGGCGCCGCCAGCTCGTTCACCAACGAGTGGATCACCGTGGACGTGCCGGCGAACAAGCGCGTCACCTTCTCCACCTCGGGTGGCACGGGTGACTCGGACATGTACGTGCGCTTCGGCTCCTCGCCGACGACCACCACGTACGACTGCCGTCCGTACACCTCCGGCAACAACGAGTCGTGCAACATCACCAAGACGACCGCGGGCAAGTACTACGTGAAGCTGCGTGGCTACACGGCCTACTCGGGCGTGACGCTCAAGGCCGTCTGGTAGTCGCACCTGCTTCATGCCCGGCTCCCTTCGCGTGAAGGGAGTCCGGGACGAAGACAGGCACCCGGGGAGCCGCCATGGCTTCCCGGGTGTCGTCGTTTCAGGCATTCGTGGAGGCTTGAGCTACTTGCGGACCTGCACGTCGCGCGCGACGGTGCGGCCGCCCATGAGCACGAACTGCGCGCGCACCGGGGTGCCCTCCTGGAGCTCCTTGAGGGGCACGCGCTGGCCCTGGCGCAGGCCGCGGCTGCGCTGGTCGAGCTGGAGCTCGTAGACGGTGCCCTCGCCGTCGCGCACGTGCAGGGTGTCCCTGCCCACGCGCGTGACGCGGCCGTTCACCGTGCTGGACGCGATGATGACCTGCTCCAGCGGCCGGTTGGCGGAGGTGTCCGTCACCGCCGCCTGCGCCGCCTTGGCCGCGCCCTCGTACCAGGCCTCGTCGTTGTTGGCCTGTACGGCCTGGGCGCCAATCATCACCCGGCCCTCGGCGGGAGCCTGCGTCACGGGCGTGCCGTCCGGGTTGGCCTGGGGCCGCTGGGCGTTGGCCTGCGCGTCGCGCGGGGCGTTCGGGTTCGCCGGGGGCCGGGCGTTCTGCCGGGGCGGAGCGTTCGCGGGGGCCTGCGCGGTGGCGCCCTGCGCGGGCTCGGTCACCCGGGGGCCTGGCAGGGGCCGGGTACCGGGCGGAGGCGCCGTGTCCGGAGGCACCTGCGCGTTCGCGGCTGGCCGCGCGTCGCCGCCTGGGGAACGGGTGTCCTGCACCGTGCTCTGCGCCAGCGCGGGCGTGGCGGGCACCATCAGCCCGCCGCTCGCGGAGTCACGGGTCTGCAGTGAAGCAGGTGCCGCCTCCATCGTGTCCGCGGTGTCATGCTGCTGACAGCCGGAAGCGAGCGAGCACAGCCCCACCATCCCCAACCACATCCAACGTCCACCCATCCGCAACCCTCCCGCAGGCAAACCTGCGGACGGCCCCCCGCCGTTGCAAGCGCCGGGCGTGCCGCGGGGTGTTGGCTTCTGGATGGCGAGGCTACGCGGGGAACGTGGCGGCCACGGCGCGCACGTGGTCGCGCACCAGGGCCCTGGCGGCAAGCAGCTCCGGTGCAGTGGAGGGCGTGTAGCCCAGGCACAGCACCACGTCGTCCTCGGGGGCGGAGTGCGTGCCCAGCGCCGCGTAGTCGAGCGTGCGCGGAGTGGGTTCGCCTTCCGTGTCATGGGCGAAGCGGCCGAACACGGTGGCCTGGCTGTCACGGCCGGGGGCCGTCTCCTTGAGGGCGAAGAGGCGGCGCACGGTGTCCAGGGATTCGGGGCGCTCGCGCAGGACGTCCGGGGACGCGGGGCCTCCCAGCTCCCACTCGAGGAGCTTGAGGCAGCCGCGCACGAACTCCACGTCGGTGATGACCAGCCCGTAGAGGTACCAGTCCGCGCACGCGGCCTGGACCAGCCGGGCCTGCGCGTCGGTGAGCCAGCCGAAGGATGGACAGGTGAAGGTCTCGCAGGTGGTGGCGCGGTACACGCCGCAGTCGCGCAGGTCCGTGCCGCCCGTCACCAGCGGGTGGCCCAGGCAGCCCACGCGCTGGTGCTCCGCGTCCAGGAAGCCCAGCAGGGGACACACCCGCACGATGGGGAAGAGCGCGGGCGCGTCCCGGTTCGCGGTGAGCTCGCGCGCGGCTTCACCGTAGGCCTCGGGGGTGTGGGGCGTGCGGGACAGCCGCTCCGTCTGCGCTTCCAGCCTGCGGGTCAGCGCCGCGCGCGAGTGGTCCCGGAAGTTGTAGAGGCCGCAGCAGGCGCCGCAGGAAGCGCCCTTCCCGGGCTGGCACAGGTGGAAGGAGACGGACATGTCAGAACCAGTCCGGGCGCATGCGCGAGTAGGAGTCCTCGCCCGTGCGGCACAGGTGGGCGAGCAGCGGCACGCGCGGCACCTCCACCGCGAACCAGTACTGCGCGGCGGCGAGCTTGCCCTCGTAGAAGGCGGTGTCCTCCGCGTTCGTCGCGCGCGTCAGGCCCTCCTTCGCGGCGGCTCCTTGCGCGAGCCAGCGCCACGCCACGGCCACCACGCTGAAGAGCTCCAGGAAGTCCGTGCTGTGGCGGAGCATCACGTCCACTTCCCCCGCCATGCCGCGCGCGCCCAGCTCCAGCGTGAGGGACGCGGCCTGCTGGAGCGCGTCCTCCAGCGCGTTGCTCCACGTGGGCTCCACGCCGGCGGCGCGGGCGCGGGCGGTGGTGGCCCGCACCTCCTCGTCGAGCGCCTGGAGCGCAGCCCCGCCCTCCGCCACCGCCTTGCGTCCGAGCAGGTCCAGGCCCTGGATGCCGGTGGTGCCCTCGTGGATGCTGTTGAGCTTCTGGTCGCGCAGCCACGCTTCCGGCAGGTACTCGCTGGAGTAGCCGTAGCCGCCGTGAATCTGGAGCGCGAGCGCGTTGGCTTCAAAGCCCTTCTCCGCGGGGAACGTCTTGGCGATGGGCGTGAGCAGGTCCAGGAGCAGGTGCGCGCGCTTGCGCGTGGCTTCCTCCGGGGCGTGGTTCGCGAGGTCCGCCTGGGTGGAGGTGGTGAGCAGCAGCGCGAGGCCGCCCTCCACGATGGCCTTCTGGCGCAGCAGCATGCGGCGCACGTCGGCGTGTTCGATGATGGGGGACTGGGCGCGCGTGGCGTCGCGGATGCCGGCGGGGCGGCCCTGGGGGCGCTCGCGCGCGTAGGCGAGCGACTCCTGGTAGGCGACGGCCGCGGTGGACACGGCGTTGAGGCCCACCATGATGCGCGCCTCGTTCATCATCTGGAACATGCAGGCGAGCCCGCGTCCGGGCTGGCCCACGAGCCAGCCGTGACAGTCATTGGCTTCGCCGAAGTTGAGGACGAGGCTGGGCAGGCCGCGCCAGCCAATCTTGTGGATGACGCCGGCCACCTGGACGTCGTTGGGGACGAACGCGTCCCCCTGCGGCCTCTTCGCGGGCACGGCGAAGAGGGACACGCCGCGCGTGCCGCCCTCCGCGCCTTCGATGCGGGCGAGGGTGAGGTGCACGACGTTGTCGGTGAAGTCCTGGTCGCCGCCGCTGATGAAGATCTTGGAGCCCTGGAGCCGGTAGGAGCCGTCCGGCGCGGGCGTGGCGCGCGTCTTCACGTCCGCGAGGCTGCTGCCGGCCTGGGGCTCGGTGAGGGCCATGGTGCCGGTCCATTCACCGCGGTACAGCCGGGCCATGAAGGTGTCGCGCAGGAAGGGCGTGCCGAAGACCTCCAGCAGGTGCGCGGCGCCGAGCGTGAGGCCCAGGTAGCCATAGGCGCTCAGGTTGGCGGCCATGAGGTAGGCGCTGGCCACGGCGTGCACGGTGAGGGGCAGCTGCTGGCCGCCGACGCCGGGCGGGCGGGTGGCGGTGAGCAGGCCCAGGTCGACCATGCCGGCGTAGAGCGAGCGCATGGCGGGATGCACGCGCACGCGGCCGTGTTCGAAGACGGGCGGGGCGGCGTCCATGGGCCGGTAGGTGGGGGCGAGCACCTCGCGGGCGAAGCGGCGGGTGCTGTCCAGGAGGAGCGCGAAGGTGTCACGCGAGTGCTCCTGGAAGGCGGGCAGCGCGCAGAGGGCGGTGGTGTCCAGCGCTTCGTAGAGCTGGAAGTCCACGTCGCGGTCCGACAGCAGGGGGTTGGGGCGGGGCACGCTCATGCCCTGGTTCCCTACCAGGACGCGATGGGGTCGTCGAAGTCGTCGTGCGGGGGGCATTCACCGCCGGACGTGGGTGGGAC
>NZ_RAWK01000124.1 GCF_003612165.1 Corallococcus aberystwythensis | reverse complement strand
GTCCGCCCCCGTGCAGCGGACGACATGGCTCAGTGCGTCAAGGCGCCGGAACGCAGGTCTTGCTGGCCCCGCACACCAGCTCGCGTGCGCAGTCCTCGTTGCTCACGCACTTCGTGCCCTCGAGGCAGTCGTAGCCGCTGCCGCCGCTCATCCCGTTCACCTTGAAGGCGCTGTTGGTGATGCGCTCGGTCATCGCCTGGTTGCCGATGGAGCCCTTCAGCCTGTGGGTGAGGTTCACGTTGACGGAATTGGGGGCGACGGTCGCCTCGATTTCGAACGGCTCCGGCACGGCGTCGATGGCGTCCTGGATGAGGAGGGCGATCTGCGCCGCGGGCGTGTTGTTCTCCACGATGATCCGCTGGTTGGCGGTGTTGGTGAACACGCCGTTGCGGTCGATCTCGAACTTGACCGGCTCGTTGATGCCGTCGCTGATGGTGAACGTCTCCCCATCATTCATGTTCATGCTGGCGGAGGCCGTGATGGTGCCCGTCGCCGCCTGGAGCGTCTTCACCTTGCAGTTGGCGCTGCAGGAACCGCAGACGAGGGTGTTGCCGTCGTCGCAGACCTCATTCGTGGAGCTCGGGTCCTTCACGCCGTCGCCGCAGATGTTGCCATTGAGCGTGAGGACCGCCTTGCAGGTGTCGTTGCACTTCTCGCAAGTCTCCGTGCCGTAGGGGCAGGCGGTTTCGTTGGAGGTGTTGCCGTCGTCGCAGGCCTCGTTGACCGGGTCCTTCACGTTGTCGCCGCAGACGTTGCCCGTGCGCGACACATTCTCCTTGCAGTCGAAGCGGCACACCTTGCAGGTGCGGGTGCCGTAATCGCAGGCCTCCTCCGTTTCCGTGTTGCCATCGTCGCAGACCTCATTCGCGGAGCTCGGGTCCTGTGCGCCGTCGCCGCAGATGTTGCCCTGGAGCTGGAGGACCCGCTTGCAGTCGTTGCTGCACCGCTGGCAGTTCGCGTCACCATAGGGGCAGGCCGTCTCCGTCTGCGTGTTGCCATCGTCGCAGACCTCGTTGTCCGGGTCCGTCACGCCGTCGCCGCAGACGTTGCCCGTGCGCGACACGCTCTCCTTGCAGTCGAAGCGGCACACCTTGCAGGTGCGGGTGCCGTAGGGACAGGCGTCTTCCGTTTCGGTGTTGCCGTCGTCACAGGCCTCGTTGGCGGTGTCCCAGTCCTTGTCGCCGCAGACGTTGCCCTTCAGCTCGAGCCGCGCCTTGCAGTCGCCCTTGCACGCCTCGCAGGTGGCGGTGCCGTAGGCGCACGCGGTCTCCGTCTTCGTGTTGCCGTCGTCGCAGGCCTCCGGGCGGTCCGGCCCGCTGACGTTGACCACGCTGTCGCCGCAGATGTTCGGCTTGCAGGTGCCCAGGCAGTCGTCGTCGTCGTCCGTGTTGCCGTCGTCGCACTGCTCCTTCGCCGCCGAGTTGGTGACGCCGTCGCCGCAGGCCGTGGGCGTGCAGTCCACGTCGCAGATGGCCGAATTGGGCCCGTCATCGCACTGCTCGCCCGCAGCGGTGTTGAGGATGCGGTCGCCGCAGGCCGCGGGCGTGCAGTCCGCGTTGCAGGTGCGGGAGTTGCCCGCCGTGTCGCACAGTTCGTTGCGCGTGTTGTTGGTGAAGCCGTCGCCGCAGAAGGCGATGGTGCAGTCCGAGTCGCAGGCGGGGCTGTTGGCGGGGCCCACGTTGTCGCACTGCTCGCTGGCGGACGTGTTCACCACGCCGTCGCCGCAGGCGCGCAGCGTGCAGTTGGCGTTGCAGTAGGCGGACTCGCCCTTGTCGTCGCACTGCTCGCCCGCGGTCCGGTTGATGATGCCGTCACCGCAGACGCGCACGGTGCAGGTGATGTTGCAGGTGGCGGACTCGCCCTTGTCGTCGCACTGCTCCTCGCCGTCGCGCACGCCGTTGCCGCAGCCTTCCGCGGAGCGGCAGTCCGCGCTGCAGCCGTCCTCGCTGACGTTGTTGCCGTCGTCGCAGATTTCACCCTTGATGCTGTCCAGGACGCCGTTGCCGCACGTCTCGTCGGACTTGCAGTCGGAGCTGCACCCGTCGCCGTTGCTGTTGTTGGCGTCGTCGCACTTCTCGCCCTTGGCGGTGTCCACGTAGCCGTTGCCGCAGCTCTCCTGGGAGCGGCAGTCCGCGCTGCACCCGTCGCCGCTGACGGTGTTGCCGTCGTCGCAGCGCTCCTCCTTCGTGGGGTCGGTGTACTTGTTGCCGCAGACCTCGGTGGACAGGCAGTCCGCGCTGCACCCGTCACCGCTGGTGTTGTTGTCGTCGTCGCACTTCTCGCCCACGGCCGTGTCGGTGACGCCGTTGCCGCACAGCTCGTTGGACAGGCAGTCCGCGCTGCACCCGTCGCGGTCGTTCGTGTTGCCGTCGTCGCACTTCTCCTTGGTGACCTGGTCCACGACGCCGTTGCCGCACGTCTCGGTGGACTTGCAGTCGCGGCTACAGCCGTCGCCGTCCACGATGTTGCCGTCGTCGCACTGCTCCTGGTCCTGGACGACGCCGTCGCCGCAGTCCGAGGAGATGCACACGGCCTGGCCCGCGGCGCACTTCAGGCCTTCCGGACATACGAGCCCGGCGGGGCAGTCCACGGTCGTGGCCTGGTAGCAGGAGGTGAGGAGGAGCAGCAGCGGCGCGGCCAGCAGCAGCAGGGCGCGCGCCACGGAGGAGCCGGCCGGAGGCGGAGAGGAGGGAACGCGTGTCATGCGGAGACCCCTAGAAACGGAACGTGGCCACGGCACCGCCTGAACCCGCGCCGAGGAGCGGCGTGACCTGCACGGTCGCCGCCTCCTGGCCCGGTTCGATGCGGTACGGCTTGGGTTGGTTGAGGACGGCGAGCACCGCGCCGGTGACGAGCACGGCACCGCCCACGGCGTACCCGGCGATGGCGCCGGTCTGCATCAGTCTGCCCTGGGAGCGCTCGTCGGCGACGGCGGTGGGTGGCACGCAGCCCCCGCAGTCGGAGATGCCCGACTCGAAGGCGGCGAAGTGGTCGCGCGACTGGAGGTGGAGGAAGGCGCTGCCCCCCGCCACGGCCACGCCCGCGCCCATCACCAGCCAGGGCATCGCGGCGGACCAGCGGCGCTTGTAGCGGATGAGGTCGTCGGAGGTGAAGAGCTTCAGGTCCAGCGCCGTCGTCTCACCGGGCAGCAGGGTGCGGCTCTGGTCGCTGGGCACGTAGCCCGCCATCGTCGCGACGATGCTGTGCGCGCCGGGGCGCACCAGCCCTTCGTAGCGGCCAGGGGCCACGAACAGCGGCTGGCCGTCCATCGTCACCGTGGCGCCGGGCGTGGCGCAGGTGATGTCCACCCGCGCGAGCTGCTTCTCCACCAGCGTCTTGTAGCTGCGGGCGTACTCGTACTTCTCCTTCTCCAGCGGCGCCGGTCCGAAGCGCAGCGCCGCCATCAGGTGCTCGTGCACCTCCACGGGCTGGTCCAGGTTCATCAGCGCCAGCGCGAGGTTGTAGTGGATGGCCGGGTGGTCCCAGCGCCCCAGCGCCTGGCGGTACTTCTCCACGGCCTGCACGAAGATGGATTCCTTCAGGAGCGCGTTGCCCTCACCGAACAGCGCGAGCGACGCGTCCTGGTCCGTCTTGGAGATGCCCTTCGCCCAGGGGCGGTCCTCCGCGCCGGCCGGCCCCGTCTGCGAGCCCTCCAGCGTGGTGCTGGCCTGCTCCTGCTGCGAGTCCTGGGCCGTGGGCGTGGGAGGCGGGGGCAGGGGCAGCGACTCGGAGAGGGGCGTGTCCGTGGGGGCCGGAGCGGGCGTCTGCGCGGCCTCCGCGGCGGAGGGCTTGCGCCGCCGCTTCGCTCCGGTGCCGGACAGCTTCGTCGCGCTCTTCGTCTTGCCCGTCGTCTTCAGGGCGGTGGACTTCTTCGCGGTGCCCGGCGTCTTCGCGGTGCCCGCCTTGCGCGTGCTCCGGGACGTCTTCGTGGTGCCCGTCCGCGGCGCCGGTTCCTGCGCCTGCACGGGCACCGCCTCCAGCGCCAGCAGCACCGACAACACGACCGCGGACCTGCTCATCTTCTTGTTCACGATGCTTCTCACTTCAGGACCTCGATGACCGGGCTGCCCAGCTGGGATTGCAGACGGGAGACGCGCTCCTTCTCCCGCTTGAGCAACGTGGAGAGTTCTTCCGCCGCGCGCAGGGCCTCCTCGCGGGCGTCGCGCGCGGAGTCGGCGCTCTCCTCGGCGCGCTTCTTGGCGAAGCGGGCGCGCAGCTGCGCCTCCTGGGCGCGCTGGAGCGCGGACACCAGCTCGTCGTTCTTGCTGAGCAGCTCCTGGTTCGCCAGCGCCACCTGCTCGTTGGCCGCCTCCGCCTCCTGCTGCGCCTTCTGGCGCTCCAGCTCCTTGGCCTGCACTTCGGCCAGGCGCTGCTTGGCCTCCGTCTCGGCGCCGCGGGCGTTGGACTCCGCGGCGCGCGCGATGATCTCCGCCGCTGTCGCCGCCTGGGCCTGACGCTCGGCCTCCTGCTGTGCGTTGCGGATGACGACGAGCGCCACCACCGCCGCCACCACCAGGAGCCCCAGGAACGTCGCGCTGCCGATGAGCAGCGCCCGCTTCAGCCGGCGGCCCTTCTTCGCCTGCGCGAACACGGACGCGAGGAAGTCCTGCTGCAACCGGGGCAGCTCTCCCCGGTAGCGCCGCTGGAAGCGCTGGGCCTCCTCCACCAGCTCACCGCGCCACAAGAGGTGCGCGTCGAAGTTCTTGCCCTGCCACTGCCGGGCCGCGTTGCGCAGCTGCTCCAGGAACGCGGAGTCCTCCTGCCCTTCGTCCAGCCAGCGCCGCAGCGTGGGCCAGCTGTGCAGGAGCGACTCGTGGACGATCTCCACCGTCGCGCCCGTGGCGCCGCCGCCGGTCTGCACCACCAGCAGGCGCGCCTGCACCAGGTGGTCGATGAGGCGCTGCATCTCGCCGGTGTCCTTCGTCAGCTCGCGCAGCTCGTCCAGGGACACGATGGCGCGCGTGCGCTCCGGCGTGACGAGCCGCAGGAAGAGCGCGCGCACCAGGGTGCGCTCCTGCGTGGACAGGCTCTCCAGCACGCTGTCCGCGTGGCTGGCCAGCGCGCCCGCGATGCCGCCCATGGCCTGATAGGCGCTCTCCGTGAGCAGCCGGTTCGTGACGTCGCGCGCCTCCCACAGCTGGGTGGCGGCGAACTGCAACAGGGGCAGCGCGCCCTGGCTGGCGTCCAGGTGCTCCAGCATGCTGGACACCATCGTGGGGCTCTCGAACTGGTAGCCCGCGCGCTCCGCCGGCTGCACCAGCGCGTCCTTCAGGCCTTCACGCGCGGGCGCGGTGAGGAAGTAGAGCCCCTGGCTGAGCTCCGCCATGAAGCGCTCGTCCTCCGGCACCCGGTCCAGGAAGTCCGAACGGATGGAGAGGATGACGCGGATGGGCGTGGTCGCGTCGTCCGCGATGCCGGACAGGCACGCGGTGAAGGCCAGCCGCTCCTGGGCATCCGGCACCAGCGTGTAGAGCTCCTCGAACTGGTCGATGAAGAGCAGGATGCGGCGGCGCTCCCGCCGCGCGCGGCTGCGCAGCACGTTGCCCACGTAGCCGGGCTCCGCGCGCAGCCGCTCCACCAGCCGCTGCTGCTCCTGGAGGTCGTCCTCAATGGTGGTGGACGAGCTCATCAGCGGCGCGACGATGCTGGCCAGCGCCGACAGCGGGCTGCGTCCGGGACGGATGACGAGCGCCTCCCAGGGCGTGCCGGAGCGCTTGAGCACGGGCACCAGGCCCGCGCGCACGAACGACGACTTGCCCGTGCCGGACGGGCCCACCACGGCCAGCAGCGGCCGGTCGTTGATGCGGTTCACCAGCGCGGCGATTTCACGGGTGCGGCCAAAGAAGCGGTCCGCGTCCGCTTCCTGGAAGGAGCTGAGGCCCGCGTAGGGGCTCTCGTCCACGCGCAGCTCGCGGCTCATGCGGCCGGGGAGGAAGGGCTCCAGCGCGCGCAGGAGCGACGCGGCGTCCGGGAAGCGCTCCTCCTTGCGCTTGAGCAGGCAGCGGTCCACGACGGCCGCCAGCTCCTGCGGGACGTCCGGCGCCATGGTGCGGAGCAGCGGCATGGGTTCATCCAGCATGCCCGTCACCATCAGCTGCGGGCCGCGCAGCGGATCCAACGGGTGCTTGCCGGCGAGCATGCGGAACAGCATCAGCCCCACCGCCCAGATGTCCGTGCGGTTGTCCACGGCCACCCCGATGCCCCACTGCTCCGGGGACATGAAGGCCATGGTGCCCATGATGGCGCCCTTGCGGGTGAGGTTGGACACGTCCTCGCCCATTCCCTCCACCGAGTGCAGGCGCGGCTGGGCCTGGGGCACCCCGGTGGGTGCCTCCGGCGGGTCGTCACCCTGGAGCACCTTGGCGATGCCGAAGTCGAGCACCTTGATGGCGCCCGAGTCCGTCACGACGATGTTCTCCGGCTTGAGGTCGCGGTGGACGATGCCCTGCTCGTGGGCGCACTCCAGCGCCCGCACCACCGGCACCATCAACTCCACCGCGCGCGCGGGCGGCAGGCGCTGGTTGCCCAGCACCTTCGTCAGCGGCTTGCCCTGGAGGTACTCCAGCACCATGAAGGGGCCGCCGGGGAACTCGCCGACCTCGTAGATGATGACGATGTTCTCGTGGCTGCACCGCGCGGTGGCGCGCGCCTCCAGGATGAAGCGCCGGGTGATGTCGGCGTCCTCGCTGTGCAGGAACTTGATGGCCACCCGTCGTCCCAGCCGCACGTCGCGCGCCAGGAACACCGTGCCCATGCCGCCGGAGCCCAGTTCGCGGATGAGCTCGTAGTGCTGCAGGCGCATGCCCGGGCGCAGCGCGTGGCCCTGGATGGAGGGCCCCCCGGTGTCGTTGCCGGTGTCACCGGTGCCACCCGTGCCAGGTCGCGACGGCCCGTCCCACGTGGACGAGGACCCCGTGGACGAGGACCCGGTGTTGGACGCGCGCGAAGGCGGCTCCACCGGCGCCGGAGCGGTGCCGAGGAGGGACTCCACGTCCGCGGCCTGTGTCCGGTCCGTCAGGTCCGAGGACACACCCGTCACGTTCACCGCGGAGGGACTCCGCCGCACGGCACCTGCTTCGTTCTTCATCATTGTCCGGCCACTTTTCCGCGCGACGCATTCACAGCCATGGCGCGACCCGGGCGCCTTCGCCCGATGCATCCATGCGCTGCGTACAGCCCCCCAGCCCTGCCACCTCGGGGCGCAATCATACACGGCCACTGAAGCGCTGACAGTTCACGGCCCCGCGTGGGAGGCGTGTCTGTTTTGACCTTGGGGAGCAGGAAGGCAGACAGGCGGATGGTTCAACGCTGTGTCACATCCCGCCACACACAGAGGCGGAAAGGGATTGGCGCGCCGTGGCACGGAGCGCGTCACACGGGCGGGCCGTTCCATACCGCATGGACTGTTCTGATGACGCGCACCGTCAATGAATGGAATCTTCAGAGGGAAAAGGCGGTGCGGTCGGTAAAAATCCAATCAATCTGTTTTCCTTGATTGAAACAAGGAATCCATGGTTATTTGGATTCCCATGGTTCCTTCCACGCCGACCCAGACGCCCGTTTCCGGGCCTTCACGAGGACGGGGTTTCCGCTGGGTCCTGGCGGGCGCGGGCCTGGCGGCCGTGGTGGCCGCCGTGGGGCTGCTGTGGCGTGGCGGTGATGACGCGCAGGCTCTGTCCGCTTCGGCCGCCCCCGTCAACGCCACACGGTCCGCGGGCTCGCACGGAGGCGGCGGAGGCGGAGGCCCCGCGCCGTCCGGCGTGGAGGAGGCGGAGGCCGCGGAGCGCCGCTTCTCGGACCAGACGTGCTTCCCGGAGCTGGCGCGCTTCAACGACGGCGTGACGCTGGAGACGTTCCGGGACTGGGCCGCGCCGCTGCTCGCGTCGAAGGATCCGCTCGTCCGCGACTACCTGATGTCGAAGCTGTCGGAGCTCATTGGCGACGACGCGGGCAAGGCGGGGCAGGTGGTGGCGTGGGCGCGGGACGCGCAGGGCGCGGAGTTCAAGGTGCTGCTGTCGGGCCTGCGCGGGTCGGACGCGGTGCAGAAGCCCCAGGTCGCCGCACGGCTGCTGGAGGCCGGGATGGACAAGGGGCTGCCCATCGAGCGGCGCGCGGGGATGCTCTCCGCGCTCGACACGCAGAAGCACCTGACCCCGGACGCCATGGACCGGATGGCGGAGTTCGCGCGCGACCCGGCGTCCACCGAGGCGGGCTGGGCCGCCACGCGCACCCTGGGCCGCGTGATGGCGCGCGAGTCGGAGAACCTGGGCGACGCGTCGCCGTACCTCGACCGGCTCATCACCATCGCCACGGATGCGCCGGACGAGCAGATCCGCCACCTGGCGCAGACGGCGCCGCTGCACAACTCGCCCGTGCTGGACGCGAAGACCACGGACCGCTTCGCGCGCATCCTGCAGAGCGAGGGCAACGAGGACGGCCGCGACGCGGCGGCGCAGGTGCTGGCCATGTCCTCCGACAAGGAGCAGACGCTGAAGCTGTTCGCGGACTCCTTCAACCGCGAGCAGTCCGTGTGCGTGCGCTGGGCGCTGTTCCGCTTCTCCGCGCGCGTCGCGGGCCGGGACGCGCTGCCCGTGATGGCGAACATGGCGACCGTGGACCCGCGCTTCCAGCCGCTCTACCGCACCTTCGAGACGCTCTACGCGAGCGGCAACGTCGACTTCATCCGCATCTGGAACGAGCTGCCGGACCAGAACCCCTTCGGCTGCATGGACCGCCACCAGTAGGAGCCCTTCGCATGCCCCGCTTCCTCCAAGGACTTCGCGCGCTCGGGGGCTTGGCCCTGATGCTCGCGCCCCCGGCCGCGCTCGCCCAATCCACGCCCCCCGCCGCGAAGCCGGCGCTGGAGGGGGAGAGCTGTTCGGTCCGCGGGCTGATGGACCAGCTCCGCCAGGGGCTGGGCTCCAGCTCCAAGGCCTACCGCGAATATCTCAACGCCGTGCTGCGCGAGGCCGCCGTCTCGCTGCCCTCCGGGGAGCTGCACGCGGCGTTCGACCGGGAGACGGACCCCGCGATGGTGGAGCAGCTGGCCGCGGCGCTGGTGGCGCGCAGCGAGCGCGAGGCGGAGAAGGACGCCATCCAGGCCGTGGCCCGCCGGGCGCTGGAGGACCGCGACCCGTCCGTCCGCGCCGCCACCGTGCGCGCCATGCGCCGCACCGGCGCGCTGGAGAAGACCGGGGACATGTACGAGCGGCTCATGCGGGACGGCTCGCCAGAGGTCCGCATGGAGGCGGCGCAGAACCTCATCGAGGACAACCAGTACGTCTATTCCGGCCACCACGGCCCGGCCACGGACACGGCCGTCAACGCGGCTGTGGCGTCCACGGATCCGAAGGTGACGGCGAAGCTCCTGGAGTCCCTGGACACGCGCAAGCTGGGGCCGGAGGCGGGGCAGAAGCTGCTCGGGATGCTGGGCCATGAGAGCGCGGACGTGCGGCGCTCGGCGGCGCTCGCGCTGGGCGGCGTGCCGGCGGCGCAGATGGCGCCCGCGCGCGAGGCATTGGTGGGCATGTACCGGGGCGAGCGGGACGCGGGGGTGCGCAAGGCGCTGGTGCAGGGCATCGCGGAGCTGGGCTTCGCGGACGCCGTGCCGGAGCTGCGCAAGCTGCGGAGCGTGGACCCCAGCATGGCACCGGAGATCGACGCGTGGATCCGCGTCCTCCAATCAGGCGTTCAGGAGTGGGGCCTGCTCCTGAGAGAGAAGCAGCGGCTGCAACAGGTCCGTTGAGCGGCACCCTCATGGGGCCGGACTCGCCGGCCCGAAAGGAACACCCCCGATGCGTTTCATGAAGAAGACGGCCCTCGCGGCCATCCTGGCCCTCGCGGTTCCCTCGGTCGCGGCTGCGTACTCGTACACGGTGAAGTCCCCCTTCCCGGGCACGGTGACGGCGACGACGTACTACTCCAGCGGCACGTTCCACGGTGCGTTGGACATCTCCAGCGGCCGTTGCAACTACTGGGGCGTGGAGACGGGCGTGATGGCGTCCCTGTCCTGGAACGTGACCATCCGCACCTCGGGGGTCTATTGCAACGGCACGGGCAGCGGCACGCAGAACGAGGCGAAGCACGCGTTCGCCAATGGCAAGACGTTCCGCCTGTGGCACTTCATCAAGACGTCGGACTCGTTTGACCGCACGTGCAACCGCTGCCAGGTGGGCAACGAGGGCGGTACGGGCAACGCCACGGGTCCCCACGTCCATGCGCAGTATGACCAGTCCGGCAGCAACCTGACCGGCTGGTACTCCGGCTACACCACCAAGGGCGAGGCCGTGGACCGCTCGGAGACCATCGGCGTGCTGGAGTAGTTCCGGAGTGCCGCTGAAGGCGGAGTCGTGGGGACTCCGCCTTCAGTGGGTTGGGAACTCAGTAGCAGAAGCTGTTGCAGTACGGCGAGCCGTTGGGCTGGTTGCAGCAGGTCTGGCCATTGGAACACGTGCCGTTGACACACGCGGGACGGCAGAGCCCCTCTCCGGGGCTGTTGGGCAGCCAGGCACAGGTGTTGCCGGCGCCCCGGCAGAAGCCGGTCCCGGTTTCACACGCGAGGCCCTGCTCCTGCGAGCCCAGGTCCACGTCCGCGTCGGTGCTACCGCCGCAAGCCGTGAAACCGACAACACACATCGCCGCAACCATCATGGAACGCCACATGGATGAGACCTCCAGGAATCAGGTGAGACTGCTGGAGGATATAGTCATCGTGGCCGCAGCGTGCGCCCGGCGCGTGGACGCGGCGATGCAGAACTGCGCGGCCCAGTACAGCAGCATGACGGCGTAGCCCAGGCCGGGCAGGGGTGTGACGAAGAGCCGGATGGAGAGCAGCCCGTCGCTGGCGGCGAACAGCAGCGCGCCCCCGAACGCCAGCCATTGCTCGCGCCGCGAAAGCGCCGGGTTCCCCACCAGGGCCGCCGCGCGCCAGCCCATGGTGCAGATGACGGCGACATAGGCCGTCACGGGCCCCGCCATCCCGCCCAGGCCGGGCCACAGCGCCCCGGTGGCTCCCACCGCCAGGAGCACGAAGGGCAGCGCCTGGAGCAGGGCAGGGCGCCGCGTCACGGAGAGGAACGCGGCGGTGTAGCCCACGTGGGCCAGCAGGAAGGCGCCCAGGCCCGGCAGGAACAGGTCCGGGCCCACCTCCAGCAGCACGTCACCCAGCAGGGACAGCGCGAGCCCGGCGAAGATGAAGCGCGCATAACGCCCCCGGGCCGGCCACAGCCACGCCAGCAGGCACACCATGGGCAGCGACTTGGTGACGAGCCGCGCCTCCCGGGCCCCTACGTCCATGACGAGGAGGAAGCCCACCATCCCCGCCACGCCCGCCGCCGCCAGGAGCTTCGTTCCGCCTGAGCCTGCCGCGCGCACGGACGTCACGGCTCGAACGTCTGGATTTCAAGCCCCGAGGCAGCCAGCTCCGCCACCGTGACCTTCAACTCGAGGCGCTCCAACGGGCATCCCCACAACCCGATGATGGTCCAGTCCAACTTCCGGGCGATTTCCTTCGCGGCTCCTGAGTGCTTCAGCATGTGGTCCGCGACGTCTTCGGCCATGGGACGGAGAGGCGGCGGCATCTCCTGGTGGCTCACTGAAAGCTGGAAGGGATGTCCTTCAAGGACTCCTGAGACGTGGGAGGGCAACGCCAGCAGGTGCTCGCGGAAGGCCCAGGCCCGTCCGAGACCGTTGGACCAATCTGGAATATCGACCGCGCCCAGCGCACGCATGAGGTCGGCTCCCTGGACCGCATCCGCGAACGCCGGGCGCTGTGGAAGGCGCGTGAGCCCGAACCGCTCGAACAAGGCAAGCCCGAGCGTGCGGTACCAGCCCGCGAGATCCTCTCGCTTCACATCGAGCATCCACGCCAGGTCCGCGCCAATCGTGACGAGGTCCATGGGCTTGAGAATCGATGTCGGGTCCAGGTTGCAGAAATCGCTTGGGACGAAAGGGGTCGCTTGGTCCGCGGTCCAGGGCATTCGCAGAGGCTAGCACCCAAATTTTTCCAGTGAGTCCTTCCTTTACACAGCCACGCTGAAGCATACGGACGTCCAGCGGTTCGGGCTGAAGCGTTGCCAGCCGGCCGCTGTTCCAACCCAAAGGGAGATTCCCCATGCGTCTGCCGTTCGCAAGGCCGCTCGCGCTCGCCGCGTTGATCAGCTGTTCCCCTCCTCCCCTGGAGGAGGGCGGCGCGCCCGCGAAGTCGCGCGCCGGTCTGACTTCACCGCAGCCGCAATTGCTTGCATCCGCAATCAATGCGCCCTCGGACGGGCTGGCCTATGTCACCCTCACCGTGACGCCGCGCGACGTGAACGGCGATCCGCTGGGCACGGGGCTGCACGTCGAGGTGCTGAGCAGTGATGGGCTGGTCACGCTGGGCGGCACGGGGACCTCCGCCTGCACCGCGAACGCGCCGGGCGTGACGTGTCTGACGGCGGTGGACTCCGGCGCGGGCAGCTATGTGGTCACCGCGCGCAGCTCCACGCCGCTGACCGTGCCGACGACCTTCTCCGCCACGGTCACGGATGGGAGCGGCACCACGACGCTGCCGGACACGGCGGACGTCACCTTCGACTCGGCCCTGTTCAATGGCGGCGCGGGCACCACCCTCACCACCGGCAACGTCACCCTCACCTCTGCCCACGCGGGCGGCCGCAATCTCTACATCACCGGGGGCACCGTCACCTTCGACGCCAGCACGGTGGGGCAGACCTTCGGTGACGTCTTCATCACGGGCGGCACGGTGACGCACCTCCAGGGCACCAACGCCGCCATGTTCAAGCTGGACGTGCTCACGGGCTCCTGGAATCTGCTGGGTGGCTCGGTCAACACGACCAACAAGGGCTACGGCATGACCTGCAATCCCAATGGCTCTTGCGGTGGCAACGGCCTGGTCAGCTTCGGTCCCAACGGCGCGCCGTCGTCGTCGCTCGTGGGCACCAGCATGCTGTATGGCGCCAGCCACGGCGGCATGGGCTCCGGCAACTACCGGATGAACATCTCGCAGGCCAACAACAACCAGGCGGGCAACGCGGGGACGACCTACGGCGACTACCGCGACCCGAAGTACCCCGGTGCAACCAACGACACCTACTCGGGCGCTCACGGAGGCGGGGTGGTGCGCATCACATCAACGGGACCGTGCGTGCTGGCCGGGGCCTCCACCCTCGTCGCGTCCGCTTCTTTCAATGCCGCGGGAGGCTCCATCAACCTGAGGTGCGGGGGCATCATCTCCACGGGCTGGACGGGAAGCATCAACGCGGATGGCGGCAAGGGCGCGGGGAACTCCTCCATCCCGAATGGCGCGGGCGGCGGTGGCCGCATCGCGCTGGTCAGCACCGGTGACGCCGCGACGATGACGGGCGTGGTGAGCTACCCGCCCGTGAATCTCCCCGCGCGCGTCCACGCCTTCGGCGGCGCGCCGGCCAACTCCAGCTACGTGGTGGGCGCGGGTGGCGCGGGCACCATCTACCTGAAGCACAGCGGGCTGACCTACGGGGACCTCGTCATCGCGAACAACTCGCCCGCGCATTACCAGAACGAGGGCACCACCCGGCTCCCCGCGCTGGCAGGCACCGTCACGGCGAACGTCACCCCGGGCGCCACCGCGCTTCCCGTCTCCGTCGCCAGCACGAGCTTCAACGCGACCTACTACGAGAACGCGGGCGCGCCGCTGAACTTCAACCCCGCGCTCACCCAGAACACGACCCCGTCCACCAGCGCCGCGTACAACGGCGTGTTCGCGGGAGGCTGGCTGCGGCCGGACGTCACCGCGGCGGGCGGAGCGCTGGTGGATCCGTCGAACCTGGTGAGCGTCACCACCAACGCGGTGGGCACCCTGACGACGAGCGCCGTCCCCTCCGGCGTCGCGGCCGGTGCGTTCTTCCGCAGCGTGGACGTGCTGGACCACCTGGATGTGCTCGGCAACGCGATGCTGGAGACCAACGGTGACATCTACGTCCTGTCAGGCAACACGACGAGCTCCGGCGCGGCCACGATGACCGTGAACGGCCTGGTGCTCTTCGACACGACGAGCGGCAGGACGGGCCGCATCGAATACGCGGGCGGCGCGGTGAACGTCGTGCAGGCCACGCAGGCGCTGCCTGCACTGGGGGGCGGCACGCTCGTCGCGGACAACGTGACGGTGTCCGCCGGCTCCATCACGGTGCCCGCCATTGTCGCGTCCGGTGACGTGACCTTGAGTGGCGGCACGCTGGTCACCAACTCGCTCAAGGCGGCGCGCTACACGCAGTCCGCGGGCGTCCTCAAGCACTACCTGCCGTTGTTCAAGACGTCGCCGGCCGCCGCGCAGGTGTCCAGCCTCAACATGACGCTCGCGGAGACCTTCCGCCTCACGGGAGGCTCCGTGGACGTGGCGGGGCTGGGCTATCCGGCGGCAATGGATGCCCAGGGCGCGCCGCTGACCCTCTGGGGCTTTGGCGCGACGGGCCCTGCCTCCGCGGCTAGCCCTGCGGGCGGCTACGGCGCGGGCCACGGCGGCGTCGGTGGTGGGTACACGGCCGGGTCGGTCCGGGGAATGGTCTATGACGACTACCGCGACCCCCGGTATCCGGGCGGCGCGGGGACGACTGTCGGCAGCTCACCGGCCTACCTGGGCTACCGGAGCAATGGCGGCGGTGTCTTCCGGCTCAATGCCGCTGGCGTCTGCACGTTGGGCGGGACCTCCCTCATCAAGGCGAATGCGGTGTTGTACGGAGCGGCGGGAGGCTCCATCTCCCTGCGCTGTGGTGGCTTCGACACCACCGGATGGAACGGCACGCTCACCGCCAACGGAACGAATGCCTTCTCCTCCAGCTCGAACGGCGCCACGCGCGCGGGCGGTGGAGGACGCATCGCGCTGGTGAGCACGGGAGACGCCTCCAGCTTCGTCGGCGCCGTGGGCTACCCGTTCCCCACGGGCAACGCGCAGCTTCAGGCGCGCGGCGGCACCGGCATCAACGCCACGTACACCGACGGTGGCGCGGGCACGGTGTTCCTCAAGCACAGCGGCGTGGCGTACGGCCAGCTGCTCATCAACAACTTCAACCAGACGCACTACGCCACGGGCGGCTACACGCCGTTCGTCTCCATCGCGGGCACGGTCAGCAGCGCGGCCAATGCCGGTGACACGGCGCTCAGCGTGAGCATCACCAGCACGCCGCTCCACAACTCGGCCGTCTTCAACCAGCTCCTCGCCGGCATGTGGCTGCGGCCCGACACCAGCGTGAACAGCGGCACGCTGCCCGCGGACAACCTGGTCACGGTCACCGGCAACACCTTCGTCAGCGCCACGCAGTCGCAGCTGACGGCGTCGCCCCTGCTGGCCCCGGTGCCGGCCGGCGCGAGCTTCAAGAGCGCCGACCTCTTCGACGTCTACAACGTCGTGGGTGGGGCCATCACCCAGACGAACGGCGACCTGTACGTCGTTCCGTAGCCCGCTTCATCCGGCCCGCCGCGCGACAGGGGCGGCGGGCCGGGGACGCACGTTTAACTCGGCTTAATTCAAGGGGGGGCCCGGGCCCGCGTGATGAGGGGAAACGACGTCGTCATCCCCGAGGCCGCTTCCGATGATCCAGTTCCCGCGCTTCATGCCCCTGTCCGTTCCTCCCCGCCCGGCGCCCCTGCCCGCTCCGGCCGGAAAGGGGCAACCGGCGCCCGGGCCGCGACTGTCCGGGGCGGCGTCCACGTTCGACTCCACGCCCGCGCCCGCGAGCAACCTGCACACGGAGCGGCTGGGAGACGGCAGCGCCAACTGCCTGGAGAAGGCGGTGGGGCTGGCCCGGCCAGGGGACTCCATCGTCCTGATGCGGGATGCGAGCGACGGCGTGGGTCACGCCCTGGTGCGCAAGCCGGACGGCTCCGTGGTGGACCCCAATCACCCGACGGTGCGCTACGAGACGCTGGGCCAATGGCAGGCGACGCATCCGCGCTACTCGCAGCCCGTCCCGGTGCCCGCGAGCAAGATGCAGCAGGTCCTCTCCACGCCTCCGGGTCCCCAGCGCGAAGCCCTCATCCAGAAGCTGGGGCTGTCCAGCGTGGCGGACCGGCAGGTCGCGGATGGCGAGCGCTGGGTTTCACCGAACAAGAACATGAATGTCCGCGGCGGCCCGGACACGAGCTCCGCGGACGTCGGGGACCTGGTGCCGAGCGACAAGCTGAAGGTGATTGACCAGGACGCGAATGGCACCTGGCTGAAGGTGGAGCTGCCGGATGGCAACGAGGGTTGGGTGTACGGGCCCTACACCGGGCCCACCGAAGCCCCGCCGCCGCCTCCGCCGCCGTATGAGTCCCCCGTCCCCCAGTGGGTGGCGGACGGCACGTGCCCGCCCCACATCCACGCCCGCATGTGGAGTGCCATGCCGAAGGAAGCCCGGGATGAGGTCATCCAGGCGGCCCGGGAGAAGGTGGTGGCGGACGCGTGGCCCATGCCGGAGTTCGACGTCAACGGCCCGCCGCCGTCCTCCGTGGACCCCATGGTGTGGAACCACCTTCCACCCGAGGGCAAGCAGTCCCTCTTCCAGCAGGAATGGCAGGCCGCCGTACGCGAGCAGACGGCGCTTCGCTTCAATGGTGTCCCCGAAGGTGGCGTGGTGGCGGAGCACCCCTTCCTTGGCGTGGACAGCCCCCTGGGCGATGGCCAAGTGGGCGAGTGGCTCGACTCCGCCATCGGGCAGGACGGCCGCCCCGCGCAGTACCTCAACCTGGGGAAGGTCCTGGGGGAGGGCTGGTCCCAGGACCACTTCAACCTGTGTGGTCCGCTGGCGGTGGGGGCCTCGCTGGGCATGTCGCTCAAGGAGGCGCTGACGGCCTTCAAGGACGCCAATAGCGCGAGCCTCCTCAGTGGCGGAGGAACGACGAAGGGGGACCACCTGGGGAACGTGTACGAGGCAAAGGGGTGGACGACGGACTACGGGGCGGGCGAGGCGTCAATGCCGGAGCCGGAGGACATGGCGCGGATGCTCGAGGAGGGCAAGGCACTCATCGCGCTGGTGAACATCGACACGAAGATCGGCGACGAGAACAAGGACGGCATGCTGCGCTTCTTCGACGACAGCACGAAGGCGGTGGCGCACTGGGTGAACGTGCGCGCGGTGGAGGAGAACGGGAACGGAGATTGGACGGTGCGCGTCTACAACCCCTTTGACAACCGCGAGGAGGTCTACTCGTGGGAGGACTTCGAGGCGTCGTGGGGGAGGAACGGCGGGATGGTGCCCGGGGAGAAGGAGGGGGATCCGGCTGTCTTCAAATTCAACGCGGGGCACGGCCTGCTCGTCGCCACGCCGCCCCCGCCCCAGGACCCGGCCGCGGCACCCTGAGCCCCCCGGACATCACGGCCGTGCTCAGGCGTGAGCACGGTGGACACTCTCCAGGTCACCCTGGCGCTACGGCGCGGGCACTCCGACGGTCACCTGCACAGGCCGGTGGTCGCTGCCCGTCTGGGGCAGGTGATGCAGGTTGGCGCTGCTCATGGCGGGCGCGATGTAGAAGCCGTCAATGCGCAGCCCGGTGTCGGGCCCGCGCGGCTTCAGGCCCGTGCGCGCGCCAATCTCATTCGGGTCGTCGTCCACCACCTTGTTCCAGTCCGCACCCAGGACCAGCATCCGTCCGCTGTTCCTCGCGAACGCCACGACGTTGTCCGCCATGACCGCGTAGGGGCTGCCCGGGCCATTCTGGCAGCGCGCCGGAGGCAGGTGCAGCGACGCGGCGCGGATCCACCGGCCGTTGTTCAGCTGGATGTCCACCCGGGCAATCCAGCGGGTCATGATGCCGTCACCCTGGGTGCCGCAATCACTGGCATCCGTGCCCTTCACCAGCACCAGGTCGTCAATGTTCTTCACCGCTGACTTGCGGATGACCACCGCGCTGCCCTGCCGGTCTTCGGACGACGTGTCCTGACGCACCGCCCAGCCGTCCCCCAGGATGTCGCGCAGGCGGACGTTCTTCGCCTCCTGCACGAACACGATGTCCGCCTCGGGGCCGATGGCCTGCCAGTCCTGGCGGACCGCGTCCGGTCCCCGGAAGGCCAGGTTCGCGGTCACCACGCGCAGGCTCTCCGAAGCCACCGCAACGGCTGGCGCGGTGGAATGAACGCTGGCGAGCGCTACACCGGATGCGGCCATCACCGCGAACGTTGCAACGCTTTGCATCCACGACGTGGGACGGGGGCTCATGCTTGTGGCTCCTCTGGAATGGGAGCGCCCAGCGTCTCCAGGGCTCACGGAGAGGTCAAGGAAGCCCTCTCAAAGCGGGCCTCCAGCTTCACGTCTGAGTAGGGCGTGCTGGCCGCGAGCATGAGGTAGTAATACCCGCCGGTGGTGGGTGAGGGGATCTCCACCGTCTCGTCATTGCCTGGGAGGGAGGGCCGGTAGTCATACGCGGTCTGCGTGGGCCAGGTGCCGGCGCGGACATACAGGTCCGCGTTGCCCGTGCCGCCGCTTGCCACGAAGCGCAGGTTGCGCGCGCCGGGAGGCACATAGAGGTAGAAGTAGAGGGGATTGCCGGTGGAGGCCAGCGGGCCCCGGTAGCAGTCGTTGTCGAGTTGCTGGGGGTTGGACGCCGTGCACGCGGGCGTCGGCCCGGGGCCGGAGTCGGGGGGCACGCAGGCACTCGGATCCGCGGCCCTCGCGACGCAGTCAATCCACTGGTGGAACTCCGCGTCGTTCGCCGTGCCCAGCGCATCCAGGGACTGGCGATACGTGGCGTAATTGCCCGTGCGGAACTGTTCGAGGAAGGTGCCCACCTGGTCCGCGTGCCGCTCGAACATGAACCGCGTGGCCAGATAGCCCCACGAGTACACGCGGTCGGTGCTGCTGCTGTAGTTGTTGCGCAGGACCTCGCTGAGCTGGAAGGCATGGGTCCTGCCCTGCGTCACCGCGCTTGCGTTGTCGTTCTTCTTGGAGATGTACTCGGCCAGGCCTTCGATCCACCAGACGGTGGGCTGGCTGGTGCTCGTGTTGAAGTCGCCCTTCATGTTGAAGCGGCCATCCAGGTAATGGATGTACTCGTGGCGCAGGTTCCAGATTTCGAAGGTGGGCCGCAGCCACTCCGCTTCGTAGGAGATGAAGCGGGCCTGGTTGCCGGAGGCGGCGGGGTTTCCCTCCAGGTACATGCCGCCATTGTTGGTGCTGATGCCAAACAGCACGCCGGCGTAGTTCTGATAGTCGATGCTGCTGTCGAAGACGATGACCTCCAGGGACGTGTTGTTGTCGCTGGCCACGGGCACGCGGTTCGTCTTCAGCGTGTCGTGGAAGTACGCCTCCTGCGTGGCGAGCTGGTCGCAGCTCTGCGCGAGCTGTGTCGCCGTCAGGTCCTGCGCGCGCACGCGCAGGGTGGCGCCACAGGTGTGGGTGACGCCGAGCACCGCCTGTTCCACCGTCCGGCGGAAGTCGCAGGTGCCGTAGTACGCGCAGTTGGCCTTGTCGTAGAAGTCGACCATCTCCGCTGAGCTCACCCAGAGGCCCGCCGAGGGACCGGTCATCGAGTGGCTGACGATGACCGCCTTCACCTTGGGGCGCGTCAGGGTCTGGAGCGTTCCGGTGTGTCTGAGGAAGCGGGCCAGCTCGCGCGCCGCATTGAGGGTGAGGTACTGGTTGGAGGTGCCCAGCAGGTGCTCGGTGCGGGTGATGAAGGACTCGAGCGAAGTGAGGATGGACGGGTCCGCCTGCACGGCCGCCAGGAAGCCCGCGTTGCCATGGCCCCGGTAGAGGCCCTGGTAGACGCTGTTGGTGGCGCTGCTCATGTAATAGGAGGCCTGGGCGGTGGCGTCGAAGCGGTCCAGCAGGCCCCGGAGCGTGCCCAGGTGCTGGGCCGTCTCCCCCGCGCTGTCGATGAGGATGACGAACTCCCGCAGCACCACGCCGTGCGCGTCGTTGACGTCCGTGAAGTGGGTGTTGGCGACGAAGGCCGCGAGGGCCGGGCGGATGGCGTCGCGCAGCGAGGCGCCGTAACTGCCCACCGTGCCTGATTGGTAGAACTGCACGTAGTAGCCCGCGCGCAGGAACAGGATGAGCTGGAGGGTCTGCGCGGAGTTGTTGCCCGCGTACTGCTGCGCGCTGACGGTGAGAGCGTTGGCGATGGTGGCCATCTTGCTCTCGATGAAGATCTGCCCGGACTGGGGGGCCGTGACATAGAACAGCGAGTTGATGCAGGCCTCCGTGGAGCCCTTCACGAGTGAGACAAGCGCGGCGCCGCTGGCGGACGCGAAGGCCGCCGGCTCACAGGCCACCAGGGCCTGCGACCGGGTGACGGGGGCGTGCTTCTGTCGCAGTGGCTCGGGGGCGATCTCCGGCTCGCGCTCGTCGGGCTGGATGCGTTGGTGGGTGTGCTCCAGCCCGTGGACCCGCCAGGAGGACTCGGCGGGCGGGGGCGCTCCAGGGCGGGCGAGCGCGCTCGTCGCGAACAGGATGAGCCCGGCAGCGAAGGCGACGCTCCAGCGATACCCATTCGTGACGAGACAGCGCATGGCCTCATGCTCCTGGTGCTTGATTCGTGTTCAAGCTGAATTAGCAGCCAGGTCTGACAATGCTTGCCGGAGGCCTCATGCCACCCGAGCGCCTAACCCGGAGGTGGCGCGCTCAGGGCCACGGCGCCGCGTCCCCGGCGCTGCGCGTGGACCCACCGCTTGGAGGCGTGGATCTTGCGCAACATGCCCCGCAGCGTCGGCTGCTGGCTGGCCATGAGCAGCAGGTAGCTCCACACGGAGCTGCCCCGGCGGTTCAGCAGCGCGTAGGCGAACTGGGTCGCGTCCTGGTTCACGTAGCTGGGCACGTTCTCGAACCACTCGGAGCTGCTGCGCGCCGCCAGCTGGATGGCCAGCAGGGCCGCGCGCCGCTCTTCGTCATAGGCCTCCAGCGCGGCGGGCAGGTCCGTGGGGTGCGCGCGCAGTTGCCGCGCGAGCCCGATGGCGTCCTGGATGGCCAGCTTCGTCCCGGACCCGATGGAGAAGTGGGTGGTGTGCGCCGAGTCGCCCATGAGCACGACGTTGTCGTGGTACCAGCGCTCGTTGGTGATGCGCTTGAAGTTGAGCCACGGGGCCTTGCCCATGCCCTTCAGCTGGTTGAACAGCGACTTGCCCTGGAGCCGGGACTGGAAGATGCCCTCCAGCTTCCGGAGCGTCTCGTCCGGCCCCAGCGTGTCGAAGCCCAGCGCCTTCCAGGTCGTCTCCTGGCATTCGATGATGCAGGTGCTGGTCTCGCCGTTGAAGCGGTAGCCGTGGAACCACAGCCAGCCGGCCGGCGTCTCCTCGAAGGCGAAGGTGAAGGCGTCGAACACCTTGTTGGTGCCCAGCCAGATGTACTTGTTCCGGCCCTCCTCCACGTGCGTCTGGAAATGGCTGACGTGGCGCTGGCGCAGCCGGCTGTTGACGCCGTCACAGGCGACGATGAGCTCCGCGTCCTGGAACTCCGAGGGGTCCGTGACGTCGTGCTGGAAGCGGACGTCCACCCCCAACCCCTTCGCCCGCCGGATGAGGATGTCCAGCAGCCGGTCGCGCCCCAGCGCGAACCCATAGCCGCCGATGTGCATGGCGTACTGGCCCCGCAGGTGCACCTCCTGCGTGTCCCAGCGCGCCGCGGAGTTGGCGATCCGCTGCGCGCTCACCGGGTCGTTCCGGTAGAGGTCGTCCAGCAGGTCATCCCAGAACACGACGCCCCAGCCATACGTCACGCCCGCGGGGTTGCGCTCGACGACAGTGACGTCGTGCCTGGGGTCTGACAGCTTCGCCAGGATCGAGAAATAGAGCCCCGCCGGCCCTCCGCCAACACAGACCATCTTCATTGCATCCCCCCAGCGCTCGAACGGCCCGGATGCTACCGGGGCACCTCGGGCGCCGACCCTGGCCGGAAGCGCTGTCTGCCGTTGCTGGCAGGACAGAGCAGGACCTGCGCACTCCGGGAGTGCGTCCTCCGGCTGGTGCGTCGCGTGTGCAACAGTGTGGGGAACCGGTGGGGTTCAGGGGCGAGCAGGTCTGGCGATACACCATCGCTTCCGGGCCTGCCGCCGGTTAAGCCTGGGGACTCGGCTCCCCGGGTGGGACCCTCCAGGACTTCATGCCCAGCACGACCCGTCACGACCCCGCGCCATCCCCTTCATTGAGCGCGGTGGGACGCGCGCTTCCCCCGCACTACGCCAGCCAGGAGCAGCTCATCGCGGCGCTGCGCGACCTGTGGGCGACGAAGCACTTCAACCTGGAGCGGCTGGAGGACCTGCACCGCAACGTGCAGGTGGGCGGGCGCCACCTGGCGCTGCCCCTGGAGCAGTACCCGGCGCTCGCCACGTTCCAGCAGCGCAACGACGCGTGGATCCGCGTGGCCACGGAGCTGTCGGAAGGCGTCGCGCGTCAGGCATTGGAGCGCGCGGGCCTCACGCCCAGGGACGTGGACCACGTCTTCTTCGTCACCGTGACGGGCATCGCCACGCCCAGCGTGGACGCGCGCCTGGTCAACCGGATGGGCTTTCGCGACGACGTGAAGCGCACGCCCATCTTCGGCCTGGGCTGCGTGGCGGGCGCGGCGGGGCTGGCGCGCGCGTCGGACTACCTGCGCGCGTTTCCGAAGCAGACGGCGCTGCTCATCGCCACGGAGCTGTGCTCGCTCACGCTCCAGCGCGAGGACCTGTCCATCCCCAACATCATCGCGTCCGGCCTCTTCGGTGACGGCGCGGCGTGCGTGGTGTTGCGGGGCGCGGAGGCCAGGGCCACGGGCCCGCGCGTGGTGGGGTCGCGGTCGGTGTTCTACCCGGACACCGAGCGGGTGATGGGCTGGGACGTGGTGGACACGGGCTTCAAGGTCGTGCTGTCCGCGAAGGTGCCGCAGCTGGTGAAGGAACACATCCGGGGCAACGTGGACGGCTTCCTCGCGGAGCACGGGCTGACCCGCAAGGACGTGAAGCACTGGGTGGCGCACACCGGTGGCCCCAAGGTGCTGGAGGGCTTCGAGTCCGCGCTGGAGTTGGAGCCAGGGGCGCTGGAGCGCTCGTGGAAGTCGCTCAAGCAGGTGGGCAACCTGTCCAGCGCGTCGGTGCTCTTCGTGCTGGGGGAGACGCTGGAGGAGGCGGGCGCGCAGCCGGGTGACTGGGGTGTGGTGATGGCCATGGGTCCGGGCTTCTGCGCGGAGATGGTGCTGGTGCGATGGTGACCGGCACCCAGGCGCTGTTCGCGGGCTTCATGGCGCTGCTCATCGCGGAGCGGCTGTTGGAGCTGGTGCTCTCCAAGCGCAACGCGGCGCGGGCCTTCGCGCGCGGTGGAGTGGAGACGGGGCAGGGGCACTACCGGTTCATGGTGGTGTTCCACACGCTGTTCCTCGTCGCGTGCGTCGCGGAGGTCTTCGGCCTCCAGCGGCCCTTCTGGGGCGCGTGGAGCTGGGCGGCGCTGACGGGCGCGGTCGTGGCGCAGGGCTTGAGGTACTGGGCCATCGGGACGCTGGGCGACCGGTGGAACTCGCGCATCATCGTGGTGCCGGGGCTGGCGCCGGTGACGGGCGGGCCGTACCGGTTCCTGCGGCATCCGAACTACGTGGCGGTGGTGCTGGAGTTGTTGTGCGTGCCGCTCATCCACGGGGCGTGGGTGACGGCGGTCGTGTTCACGGTGGGCAACGCGGCGCTGCTCTACGTGCGCATCCGCGCGGAGGAGGCGGCACTCGGAGCGATGTATTCCGAGGCCTTCGCCCACCGTCCCCGCTTCATTCCGGAGGTTCGCCGTGGCTGACATCGTGATGGAGGCGGTGGCGGAGATCCGCCGCATCGTGCAGGAGGAGCTGGAGTTCGAGGGCGTGGTGGAGCCCACGCACGACCTCTTGCGCGACCTGCACCTGGACAGCCTGGGGCTGACGGTGCTGGCGGTGGGGCTGGAGAACCGCTTCCGGGTGCTCTTGTCGGAGGAGGACGCGCAGGGCGTGCACACGGTGGAGGACCTGGCGCGGCTGGTGGCGGCGCGGGTCGCGGCGGCGAAGCCGGACGTGGGGGCGCACCCGTGAAGGGGCCGTCCCTGCCGGCGCTGAAGCACGCCACGGTGAACGCGATGCTCCAGGCGACGTCGCGCACGTCGCTGGGGCTGGTGTTCGTGGACGCCGCCGAGCACGAGACGTCCCTGCCGTGGGCGCAGGTGTACCGGCGGGCGAAGCGTGCGGCGGGAGGACTGGCGCGGCTGGGCGTGCGTCCGGGAGACCGGGTGGCGCTGCTGTTGCCCACGTCGCCCGCGTTCATGGATGCGTACTTCGGCGCGCTGTTGGCGGGCGCGGTGCCGGTGCCGCTGTATCCGCCGGTGCGGCTGGGGCGGCTGGACGAGTATCACCGCTCGACGGCGCGCATGCTCCAGTTGACGGGCGCGGTGACGGTGCTGACGGACACGCGCGTGCGGCTGCTCCTGGGCCCGAGCATCGAACAGGCGCGGCCCCGGCTGGGCTGTCACACGGTGGACGCGGTGATGCACGGCGACGAGGACCTGGAGGTGGAGGTGTCCCCCGATGCGCTGGGGCTCATCCAGTTCTCCTCCGGTTCGACGGTGGAGCCGAAGCCGGTGGCGCTGACGCACGGGGCGCTGGTGGCGCAGGTGGCGGCGCTGGAGGCGGCGATGCCGGTGGCTCCGGGCGTGACGCCGGTGGGCGTGAGCTGGCTGCCGCTGTACCACGACATGGGGCTCATCGGCTGTGTGCTCGCGGCGCTGTACTACCCGGGCAGCCTGGTGCTCATCGCGCCGGAGACATTCCTGGTGAAGCCGGCGCTGTGGCTGCGCGCGCTGTCGAGGCACCGGGGCTTCGTGTCACCCGCGCCGAACTTCGCGTACGGGTTGTGCTTGAAGCGGGTGAAGGACGCGGACCTCCAGGGCGTGGACCTGTCCGGGTGGCAGCACGCGCTCAACGGCGCGGAGCCAGTGTCCGCGGAGACGCTGCGCCGCTTCGCAGAGCGGTTCGAGAAGTGGGGCTTTTCCGCTCGGGCGTTGCGGCCAGTGTATGGCCTGTCGGAGGCGTCCCTGGCGGTGACGTTCCCGCCCGCGGGCCGGGGGCCGCGTGAGCTGGGCGTGGATCCGGACATGCTGGCGCGCGAAGGGCAGGCGCGTGACGGAGCACGGACGCTGGTGAGCGTGGGCGCGCCGGTCGCGGGCTTCGAGGTGCAGGTGCGCGGCGAGGACGGCGCGGTGTTGCCGGAGCGCCGGGTGGGGCGCGTGTTCGCGAAGGGGCCGTCGGTGATGCGCGGCTACTTCGAGGACGCGGAAGCAACGGCGCGGGCGTTGGTGGGAGAGGGTTGGCTGGACACGGGAGACCTGGGCTTCAGCGCGGACGGGGAGCTGTACCTGACGGGCCGGGCGAAGGACCTGGTCATCATCCGGGGCGCGAACCACGCGCCGCAGGCCTTCGAGGATCCGCTGCTCAAGGTGGACGGCGTGCGCACGGGCTGCGCGGTGGCGCTGGGCTTCACGCCCGAGGGCAGCGAGGACGAAGCGCTGCTCATCCTGGCGGAGCGAGCGGAGCGGGGAGCGGACGTGGCGTCGGTGGAGGCGGACATCCGCGCGGCGGTGGTGGGGGCGACGGGCGTGCAGCCGCACACGGTGCGCCTCCTGGAACCGGGGACGCTGCCGCGCACGTCCAGCGGCAAGCTGCGAAGGAGCGAGGCGCTGCGGCGCTACCTGTCCGGAGAGCTGACAGCGCCGAAGAAGGTGGGCGCGGTGGGGCTCGCGGTGGAGATGGCGAAGAGCGCGCTGGCGATGGTGCGCGCGGAGCATGACTCGTGATGGGGCAGGGCGCGTGACCATGCGCAGGCGCACGACTCGCGAGGCTTCGCGCAGAACAGCGCGTGTGGCGGTGATGGCTTCACGAGGGTGGAGCAGGTCAGTGCGCGTGGCGATGCCTCGTGGGCGCTGTTCATGCCCGCGGGTCATGCGATGGGCTGGCACGTGAAACGCCACGACGTGGTCGTGGTCGGCGGAGGCCCTGCGGGGCTCGCGGTGGCCATCACGGCGGCCCGGCGTGGACTGGACACGGTGGTGCTGGAGCGTGCGTCGTCGCCCGTGGACAAGGCGTGCGGTGAAGGGCTGATGCCCTCCGGCCTCGCGGTGCTGGAGCGATTGGGCGCGCTCGCGCACCTGGACCGCCGCGACAGCTCGCCCTTCGTCGGCATCCGCTACGTGCAGGAGGACGGCAGCACCGCGGAGGGAAAGCTGCCCGCGCCTGGAGGGCTGGGTGTCCGCAGGCTGGCCCTGTCCACGGCGCTCGTCTCTCGCGCGCGGGAAGTCGGCGTGGACCTGCGTGAGAACGCGCACGTCGTTTCGCATCAGCGCACGCAGGACGGCGTGACGCTGGAGACACCCACGGGCCCGGTGTCCGCGCGCTTTCTCGTCGCGGCGGACGGCCTGGGCTCGCCGCTGCGACGCGCGGAAGGGCTCGACGTCATCCACACAGGTCCCCGGCGCTTCGGCCTGCGGCGGCACTTCCGGTGCGTGCCCTGGACGCCCTACGTGGAGGTGCACTTCGCCTCCGGCGTCGAGGCCTACGTGACGCCCGCGGGAGCGGAGCGCGTGGGCATCGCGTTCCTCTGGGAGGACGGCACCGTCACGGGCCGCGTGGGCTTTGACGCGCTCCTGGAACGCTTCCCACGGCTCGCGGAGAAGCTCACCGGCGCGGAGCCGGACTCTCAACCTCGCGGCGCCGGTCCCCTGGCACGCATGGCCCGCACGCGCATCGCGGACCGCTTCGCCCTCGTTGGCGATGCCGCGGGCTACGTGGACGCGCTGACGGGCGAAGGGCTCACGCTCGCCTTCGCCTGCGCGGAGTCCCTGGGCACGCTGCTCCCGGATGCCCTGGCGAAGGGCGCGGGCCAGGACACGCTGCTGCCCTACGAGCGCACCTTCCAGCGGGTGTTCCGCAAGTACGCCTGGACGACACAGGGCCTGCTGATGCTCGCGCGCCGTCCGCGCCTGCGCAGGCCCGTGGTGCGCCTCCTGGGCCGTGCCCCCTGGCTCTTCGAGCGCATCCTCGCCGCCGTGGTGACGTAAGCCACCTGTCAGCCCCAGGTGCCCTCCCGCGTCCGCGCGGCGGCCATCATCCACGGAGCCGCGCATGCACTGGGTCGTCCAGAACAACCTCTTCAACGAGCAGGGCTTCCACACGTTGATGGATGTCCTGGCGCATGGCTCCATCCCGCACACCCTGGTCAAGGTCATCCCGTTCGGAGGCGGCATCGAGCCCGCGCTGGAGCTGTCGGGCCCCGTCATCGTGATGGGCTCGCTCTCCCTGACGCGCTATGCGTGCGAGCAGGGCTGGACCCCTGGCGCCTTCATCAACGACCAGTTCGACTTCCGCGTCTGGCGACGGCACCTGGGCCCGCACCTGCTCAACGCCGGCGCCACGGTGCATCGGTTCGCGGACGTGCCGGAGCAGCCGGGGCCTTTCTTCATCCGCCCCTGCCTGGACGACAAGTCCTTCTCCGGCATGCTCACGTCCTGGGACGCGTTCAGCCGCTGGCGCGAGCAGGTCCTGAAGCTCGATACGTACGCGACCGTCACCGCCGACACGCCGGTGGCCGTCAGCGAGCCCAGGCGCATCCAGCGCGAGTACCGCATGGTCGTCGTGGATGGCCGGGTCATCACCGGCTCGCTCTACAAGTTGGGCGACCGCGTGGTGGCCTCGTCCCAGGTGGAGCCGGAGGTCCACGCCTTCGCGCAGCGCATGGCGGAGACCTGGGGGCCGGATCGCGCCTACGCGCTGGACGTCTTCATGCACGAGGGCGGGCTGTACGTTGGCGAGCTCAACAACCTGAACTCGGCCGGCTTCTACGCCTATGACGTCGGCAAGATGGTGGCCGCCGTGGAGGCCATGCGGTTCTGACCCCGCCGGGCCTTGCGGAAGCGGATCCGCACGGCCTGGCCCTTGTTCCACCGCCGCGCGCCGGGGACACTCCGGCCCATGGCACCTGGCCCCGCGGCTTCGCGTCCCTGGTTCGCGTTCTCCCTCGACCTGGCCCCGGCCGCGGCGAGCCGGCACCTGCACGGCCTGCCCCCCGTGCCCGACTTCCCCGAGGGCGAGCTCGCCGAGGCCCTGGACGTGGACGTCGTCTATGACGTGCACGTGCCCAACTGGGGCGGCCGGGTCGCACGCCTCGTGGAGGCCCCCGGACACCAGCTGTCCGGGCGCCTGCGCCCCGTGGCCACCGAGTCCTGGCCCGTCCTGGCCCGCCTGGAGACCGCGCTCGCCCTGGCCACCGAGGAGCGCCCCGTGAAGGTGCGCACCGCCTCCGGCCTCGTGGTGGACGCCCACGCCTTCACCCCCGCCGCGCGCAACGTCTCCACGCAGGGGCCCGTCAGCGAAGCCTTCCTGATCACCCTCGCCGTCGCCGCCGAGCGCGCTCGCCTGCCTGCCGCCGTCGTCGAAAAACTCCAGGCCGAAGCCCGCATCGTCCACGCCGTCCAGCACGCCCGGGCCCCGTCCAAGTCCGGCATTAAGTGACAGCCGGGTCGGACCGGACCGAAAAACGCCCTGACCCCTGAGAAAAAGGGCGGTGTGACGCAACCGGGCGCCGCTTCGCACCGACGATGAGGGGGAGGGGCCCTCTCCCCGACCGTCTCCCCCCGCTGGCCCCGAGGACTTTCACCGCATGTCGCTGCGAATCCCGACCGGAGTCTCTACTCCGCGCCCCACGCCCGCGAATGCCGCCGCC
>NZ_RAWK01000123.1 GCF_003612165.1 Corallococcus aberystwythensis | reverse complement strand
GAAGCGCCCAAGCCCCCGCCCCCGACGGACGCGCCGCCGCCTCCCAACGACACGCCCCCGCCGGAGCCGAATGCCAAGCCGCCGCCGCTCGTGGTGGGCATGACCATGTCGTCCACCACCAGCGCGGGCTCCTTCGCCGCGCCCGTGGGCAACACCGCCTACGGCAAGGCCAACGGCCCCGCGAAGGCGCCCCAGGACGTGAAGGGCTACTCCGCGCCGAAGTACGTGCCCGTGTACCAGGTGGACTCGGAGCCGTCGGTCGCGTCCGAGGTGAAGATTCCCTACCCGGACGAGGCGCGCCGCGCGGGCATCGAGGGGACCGTCACGCTGTCCATCGCCATCGACGCGGAGGGCAAGGTGACCCAGGTGAAGGTCATCTCCGGGCCCGGCTACGGCCTCAACGAGGCCGCACGCGACGCCATCCGCCGCTTCCGCTTCAAGCCCGCCATCAAGGGCGGCGAAGCGGTGGCCACGGAGATGAAGTACTCGTACACCTTCCTGCTGGACTGAAGGGCGCGCGCTACTGCGTCTTGAGCGCGCGGCGCATGATGTCGCGCAGCGCCGCCAGGTCCTCGTCCGGCATCGCGGCGATGAGGGGCGGCGGCGCGCTCAGCCGCGCCATCAGCCGGCCGCGCAGCTCCACGCCCGCCTGCGTCAGCACCAGCATCTTCACCCGGCGGTCCTGCTCGCTGCTCTTGCGCTCCACCAGCCCGCGCGCCTCCAGCCGGTCCACCAGCCCCGTCACGTTGGACGCGTCGCACGACAGGTAGTTGGCGAGCGTGCTCATCGCGAGCGCCCCTTCCCCCAGCTGTCTCAACACGTGCGCCTGCACGGGGGAGAGGTCGAACTCCGCCGCCAGGGCCGGGAAGTTGCGCATGTGCGTGTGCAGCAGCTCGAACAGCAGCGTCCATGCCTGCTCGGGCAGCCCCCCTTCGCCCTCTGTCGTGCCGCCCGTGACCGCCGGCCGGCGCGTCACCTGCTCGCTGGAACCGTCGCTGTAACCATCCATAGTGAAGTTACGTTAATTCATCGGGCGCACATAAACAATTGACATCATCAACCATTGACGGCTACTACATTCCGCATATTCCAACATCCGACAGTGCGGAGTACTTTCACGAGGCTCCAGGCTCGGGTAGAGGACGCAACGCAGTCGTCCATTGGACGGATCCGCCTCGCGCTCCCGCGAGTCGGTGAGGAGGTCGAGCGGTATGAGTACCTTTCTGGCGCTGTCCCTGTCGGCCACCCTGGCCGCGGCGCCCGTACTGACGCTGGATGAGGCTCTGGAGTCCGCGCGCCAGCAGAACCTCGATTTGAAGATCGCCCAGGAGCGCTTCGAGCAGGCATCGCTCGCGACGCGCCGGGCCTGGGCGGGCTACCTGCCGACCATCACCGTGGGCGGGTCCATCACGCGCAACAACGTGGCGGCCGTCATCCCGGGGGGCGTCCTGGGTCCGGACCCCATCACCATCCAGCCCCTCATCCAGCAGGGTGCGCAGGCGGAGGTGCGGCAGGCCCTCATCGCGCCGCAGCTGTGGGCGGGCATCGCGGCCTCCTACAAGGCCGTGAACCTGGCGGAGCTCAACACGCAGACGGCGCGCCGGCAGGTGCTCTTCGGCGTGGCGCAGGCGTACTACGGCGCCGCGGCGCAGCAGGAAGCCCTGCGCGCGCAGGAGCGGCTGCTGGAGCTGAACCAGGCGCGGGAGAAGGACACCCAGGCCCGGTTCGACGCGGGCACGGTGACGCGCGTGGCGCTCTTGCGCGCCCAGCTGGACCGCTCGCGCGCGGAGCAGGACCTGGTGCGCGCGAAGAACGCGCTCGCGGGCCTGAAGCTGGCGCTGGGCACGCTCATCCAGCGGGACCCGGACTTCGACCTGGCCGCGCCGCCGGAGCCGACGGTGCCCGCGCAGGCGTCGCCGGAGCAGCTGGTGGACCAGGCGCTGCAGGAGCGCTCGGACGTGCAGGCCGCGGAAGTGGGCCTGAAGCTCACCCGCATCAACAAGACGGGCGTGCTGCTGAGCTACCTGCCCACGCTGGGCGTCACGGGCGCCTACCGCATCGCGAACGCGGCGGGCTTCGCCGGCTCCAACAGGACGTGGGCCATCACCTTCGGCGCCAGCTGGACGCTGTTCGACGGCGGCCTGCGTGAGGCGAACCTCTCCGAGGCGTCGTCGCGCGTGCGCGAGGCCACCGTCACGCAGACGCTGGCGCAGGCCCGCGTGAAGGAAGAGGTGCGGCGCTCCAAGCTGGACCTGGAGAACGCGCTGGCCAACCGCTCCAAGGCCGAGGAGGCCCTGGAGCTGGCGCGCGAGTCCAACCGCCTGACGGACGTGAGCTTCAAGGCGGGCGTCGCCACCTACCTGGAGGTCGCGGACGCCAACACCGCGCTCACCAACGCGGAAGTCGGCTTCGTGTCCGAGCGCCTCCAGGCGTCCCTCGCCGCGCTGCGCCTGCTCAACGCGCTGGGCTCCTTCGAGTCCGGTTCGGTGCGCAAGGACGCGGCCGCCCTGGGTGCGCGTCCCGGCGGGGGCGTGAACCAGCAGGCGGCCCCGCCGCAGCAGCCGGCCGGGCAGCAGCAGCCCGCGCAGGAGCAGCCGGCCCCGCAGCAGCCCGCGCCCCAGCAGTAAGCACGGGTGCGGAGTGATTCCCGGCGTCCCTTCAAGGGCGCCGGGTCCCCTGCCCTCCCGGGCGGGAAGCAGGTGCTTCGTTGTGGGGGGCCATCACCGGCCCCACCCTCCTCTTACGAACCCGTTCCACGAGGAGGGAACCATGGCGGACGCATCCTGGGGCAACTGCAAGAACTGTCGCTTCTTCGCGGGCAACAGCGACGAGCCGAGCGGCGAAGCGACGCAAAGCTGCAACCAGCCACACCTCCAGCAGTTCGCGCTCGTGGTGTCGGGTGACAGCGGCTGCAACGCCTTCGAGGCGCGCACCGGGGAGACGGTGCCCGTCTACGAAGAGCCCGCGCCGATGCACTGACGGCCCGGAGCTCGGGAGCCCGTCCCACCGGTCCTCGCGACGCGACGGCGCACCTGCGCGTCAGGTGCCCGTGGCGTCGTGGACCCGGGGCAGCGCCGGCCCCACAGCAGGCTCGGACGCATCGTGCGCGTAGTAGATGCGCTCCATGAGCTTGCGCTGGTGCACGAGCGGCTTGTCGTACTTGTCCAGCCGCATGCCCTTGTGGCTGTAGGGCGTGCCCGCCACGGTGGGGATGAAGCGCGCGTCGTCGCGCACCTCCCACCAGGTGAGCCCCAGCGCGGCCTTCGCCGCCACCGGCAGGAAGGACTTGAGCGCGGGCACCGACGTGCGCAGGAAGGAGAAGACGTGCAGGCGCGTGGTGCGCGCCGTCTCCGGCACGAAGAAGATGTGCGCCTGCGTGATGAAGGGGCGCGGTGCTCCCGCGGGCGTGGTCCAGCTCACGGTGTAGACGCTGCGCACCGGGTCGAAGCGCGTCACCCAGTCGTTGTGGAAGAAGTCCCCCTTGCCCACCATGAGCAGCCGCATGATGGGCGCGGGCCGCTGCGGGGCGCGGTAGTGCACCTCCGTGTGGTCCTCGTGGTTGTGCGCCTCGAACTCCACCGCGCCCGCCTGCGCGCCGTTCCACCCCAGCCGGGTGTGGACGAAGGGCGTGTGTTCGTCCTCGCTGAAGTTGTCGAGCGCCACGTGCAGCGGCGCCCGGAACAGCGTGGAGAACGTCCCCCCGAACACGTAGTCCCCGCCGGCGAGCTCCGGCATCGCGGACAGGGGCGTGTCCGAGCGCGCGAGCCAGAGGTAGCCGTGGCGCTCCACCACCTGGAAGCTCTTCGCCTCGCAGTGGCGCAGCTCCGGCTGGCTGGGGTTGACGCCGTGCCCTCGCGCGTCGAAGCGCCAGCCATGGTACGGGCACTGGAGCTGGCCTTCCTTCGTCACGGTGCCCTTGGACAGCGGCGCGAAGCGGTGGGGACACGCGTCCGACAGCGCCGCGGCCTGCCCGGAGGCGTCCCGGAAGAGCGCGTAGGCATGGCCCGCCAGCTCCACGCGGACGGGCTGGCGGCGGAGCTGCCGGGCGGGGAGCACCGGATGGAAATGCCTGACGACGTCGGGGGTAGGCTCCATGGCCGGGGCAGTATAGCGGCCTGTCGCGGCGGACCCCGGGTGGGTCGAGGAAGGACCTGAAGGGTGTGGGAGGCGGGCCGGACGGCATAGACTGCCGGGCCGTGAATGCCCCTGTCCCTTCCCGCCACCGCGCGCGCTGGCTCGCCGTGGCGGCCCTGGCCGTGCTGGTGGCGCTCGCCGTGGGAGCAGGGCTGTACGTGGGCGGCGCGCTGCCGGCGCAGGTGCCCCCGGCGGCCGGGGCCTTCGGCTACGCGGACTACGCGCAGGCGCTGAGCCACGTGCGCCCCAGCGGAGACCTGGACTTCGAGGGCCTGTCGCGAGACCGCGCGGCGCTGGAGCGCTTCGTCGCATCGCTCGCGGCGGTGTCGCCGCACCGTCAGCCGGAGCTGTTCCCCTCGCCCGAGGAGGGCCTTGCGTACTGGATCAACGCGTACAACGCGCTGGTGCTGATGCAGCTGGTGGAGCGCCATCCGGACGGCGTGGGGGCGTCCTGGTTCGGCCGCTTCTACTGGGGCCACGCGTGGCCGGTGGGCGGCGAACGGCTGACGTTGTGGGCGATGGAGCAGCGCATCCTCCTGGGCGAGTACTCCGACCCGCGCGTGCACTTCGCCCTCTTCCGGGGGACGCGCGGCGGGCCCCGGCTGGACGGCGCGCCCTACCAGCCGGAGTTCCTGGACGCCCAGCTCAACGACGCCAGCCGCCGGTACATGGGCGACGCGCGCCACGTGAAGCTGGAGGACAAGACCGTGCACCTGGCGCGGCTGCTCCAGGACCGGCAGCAGGACTTCCTCGCCGCGCTGCCGGAGGGCCGGGGCGGCAACGTGCTCCAGTTCGTCTGGGCCTTCCTGCCGGACACCTGCGAGGAGCGCCCGGGCTGCGACACGCGCGGCGACCTGGACCGCGCCTGTGGCCCCCAGCTGGACAAGTGCCGCATCGACTTCATCCCCGAGGACACCTCGCTGCCCGATACGGCGACCGCCGCGCGGCGGTGACAGCCCCCTTCGGCTAGCGTCCCTCCTTCGTGGACGAACACGCGGGAGGCACCGGGACATGACGATGGGAGCGGTGTGGCTGGCGACGTGGCTGGCCCTGGGGAGCGCGGACATGAAGTGGGAGCCGCAGGCGAGCGGGACGGCGGTGCGGCTGCGCGGCGTGAGCGCGGTGGACGGCCGCGTGGCGTGGGCCAGCGGCGACAAGGGCACCGTCGTGCGCACCACGGACGGCGGCAAGACGTGGACGCGGGCCCCCGTGCCAGAAGCCGACGCGTTGGACTTCCGCGACGTGGATGCCTTCAGCGACCGCACCGCGTATGTGCTGTCCATTGGCGCGGGTGACAAGTCGCGCATCTACAAGACGACGGACGGGGGCGCGCACTGGACGCTCCAGTTCACCAACGCCGTGCCCGGGGCCTTCTTCAACGGCATGGCCTTCTGGGACGAACAGCACGGCATCGCGTTCAGCGACCCGGTGAACGGACACTTCGTGGTCATCACCACGGAGGACGGCGGCGCGACGTGGAAGCCCGTGCCGGAAGGAGCGCTGCCGGCCGCGCTCGCGGGCGAGGCGGGCTTCGCCGCCAGCGGCACGAGCATCGCCGTGTACGGCACGTCCCACGTCTGGTTCGGACTGGGGGGCTCCATCGCGCGCGTGCTCCACTCGGCGGACCGGGGCAAGACGTGGGGCATCGCGCCCACGCCGCTGGCCACCGGTGAGGGCGCGGGCGTGTTCTCGCTCTACTTCTGGAGCCCCATGGCGGGCGTTGCCGTAGGCGGCAACTACAAGCAGCCGGAGGTGGCCACCGGCAACGCGGCGCTCACGCTGGACGCGGGCAAGCGCAAGTGGACCGTGCCGGGCAAACCTCCCGGGGGCTACCGCTCCTGCGTGGCCCCGCTCACGCGCGAGCGGAAGCTGTGGCTCGTCGCCGTGGGGCCCACGGGTTCGGACGTGTCGAAGGACGCGGGCAGGACGTGGGAGCCGCTGGACCCGGCGGGCTTCCACGCCGTGGCCACGCCGCCGCGCGCGCGGGACACCGCCTGGGCCGTGGGTGAGGAGGGGCGCATCGCGAAGCTCGTCTTCACGGCCGCTCCGAAGCAGCCGTAGCGCTCCGGGATTGCCCCTGGCGCGGGGAGACGCCTCCCCGCGCCGGGTGCTTCACTTCACCAGCAGCGCCGCGCCGATGATGCCGCTGTCGTCGCCCAGCTCCGCGTCGGCGATGAGCAGCCCCTCGCGAGACACGCGGGACGACCACTGCTGCACGCCGTCCAGCACCTGCCGCTTCATCCCCGGGCAGTGCATCAGCACGCCGCCCCCCACCACCAGCCGCGAGGGGTTGAGCACCGTGACGTAGTTGGCCACCGCGAGCGCCAGGAACTGCGCCGCGCGGGAGTGGATCTCCTTGGCCTTCACGTCGCCCGCGTCCGCCGCCGTCTCCAGCGTCACCGGGGTGATGGTGTCCGGGTCGTCGTTGGTCAGCTGCTCCAGGATGCGCGAGCTGCCCGACGCCAGCAGCTCCTTCGTCTGCGCGATGAGGTTGTGGCCGCCCGCGTACGCCTCCAGGCAGCCGTGCTCACCGCAGCCACACAGCCGGCCGCCGGGCACCACCTTGATGTGGCCCAGTTCGCCCGCCACGCCGCCGCCGCCGGTCACCAGCCGCCCGTCCGCGATGATGGCGCTGCCCACGCCGGAGCCCACGAACGCCACCAGGATATCCTGGGCGCCGCGCCCCGCGCCCGCATGCAGCTCGCCCCACGCCGCCGCGGACAGGTCGTTCACCACCTTCACCGCGAAGCCCAGCCGCTTCGTCAGCAGTTGGCCAAACGGCACGTCGCGCCAGCCCAGGTTGGGCGCCACGGAGATGACGCCCGAATCCTTGTGGATCTGCCCGGCCGCGCCCACGCCGCAGCCGTCCACCTTCACCCCGGCCTCCTTCACCGCCTGCTCCGCCGCCTGGGCAATGGTCTCCACCACGCCCTGCGGCTTGCGGTCCTGCAGCGCCACCTTGGCGCTCGCGAGGATGACGCCCTTCCCATCCACCACCGCGGCCCGGGCGAACGTCCCGCCCAGGTCGATTCCCAGCGTCGGCATGGCCAGTTCCTTCCCTTACGTGCGTGTGCTTCGCGAGGAGCGCCGGGGCCTCAGGCGCCGACTTCCTTCTGCGCCTGGGCGACCGTCTTCTCGATGAGCGCCTGAATCTCCTTCACGCGCGCCTCCGTGCTGGCCTCGTAGCGCAGCACCAGGATGGGCTGCGTGTTCGACGCGCGGATGAGCCCCCAGCCGTCCGGGAACGTCACGCGCACGCCGTCCACGTCCACCACCTTGTGGCCCGCGTCGCGGAGGATTTCGGTGGCGCGCTTCACCATCGCGAACTTCTTCTCCTCCGTCGTGTCGAAGCGCAGCTCGGGGCTGGCGAAGGTCTTCGGCACGTCGGAGAGCAGCTGCGACATGGACTGCTTCTCGTGCGTCAGGATCTCCAGCAGGCGCGCGGACGCGTACACCGCGTCGTCGAAGCCGAAGTAGCGGTGCTTGAAGAAGATGTGGCCGCTCATCTCGCCGGCCAGCTCCGCGTGCTCCTCCTTCATCTTCGACTTGATGAGGGAGTGGCCGGCCTTCCACATGATGGGCCTGCCGCCGTGCTTCGCGATGTCGTCGTACATCGTGTAGCTGCACTTCACCTCGCCGATGATGGCCGCGCCCGGAGACTCCTTCAGCACGTAGCGGCTGAAGAGCACCATCAGCTGATCCCCCCAGAGCACGTTGCCCTGGTCGTCGATGACGCCGATGCGGTCGCTGTCGCCGTCATAGGCGATGCCCACCTCCGCGTTGACCTCCTTCACCTTCTTGATGAGGTCCTGGAGGTTCTCCACCACCGTGGGGTCCGGGTGGTGGTTGGGGAAGTCCGCGTCCATCTCGCAGAACAGGGGCACCACGTCGAAGCCCATGGCCTCGAACAGGGGCACCGCGATGGCGCCGCCCGTGCCGTTGCCCGCGTCGATGACGATCTTCATCCCCTTGCGGCCCACCTTCACCGTCTGGCGGATGAAGTGGTTGTAAGGCGTGATGATGTCGAAGGGCGTCACCTTGCCGGGCTTGTTCGAGGTCGCGAAGTCCTTGGCCTCGATGAGGCGGCGCAGCTCCTTGATTTCGGGGCCGTGGAAGGTCGTCTTGCCCGCGCCAATCTTGAAGCCGTTGAACTCCTTCGGGTTGTGGCTGCCGGTGATCATCGCCAGGCCGTCCACGGGCAGCGTGTTCGCCGCGAAGTAGGTCAGCGGCGTCGGCACCACGCCCACGTCGTAGACGTCCAGGCCGGTGGCGGTGAGGCCCTTCGCGAGCGCGTCGCGGAAGCGCGTGGAGGACTCGCGGCAGTCGCGGCCCACCACGATGGAGGTGCCGCCCTTGCGGCGGATCATGGTGCCCAGGCCCAGGCCCAGGAGCTCCACCACCTCGATGGTGAGGTCCTTGTCCACCAGACCTCGGATGTCGTACTCGCGGAAGATGTGCGCGTTCATGGCAGTGTCCCCACCCTCGACAGGAACCGGGAGGGCGTAACGGAAGGCGTCGGACACTACACGAGGGGCCCCGGGGGCTGCACACACCCGAACGCGCCCGGCTGACTGTTGAACGCCCGGGCCGCCCCGGGAGGGCGGAACCTACCCCCGGGGACGGCTGATGGCCTCCATCAGGCCATGGCCCCCGCCATCCCGGCCCCGGCCCCCACCGGCACCTGCCGCCGCAGGGACTGGTAGTGCTTCAGCCAGGACGTGTTCAGCGGGTCCAGCTTGAGGGCCTCCGCGTAGCGCTCCAGCGCGGCCGGGACGGCCCGTTGGACCTCCAACGCATGACCCTGGGTGAAGAGGGCACGGGCCTTCTTCTCCACCTCCGGCCGGGCGGCCAGGAAGGCGCTGCGCAGCGCTTCCATGGTGGGCTCCGGGACGCCCGCGGCGACGCAGCGGGCAAGGCCCCCCACGTTCCCCCGGGTGGCGTCGTAGCCCACGCGGGAGAGCGGATCTCCAAGCATCCGCTGCGCGGCCAGCACGCGGACGCGCAGGGCATCCAGGGCCTGGCGCTGCGAGGCGGGCAGCGGGCGCTGCTGGAAGGCGACCAGGCGGCGCAGGGCGGCCTGGGCGCGGCGGTGGATGTCCGCGAAGTCCGCGTCGTGCTTCGCGCCCAGCAGCGTGTAGGGGTCCCGGGCAACGGCCTCCGCGCGGGAGAGCAGCCGGCCCAGCTCCGCGTCGGGCGCGGGCTCCGCGTCCTCCATGAGCGCGCGGGAGAGCAGCCGCCCCAGCGCGGGGAACTCGTCGGAGAAGTGGACGAAGACGCCAGCGGGCACGTTCCAGGTGCGCGCCTCGTCGAAGGTCACGTGGCGGACGACGTCGCAGGCGCCCAGCGCCGTCTCACCGCGGAAGGACACCTCCACCGTCAGCCGCGCGGCGAGCGGGGGCAGCGAGCCCTGGCACTCGGCGAAGAGGCCCTCGGGGGCGACGTCGCTCACGGAGACGGGCTGGAGGACCTCGCCCGGCGTCAGGCCCAGGCGCACGCGCAGGTCCGCGGGCGCGTCCGTGCGGGGCGCGGAGGCCTCCAGCGGCGCCACCGCGTTCACCAGCGGGATGGGCGCGGCGTCCTCCACGACGTCCACGAGCGGAATGGGCGGGGGCGACGGAATGACCGTGGGCGCCAGGGTCATGAACGGGATGGCCGCGGCGCCCAGCGTGGACGTGGGGTTCACCACCGGAGGCGGCGTGACGTCCAGGGGCGACGCGGGATCCACCAGCAGGATGGGCGCGGCGGCCTGGACGGGGTTCGCCTCCACGATGCCGAGCTTCATGGTCGCGGCCGGCGCGTTGGATGCGGCCGGCTGCACCAGGAGGATGGGAGCCCCCGGAGCCGGCGTGGCCCCGGTCAGCGGCAGCTCCGGCTCGGCGGGCCCCAGCAGCGCGACGGCCGAGGCCCAGAACGCGGCCACCTCCTCGCGCATGGCCACTTCACCCGTGCGGGCCTTGGACGGCGCGCCATTCGCCGCGCGCAGGGCCGCATCCTCCATGGACGTGGCGGCCATGCCCCACTCGGGCACGTCCTCCACGATGTCGAAGTCGTCCGCGTCGTGAGCGTCGGCAGCGCCCTGCTCTTCCGCGGCGTCCGTCACGGCCACGTCGGACAGGTCCCCGGTCGCATCCGCCGCCACGTTACGCACGGGCGCCTTCATGCCCAGCGCCTCCGCGAGCGCGACGCGGAAGGCCCACGCGCTGTCGAACCGGTCCTCCGGCTTCGCGGCCAGCGCGCGCAGCAGCACGGTGGACAGCGCGGGCGGCACGCTCGTGTTGACGGCGTGCGGCGGGAACAGCGTCACGTCCGCGGAGCGGCCCAACCCGAAGGGCAGCCGGCCCGTCACCAGGAGGTAGCCCGCCACGCCCATCGCGTGCACGTCCGCGCGCGGACCGCCATTCATCCCCGCGCACTGCTCGGGCGCCATGAACGTGGGCGAGCCCACCGTCATGCCCAGCGCGCGCTCCTCCCGCGACAGCGCCGCCTCCCGCACCGCGCCCGCGCCGAAGTCGCGCACCCGCACGCGCCGCTCACCCTTCGCGTCGCGCGTGACGAACATCGAATCCAGCGTGAGGTCTCCGTGCACCAGCCCCCGCGCGTGCGCCGCCTCCAGCCCCGCGAGCGCCTGCTCCAACACCTCCCCCACCTCCACCGGTGACAACGGCAGGGGCAGCGCGCTCAGCGACTCGCCCTCCGGTGCCTCCATCAGCACGCAGGGCAGGCCCTGGGGGCCCGGGCGCACGTCCAGCACACGCGCCACGTGGCGGTGCACGACGTTGCGCTGCGCCAGCGCCTCCGCGATGAACCGCGCGCGCACGGCAGGACGGGCCGCCAGGTGCGCGTGCAGCACCTTCACCGCGAAGCGGTGCCCCGTGGGCACGTACTCCGCCAGGTACACCGACGCCACCGCCCCCACTTCCAGCCGGCGCTTCAAGAGCAGCGGCCCGTGCCGCTGGCCCTCCAGCGAATCTCCCGGCACCGGAGGCCGGGCGACGACGGGGCACGCCTCCCCATCCCGGTGTTCGCCCACGCAGCGCTTGCAGCCCATCACCCACCCCGCCTGACGCCCCGGAAATGGGGCGGACCCGGAGTGGGCTTGCAACCTCCGCGCCCCGTGCCCGGGGGCGCCTTCCGTCCTCCCAGCGACACTCCAACCGCCCGCAGGTGCCAGCAAACCCCGCGAAACGAACCAGGGCGCCCTGTAGAAACGACAGGACGCCCCGGGAAGAAATGTGTGAGGGGAAACGTCGCCTCTGGGCCTACAGCAGCTTGGTGCGCTTCCGGGCCTTGAGCGCCTCGACGACCTTCCGGACGTCCTGGCTCTTGTCCTTGGGGACCACGAGCACGGCGTCCCCGGAGTCCACCACCACCACGTCATGCAGGCCCACGACGGACAGCGTGCGCTTGTCCGCGAGCACCACGCAGCCCGTGCAGTCCACCAGCACCGCGTCGCCGGAGACGACGTTGCCCTGCGCGTCCGCGGGGCGCACTTCCGGGATGGCGGCGAAGGAGCCCACGTCGGACCAGCCGAAGTCGCCGTCCAGCACCGCGATGTTCTCCGCCTTCTCCATCACGCCGTAGTCGATGGAGATGGAGGGCAGCTTGGGGAACACGCGCTTGAGCACGGCCGGGAAGGTGCGCTTGCCCGCGGCCTTCTGGAGCGCGTCCAGGCCCTTCTGCATCTCCGGCATGTGCTTCTGGAAGGCCTCCAGCATCACGTCCGCGCGGAAGACGAAGATGCCGCCGTTCCACAGGTAGTCGCCGCCGGCCACGTACTCCTGCGCCGTCTTGAGGTCGGGCTTCTCCTTGAACGCCTTCACGCCGCGCCCGCCGCCCTCCAGCGCGTCACCCACCTGGATGTAGCCGTAGCCCGTCTCCGGGCGCGCGGGCTTGATGCCCAGCGTGACGATGTGGCCGCCTTCCGCGATGCGCGCCGCTTCCGCGAGCGTGCGCTGGAAGCCCTTCACGTCCGCGACGTGGTGATCCGACGGCAGCACCGCGAGCACGCCCTTCGGGTCGCGCGCGGCCACCTGGAGCGCGGCGAGCGCGATGGCGGGCGCGGTGTTGCGCGCCACGGGCTCCACCAGGATGTTGCCCTTGGGCAGCCCCTTCACCAGCTTCGCGGCCGTCTTCGCGTGCACGGGGCCGCACACGATGAAGGTGTTCTTCACCGGCGCCAGGCCCTTGAGGCGCTGGGCGGTGTCGGTGAGCAGCGGCTGCTTGGAGGCCAGCGGGAGGAACTGCTTCGGACGGGCCTGGCGCGACAGCGGCCAGAAGCGGGTGCCGGAGCCTCCGGCCATGATGACGGGGTAGAGGGCCATATGCGGGTGTGAGCTCCTACTCGGGACGCCGGACCACGACCCGGCGCGAACGGCGGCGCACCATAGCGCTTCGCGCCGTCCGAGGAAGGGGGCCCGGCCGCCTGCCCCCCGAGGGATGGGGCGCGACAATGTGGGCAGAGTTTTGACCCGCCCCCGAAAAGCCAGTCTCATGCCCCGGCGTTGAGCCTCAAGCCCACATCCACCGGATGGACGCTGGCCTTCACCGTGCTGCTGGCGGTGGGGTTGTCCCTGGCGCCCCTGCCGGAGAAGTTCCGCCCCCTCCCCAGCCTCCGTCAGGAAGGTTCGCTCGGGCCCAAGCTGGCGGCGCTCGTGCTGCCCCCGTCGCTGCGCGGGGTGAAGGCGCCGCGTCCGCCCGCCGACAGCATGGCGCCGGACGCCCCGCCCTCCGCGCTGGCGGAAGCGGACACCGCCGCCAACGACACGGATCCAAAGGCGGGCCCGCAGGTGACGGAAGCCCCCGCCGTCCCGGGCATCGGCCTGGAGGAGCTGAGCGCCCCCACGCTGGCGACCGCGCTGGAACTGGAAGCGCTGCGCGAGCGCATGGGCGCGAAGCACGTGGACATCGAGTTCAATTGCCGTAAGACGCGCGCGGACGGCGCGTGTGAAGAGGACGGGCTGGCGCCGTTCCTGAAGGCGCTGGGGGATTTGCGCTCGGACGCGCGGCGCACGCCGGTGCGGGTGGTGCACCTGGGCGATTCGCTCATCGCCTCCGACTACGTCACGGACGTGGTGCGCGACCGGCTCCAGGAGCGCTTTGGTTCGGGCGGTCCGGGCTTCCTCTACATCCACCGGCTGGCCAGCGCCGGCCGCGCCACGCGCGCGGGCACCGCGAGCACCGACGGCTGGAAGATGGAGCGGCTGGTGGACACGCACTGGCCCAAGGACCGAGTGGGCTGGACGGGCGTGGCCTTCTCCACGAGCGGCCCCGCGCAGTCCACGCGCTACTCCGTGGAGGGCGCGCGCGAGGCGGAGCTGTTCTTCCTGGCGCAGCCCGCGAACGGCTCCGTGCAGGTGGCGGTGGACGGCAAGAACACCCAGCGCATCCAGACGCGCGCGTTCGGTCCCAAGGCGGAAGCGGCGTTCGCGCGGCTGAAGCTTCCGGAGGGCGCGAAGGCGCTGACGCTCACCGCGAGCGGCAAGACGGAGCTGCACGGCGTGGCGGTGGAGTCCGGCACGCCGGGCGTCGTCTACGACACGGTGGGCCTGCTGGGCGGCATGGCGGAGGTGTACCTGCGCGCGCAGCCCCAGGCGTTCCGCGCGCAGCTCAAGCACCGCAAGCCGTCGCTGGTGGTGTTGATGGTGGGCGGCAACGAGGCGTTCTTCCTCTCGCGCGAGCGCACCACGCTGGACGAGGTCCGCTCGCAGATGAAGGAGCTGGTGTCGCGCGTGCGCACGTCGGTGCCGGACGCGGCGTGCCTCGTGATGTCGCCCATTGACGCGGGCGTGCGCACGATGAGCGGCGAGCTCATCACCCGCCGGCACTCGGCGGAGGTGTCGGAGGTGTTCCGCGAGGAGGCGCGCGCGGGAGGCTGCGCCTTCTACGACACGCTGGCGGCGATGGGCGGCGAGGGCTCCGCGCTCAAGTGGCTGGAGTCCGGCCTGATGCTGGAGGACCTGGTGCACCCGCGCGTGCGCGGCTCCAACCTGCTGGGCCACCTGTTCGACCTGGCGCTGCAGCGGGCCTTCGCGCGCACGCATCCGCCGCGCGTGCCGGGCACGGACACCACGGGCTTGCAGAACGCGACCCCGGCGCTGCGCCGCACGTTCGAGTCGCTGGCCCGCCGCGAGTCCGGCGCGAAGCTGCGCGTGGGCATCGCGCAGCTGGGCGCGTCGCACACGGCGGCGCACTACTTCTCCGACAAGGTCCGCGACGCGCTGACGAAGCGCTTTGGCGACGCGGGCCGGGGCTTCATCGCGGCGGGCAAGCCGTCCTCCCGGCTGGAGGCGGCGCACGTGACGCGCACGCTGGACGGCGAGTGGACGGTCGAGGACGCGAAGAGCACGCCCGGAGGCAGCGCCGGAAGCATCTGGGGTCTCACCGGCATCCGCGCGGTGGGCGCGCCCGGCGCGAGCCTGGGCATCTCCTTCTGTGATGGCTGCGCGGAGGACAAGAACCCCCAGGGCCGGCTGGACCTGTACGCGCTGGACGCGCCGGGGGCCGCGGCGCCGGAAATCACGGTGGACGGTGAGGCGATTGCGCCGGAAGCGCCGCCGCCCGAGCCGCTGACGCAGCCCACGGTGCGGATCCGTTCGTTCCCGGTGACGGGCGTGGCGCACTCGGTCCAGGTGAAGGTGCCGGAGGGTGGCGGCAGCGCGACGGTGCTGGGCGCGTCACTGGAGTACGACACGCCGGGGCTGGTGTACGACGCGCTGGGGTTGCCCGGGGCCACGGCCTTCACGGCGCGGGACATGGATGCGCCAGCGCTGGACGCACAGCTCACCGCGCGCCGGCCGGACCTGCTGGTGTTCTGGTACGGCACCAACGAGGCGGAGCTGCCGGGGCTGGACGCGACCGGGCTGCGCCAGGACTACGCGGCGCTGATCGCGCGCATGCGCAAGGCGACGGGCGCGGAGTGCCTGCTCATCGGGCCCACGGACCGGCTGGCGCAGGACGCGAACGGCCGGTGGGACGAGGCACCCTCACTGGCGAAGGTGCTGAACACGCTGCCGCAGGTGGCGAAGGACGCGGGGTGTGCGTACTGGTCCGCGCGCGCGGCGATGGGCGGCGAGCGCTCCATGCAGCGCTGGCAGCGGCAGCCGGCGCCGCTGGGCCACGCGGACGGCGTGCACCTGACGCAGCAGGGCTACGCGGTGCTGGCGAACGCGTTCGTGAAGGACCTGATGGCGGCGTACGAGTCCACGAAGAAGGGCGGCGAGCCGACGGCCTCCGCCGCGGGAGCGCCCTGAGCCGTGCTGTCCCACAGCCTCCAGTACGTCGTCTTCGTCGTCATGGTGTTCGCGCTCTACTGGGCGGTGCACCGGCACTACTGGCCGCGGATGCTGTTGCTGCTCACGGCCAGCCTGATGGTCTACGTGTCGTTCCTGCAGGTGCCGCTGCTCGCGTTCGTGGGCGGGATGCCGCCCGGCGCGCTGATCGTGAAGCTGGTGCCGCTGTTCATCTTCCTGGCCGGCGTGACGGTGGATCACCTGCTGGTGAAGGGGATGGGGCGCACGGAGCGGCCGGGGCTGCGCAAGCTGCTGGTGGTGCTGTCCATCGTCTCCAACCTGGGGCTGCTGGCGGGCTTCAAGTACCTGGAGCTGTTGCGCCGGACGGTGTCGTCGCTGCTGGGGCCGTGGGGCGTGGAGGTGCGGCCGGAGCCCTTCCACCTGTTGTTGCCGGTGGGCCTGTCGTTCTTCGTGTTCCAGGCCATCAGCTACACGGTGGACGTGTACCGGGGGAAGGCCAGCTCCGAGCACTCGTTCGTGGAGCACCTGCTCTACATGCTGTTCTTCCCGCGCGTGGTGAGCGGGCCCATCGTCCGGGCGTCGGAGTTGATGGCGCACTTCCGCGAGGTGCCCACGCTGTCGTCGGATGACGGGAACAAGGCGTTGTTCCGCATTGCCGTGGGGCTGGTGAAGAAGCTGGTCATCGCGGACGTGCTGGGCAGCGGCATCGTGGATCCGGTGTTCGGCAGTCCGCACGCGTACTCGTCCGCGGAGTGCGCGGTGGCGGCGGTCGCGTACACGCTGGAGCTGTACTACGACTTCTCGGGGTACTCGGACATCGCGATTGGGGTGGCGTCGCTGTTCGGCTTCAAGTTCCCGGAGAACTTCGCGCGGCCGTACCTGGCGAAGAACCTGTTCGAGTTCTGGAACCGCTGGCACATGAGCCTGTCGTCGTGGCTGCGGGACTACCTGTACATCCCGCTGGGCGGCAACCGCCGTTCGAAGCCGCGCGTGTGCTTCAACCTGATGATGGTGATGGTGCTGGGAGGCCTGTGGCACGGGGCGGACTGGCGCTTCGCGGTCTGGGGCGCGGTGCACGGAGTCGCGTTGTGCGGGGTGCGGTGCTGGTGGTGGTTCCGGGGCAAGCAGCAGGAGCCCGGCCCGGTGCGCGTGGGGTTGGGGATGCTGGCCACGTTCACGCTGGTGGTGTTGACGCGCGTGGTGTTCCGGGCGCCGGACATGGCGCACGCGGGTGAGTTCTACGCGCGGATGCTGGCGGGAATCCCGGGCCTCGCGAACGTGGGGCCGCTGATGTGGAGCATGCTGGCCATCGCAATCATCGCGCACGCGGTGCCGATGAAGGTCTACGACCTGGCGGCGCTCACGTTCCTCAAGATGCCCGCGCCCGCGCGAGCGGTGGTGCTGGTGCTGCTGGGCCTGGGCATCCGCCAGCTGTCCACGCTGGAGACCCGGCCGTACGTGTACCTGCAGTTCTGAGTACGCTGGCATCCTCGACGGAGCTTGGTTAGCAACTGGTAAGCCGCATTTACAAGTTGGCCGGGAGAGCATCAGGCACCTTGCCGTTGGCATCCGCATGCGGAGCTGACGCGTACTTGCATTCCCCAATACTCTGCCGCCCGATGGCATCCCTCTGGCAACGACTCGGACTCACCGTGGTCTGCCTGGGCATCGCATGCGCGAGTTCAGGTGCTCGGCGATTCTACGTAGCATCCGAACTCTCCACGCAGGACGGTTTGGAGGGGCTAACCATAGCTCCTGGGCCATGGCCCGAGATTCCCGCTGTCTTGACGCAATCCGCGCTTGTCCCAGATGACTTGGTGATTCCAACGCTCCAGGCCTTGCTGGAGCTTCCAGGGGCGGTTGACTCATGTGACTCGCACACAGGGCGCCCACGTCCGGAGGCATCGGAGTACTGCGTCGCCCTCTATCGAACGCCTTCGGACTGGCGTGTTTCCTGGCCCGCGCGCAACACATTGAAGTCGAGCAGTTCGTGCATGCCTCCCTTTGGAGGTGTCGAGGACGCAGACCTCGGCAGGAACCTTCCGGTCTTTGGCTACGCGCACAATCATCCATGCGCCTCCGGCCTGAGCAATCAGGACCTGCGCACCTGGCCCATGGCGAAGTCGGAAGGTGCATGGGTGATGGTCGCCTATGGCACGACGCCAGATGGACAGCTCGCGCGTGACGAGCAGGGACAGGTGATTCCAGCCTGGGGTTGGCTTGCCACCGGGCATCGTGATGCGCCCCGGTTCTACAGATGGAACCAGAAAGGCGAGGTCTTCCGGTGGGACGGCGATAGGAAACGTTGGGACTTCCAGGCACGCTGCGAGCCCAGTCCCCCCAGCATGCTCAGGCCTGAAGGCGTTCCCCCCAACTGCTCGGCGGCACTCCACCTCTAGAGGCCCATGAGCTATCCCGGTGCAACATGTTGAAGGCTCCGCACGCCATGTTGATTGCATCATTGCTGCTGGAGATGGGGCTTCTTGGGACACCGCTTTGCAACAGGCGGCCGGATCCTGGTCCGGTGGCGTCACAGACGCTGGACGCGCCTCCAGATGCGGGGCTCCCCGGCCCAGCCCCCGACGCGTCCATTCCGTGGCCGAAGCAGGACTTGCCGCCTCTCGCGATCCTGGAGGGCCCCGCGATCCAGGCTGCACATGCAGCTCTGGAAGAGGCATTGAAGCAATTTCCCAAGGAGTCCACAGGCCAATGCGCCTTCTCCGCCAGGGCACTGGAAGTCGTCATTGGCCAGGAAGCGGGCTGGTACTTCGCACGCGTCAATCGCCGTGTGGGCAGATGCTCGGGCTTCGGCCCCGGTGTCACGGGCCTGGAAACGGATTGGTTCGAGCTGTACGCAATCTCTCCAGACGGAGACATCACGCGATACCCCTACCAGCCCTGATTCACACATTCACGGCATGGAGGGGTACCGGGCCAGCACCTTTCCCTCAGGTGAGACGGCGTACAGTTCGAACACGTCGAACCCGAGCACGGTGCCGGCTTCCCATCCGCACTTGTCGGGCCGGGGGTTGATGCGGACGAAGTACATCCCCCGCTCTTCGCCCACGACGACTTCCATCCCCTTCGCGGAGAACGCACAGCTCTTGGCGTACTCCTTGGGGTAACGGGAGAGGACCCGTTTCAACGCGGCGTGCGCGGCCAGAACAGCGGGCCCGTCCAAGGTCGCCAGGGGCTGAAGGTCGTCGGGCCACTGGATGCGTTCAGCGATACCAGGCGGGCGGACGGTTCCTCCGTCCTCGATGGCAATGCCAGTCCGCGAGCCAGCCACTCCTCCGTCCTGGAGGAGCGAGACGACGAGGAGCACATGATGCGGCTTCAGCACTGGATCCTCCACTGCGCCTCGACATGCGCCATCCCGCCGAGTTTACCCGGCCGCTTCAGTTCACCTGAAGGGTGAACAGGGTCACGCGGTCGTCGGTGCTCAGTCCCACCCGGTACCGCCAGGTCGCTGCACCGAATTGCACCAGGTACGTGTAGAGGCGGTCGTCGCCGCGCGTCTCACGCTTCGCCAGCACCAGCGGCCCCGCGGGCCCCAGCTTTTGCAACGTGGCTTGGAAGTACGGCCCTGCCTCCGCCATGAACCGGTCCGGAACGTAGGCGAACATGGACGGCTCCCAGGCTCCCTGCCGCGTCTTCTCCAGCAGCGCCGCGAGCTTCGCCGTGACCTCCGGCTCCGTGTCCGGAATGGGCTTGAGCGGCGGCACCGCGAGCGCCGGATTCACGATGGCCGCGATGCCCTCCACGAACAGCGTCGGGTTCGCCCGGTCCAGGTTCGCCAGCACCACGATGGACAGCCCGTCCCCCAGGAAGCGCGCGTAGGCCGTCCGGAATCCCTGCCACGCGCCCGTGTGCTGGTGCAGCGGCTTGCCGTTGCGATCCAGCACCTCCCACCCAAAACCATACGGCCAGGCGGCACCGCTGTTCAGCTTCACCGGCGACAACACCTCCCGCCAGCTGTCCTGCGTCAGGAGGGCCCGCTTCTCCACCGCCTCCTCCCACGCCAGCATGTCCTTCAACGAGAAGTAGAGCGCACCGTCCCCCGTCGTGTTCAACGACTGCGACACCCAGCCCTGGTTCTTCACCGCGCCACCCACCAACTGATAGCCCGCCGCGCGGTTCGGGATGACGTCCGCCTCGCTGATGCCGCGCGCCGTCTTCATGCCCGCGGGCTTGAAGACCTGGCGCGCCAGCACTTCCTGATACGTCATGCCCGCGACGCGGTTCACCAGGATGCCCAAGAGCACGTAGCCGGAGTTGCTGTAGTTCCACCGCAGCCCGGCTGGGAACTCCAACGGGAGTTTGTAGATGAACTCCGCGAACTGCTGCTCCGTGTAGTCCTTGCGCTCGTCGAGCAGTCCCTCCAGGTCCTTGATGCCGGACGTGTGCGTCAGCAGGTGGCGCACCGTGATGGGCTTCCACGTGGCCGGCGCATCCGGGAAGTACTTCGTCACGCTGTCGGACAGCGACACGCGCCCCGCCTCCACCTGGAGCATCAGCGCCGTCGCGGTGAACATCTTCCCCACCGAACCCGACTGGAAGAGCGTGTCCGTCCCCACCGGGACCCCGTGCTCCAGGTTCGCGAAGCCGTACCCCTTCGCCAGCACCACCCGGCCGTGGCTCACCACCCCCACCGCGAGCCCCGGCACGCCCAGCCGCTTCTGCTCCGCGCGCACGAACGCGTCAATTCGCTCGCGGAGCGCGTCACGGGCTTGAGCGGGAGGGGCCAATAGGAAGACAGCAGCCAACACGAGCGACGTCACCAGGTTGCGCATGAGGAGCATCCCTTCATGAGACCCCGTCCGCGCGAACGATGCACGGCCACGGCCTCCGCTCCCCGCGATATGAACCCCACACCATGCGCCGTGCTTCGCCACCGCCTCCGTTCCGCTTCCGCCGGCGCCTGCTGGCGGTGATGCTGCTCGCGGGCCTCATCCCTCTGGCGTTGCTGGGCGCGCTGGCCCAGGGCGTGTTGGAGCGTGTGCTCTCCATCTCCATCGCCCCCGTGGAGGGCGTGCTCGACGACGTCTCCGGCGAGATGACCCGCCGCGGACTGCCCCCGGATGCGCTCGACGAGGCCCGGTTGAACCTGGCGCAGGCGGAGCTGGCCCGGCGGGCCCTGGTGCGCCGCGTGCCCGTGTTCATCGCTGGAGTGGGCGTAATCGCCGCCATCGTGCTGGCCCTGTCCGCGGTGCTCCTGGGCCGCGTCCTCACCCGCCCCATGGCCACGCTCCTGGAAGGCATGCAGGCCTACTCGCGGGGAGACCTGTCGGTCCGCCTGCCCGTCCCCGAACCCGCGCGCGATGAGCTCCAGTTCCTCCTGGGCCAGTTCAACCGCATGGGCCAGGAGCTGCTGGACCAGCGCGAACACCTCAAGGCCGCCGAGCAGATCGCCGCGTGGCAGGACGTGGCGCGGGCGCTCGCCCACGAGCTGAAGAACCCCCTGACCGCAATGAGGCTGTCGCTCGCGCGTCTGTCTCCCCGGGATGCCGACACTCCGCCAGACCCCACGCGCCTCGCCGAAGCGGTGGCGCTCCTCCAGGAGGAGGTGGACCTGCTCATGCGCATGACCCAGAGCTTCTCCACCTTCGCGCGTCTGCCCGCCCCTCGCTTCCAGGACGTGGCGCTGCGTCCGCTGCTCGCGGAGGTATGCGCCCTGTACGCGGGCAACTCACCCGTGCCCGTGGTGCTGGACCCTGGCGCCGAGGTGTCACTGCGCGCGGACCCTGACGGCCTGCGACGCCTCTTCGGCAACCTGGTGAAGAACGCCACCGAGGCCTCTCCCCCCACGGCCCCACCCGTCCACGTCGCGTTGCACGAAGCGGAGGACGGCCGAGTGCACGTCACCGTGAGCGACGGCGGCAGCGGCGTGCCTGACGTGCTGGAGGGCCCGGTCCTCACCCGGGGGCTGTTCAGCACCAAGCCCGGTGGCAGCGGGCTGGGCCTGCCCATCGCGCAGAAGATCGCCCATGAGCACGGCGGCACCCTGAGACTGGAGCCGGGCGCCCGGGGTGGCACCCGGGCTCAGGTGGTGCTGCCGCGAGTTCCCTCCTCCGACACCTCCCAGGTGGCCGCATGAAGCCCGGAGCCCGCATCCTCCTCGTCGACGACGACCCCGGTGTCCTGAGGGCCGTGCGTGGACTGCTGCAAGACGGCGGCTTCACCACCGTGGAGGCCCGCTCCACGGCGGAGGCCACGCGCCTGCTCGAAGCGGCGGATGCGCCCCCCGCGCTGATGCTGCTGGACCTGCGCATGCCCGGCGAGACAGGACTGGAGCTGCTGGCGCGTCTGCCCAAGCCGCTGCCCGTGCCGGTGGTGGTCCTGTCCGGCGAGGCCTCCCCTTCCGAAGCGGTACAGGCGCTGAAGCTGGGGGCCACGGACTTCGTGGAGAAGCCTCCGTCCCCGGAGAGGCTCCTCACGGCGCTGCACAACGCGCTGGCCCTGGGAGCGCTGCGCGAGGAGCGGGAGCGGTTGCTGGACGCGCTGGCCCAACCGGGGCACCTGGTGGGCGAAAGCCCGGCCATGGAATCCCTGCGCCAGCTCATCGCGCGAGTGGGCCCCAGCGACACGGCGGTGCTGATCACGGGAGAGACAGGCACCGGCAAGGAGCGCGTCGCGCAAGCGCTGCACAAGGCCTCTGGACGCAAGGGCCGGCTGGTGGCGGTCAACTGCGCGGCCATTCCCTCGACGCTGCTGGAGAGCGAGCTGTTCGGCCACGAGCGAGGCGCCTTCTCCGGCGCGGTGGCGCGGCGAGCGGGCCGCTTCGAACAGGCGCAGGGCGGCACGCTGTTCCTGGACGAACTGGGGGACATGCCGCTGGAGCTCCAGGCCAAGCTGCTGCGCGTCCTGGAGACGCGTCAGGTGGAGCGGCTGGGCGGCACGCTGCCGGTGCCGGTGGACGTGCGCATCCTCGCGGCCACGCACCAGGACCTGGGCCGCGCGGTGAAGGAGGGCCGCTTCCGGCAGGACCTCTTCTTCCGGCTCAACGTGCTGCCGCTGCACCTGCCGCCGCTGCGCGAGCGCCCCGAGGACCTGCTGCCCCTCGCGCGAGTCTTCGCCGCGGAGCTCGCGGGTCCCAAGACGCCGCTGGTGCTCGCGCCAGGAGCGGAGGCCGCGCTCCGCGCCTACCCGTGGCCCGGCAACGTGCGCGAGCTGCGCAACGTCATTGAACGGCTGAACCTGCTGCGCGGCGACGGTCCCCTGGAGTTGAGGCCGGACGCGGTGACGGCTCCGGCGGGCGCCGAGCCCACGCCGCGCCGGACGTTGGGAGACAAGAGCTACCGCGAGCACGTGGAGGACTTCGAGCGGGACCTCATCCGCGCCGCGCTCCGCGAAGGCGAAAGCATCGCCGGGGCCGCGCGCCTCCTCCAGGTGGACCGGGGCAACCTCTACCGGCGCATCAAGGCCCTGGGCCTGCCCGTCTCTTCATGAATCGCGTGGAGAGGCCCGGTGATGTCACGGCCACAACCGCCCGATACATCCGGATGTGTCCATGACATCCGCCTGCCCGCTCGTCCCTCGTCGTTCCGGGTACTTGCCGTGAGCCTCCGCCTGGAACGCCGCATGCTCCTGCCGCCCTCCATGAACCGTCTCGCATTGGCGCTCTGCTTCATCTCGCTCGCGGCCCGAGCCCAACCCACACCGGATGCCGGCACCTCCAGCCCGTCCGCCGTTGTCACCCCATCCCGCACTGCGCCGGAAGGCAGCACCTCCCATGCATCGGCTGCCGACAACGCTCCGAGTCCTTCGCGCGAAAGCGACGCCGCCTCGGAGGACTCCGACTACCCAACGTGCCCGGAGGGCTTCAACGAGGACGAGGGCGACACTTCAGACTCCACGGTCCTCGGGGCCTTGCAGGTGGAGGTCGACGGGCGGGGACTCACGCCCACGGGGTTGGAGCTTCGTGGGCTCCAGCGGCTCACGGAGCCGCAGGTCCGCAAGCTCGTGGGCGCACCTCCCGCGGACGCCACACGCCCCCTGACCGCCAACGAGGTGCAGTCCCTGCTGCATCGCCTGGCACGCACCGGCCTCTTCTCCCGCGTGGAGCCCCGCGTTCGTGTCAGCGACCAGGGCCCTGCCCTGCTCGAAGTCACCGTGGAGGAGCACCCCACGCTCACCTCGGTGGAGTTCGCGGGCCTTCAGGATCTCCGGCCCGATGACCTGTGGGACGCGCTGTTCGAGCAGCCCTCCCGCTCCCCCGACGAGGACGAGGAGCAGGAGGAGGTCACCACACTGCGCGTCCACAAGCGCCATGGCACGTTGAGGGTCGTCAGCCCGTGTCCGCCGCCGCGACCGCCGCGGGCCTGGCTGGCGCGGAGGGAGAACGGAGCGTTCCGTCCCGGCATCCTGCTGGGAGGACTGAACGCCGCGCTCCAGCGCGTCCTCGAGACCCTCCGCGAAGATGACGGTTACCTGCTGGCCACGGTGTCCGCCACGCTGTCTCCCGAGGGAAAGCTCGTCGTGACGGTGGACGAGGGCCAGCTGGAATCAGTGGAGGTGCGGGGCGTGGACGACGCGATGGCCAGGCGCGTGCGCGAAGCCCTGGCCCTGGAGCCCGGCGACGTCTTCCTTCGGAGTGATGCCCGCCGTGCCATGGAGCGGCTGGAGTCGCGGCTGCCCTTCCTGCGGGCGGTGGACAGCGATGACCTTCGCGAGGAGCGCACGGACGTGCGCATCGTGGAAGAGCGCGGCACCGACGGCACGCGCCACTACCGCACGAAGGAGGAGGCACGCCGCAAGTCGCGGCGACACGAGCGCGTGGAGTTCGAAGTGGGCTGGGGCCGGCTCTTTGACGAAGACTCCAACGCGGAAACCGACGGCCTCACGCTGGAGGGGAAACGGCTCATCGTGCACATGGAGCCGCGTCCTCCGGACCTGGACGTGGACCTGCTGCCCGTGCACACGCAGGTGACGGGCTTCGCTCCAGGGCTCGCGGCGAGCCTGCGCTTCTTTGACTCCCGGGACCGCGTGCACACGACGCTGGACGGGGCCTTCTTCATCCCCTTGCGGCTGGGCGGTCAGCGCCTGCCGGATGATCCGGAAGGCACGCGCAGTCAGCGCCGCGTCAACCTGCTGGGAGGCGCCAAGGTGCAGCTGCCCGCGCTGGGGCTGGAGGAGCTGGGCGCGCAGGTGCACGACTTCATCGACACGCTGGACCGCTGGCGGCTGGGGGACTTCGACTCGTACTTCTACTCGTTCCTCATCAACCGGCCGGACCGGGACTACTTCCGCCGCCAGGGCTTCACGGCCTTCGCCACCTGGCGCTGGGCGGAGTCATGGCTCGCGGGCGTGGAGGTGCGTGGAGACACGACGGGCTCGCTCCAGTCCTTCACCCCGCCGCTCAGCCTCTTCCGGAACGACGACCCGCCGTTCCCGAATGCGCCGGTGAACGAGGGGCGCTTCCGCTCGGCGGTGGTGCGGCTGGAGTACAGCGGCGCGGCGGAGCGAGGCACGCGCGTGGGCTCCCTCTTCCGCACGCCGGAGACGTCCCTCTTCGAGCGCCACAAGAACTGGAAGCGCGAACCCACGCTGCGCGGCTTCGTGACGATGGAGGTGGGCGAAGGACCGGGAGCGGACGGCGCGGATGCGCGCTTCTGGAAGCTGGTGGGCGACGTCGCCCTGGACTACCCCATGAACTGGCACACGGGCCTGAGCCTGCGCCTGCGGGCGGCGACGGGCCACGACCTGCCGCTCCAGAAGCAGGAGGCGCTGGGCGGCTGGACCGCGCTGCGAGGCTTCGGCTTCAAGGAGTTCCGGGGAGGCGACAGCTCGGTGCTCGCGAGCGCCGAGTACCGCTGGCACGGCCTGGGCATCTTCGCGGACCTGGGCTCGGTACACGCCGCGTCGGCGTGGTCGGACGCGCAGCTGGGCCTGGGCGGCAGCTTCCACTTCGGTGACGCCGTGCGCTTCGAGGCCGCATGGCGCATCGACGACAAGGCCCGGCTCACGCCCGAGGCGCGGCTGCTGTTCAACCGGACCTTCTGAGCCATGGGACGGAACGCAACACAGAGCAGGCGTGGCGCGGCGCTCGTCGTCGCGGCGTGCCTGCTCGCCTCCGCGGCACAGGCAGAGGAGCCGTCCGCCATCTGCACCGCGACGCTCGCCGGAAGGCGCGTGATGGTCCGGCCGGAGGCACGCGCCTTCATCGCCCCGGAGCTGGACCGGTTGGTGCGGCTGGGCCTCGCGGGAAAGCTGGAGGTGGAGCTGACGCTCTGGCGGCACCGCGCCTTCTGGTTCGACGCGCACGTGGACAGCGCGCGAGTGACGCAGGTGCTCGCCTTCACGCGCGAGGGCTACCTGCTGGACGGGCGCGAGCTGACAGGAGGCGTGGGCACGCTGGAGCTGGAGCGCGTGGCCTGGACGCTGGATGCCAGACCCGAAGCGGACGAACACTTCGTCGTGCAGGTGGAGGTGCGGCTCCAGGTCGTGACGGCCGCGAGCCTCGGGCGCATGGCGCGGTGGCTCACGCAGGGAGAGCCCTCGTCCTCCGGCACGCCAGTCCTGGGAAGCCTGCTGCGCTCCGTGGCGGAAGACCTCGCAAGGAAGGCCTCCGCCCGCTGCGCCGTGAGCCGTCAGCCCTGAGCCAGCGTCAGCCCCGCCGGGCCGTCAGCGCCACCAGCGCGATGCGCTCCACCCCCGCGTAGGGCTCCTTCTCCAGCTCCTCGCCGAAGACGTCCGGATCCAGCTCCTCGTAGCGCACCTCCGAGAGCGGCGCGCTCCGCCATACCGGCGTCAACGCCGTGCGCAGCAAGTCCTCACCCTCCACCACCGGCGCGCCCGTGTAGAGCACCAGCGTGCCGCCCGGCTCCAGCCGCTCCACGCCCTCCCGCACGATTCGCACCGACAGCTCCGTGCCGTGCGTGCCGCCACCATCGCGGTACGTGCGCCCGTCCGTGTCCGCCAGGTACGGCGGGTTCGCCATGATCAGGTCGAACCGGCCGGACACGTCCTTCAGCAGGTCCGAGTGCACCGCCTCGACGCCGTGCGCGCTGTTCAGCCTCGCGTTCACCCTCGAGTACTCCAGCGCCAACGGGTTCAGGTCCGCGAGCACCACCTCCGTGCTCCGCGCCGCCACCGACAGGCCTCCGGCCCCGGAGCCGCAGCCCAGGTCCACCACGCGCCGGAACGAGCCCGGCACCCGCTGGAGCAGCGAGCAGAACCGGTAGGTGTCCGGCCCGAAGAACACCGCGTCCTTCTGCGACGTGGGCCACGCGGAATGGACATACAGCCCCGTGCCCAGGGTGGAGAACCGCACCCGGCTCCGGTGCGTCCCGTCCTTGCAGTCCACCAGCGCCCCGGCCTCCTCCAGCAGCGCCACCATCCGGGGCTCCAGCACGCCCGGCCCGAAAGGACGGCTCCACCCGAACACGTCCCGGACCGAGTGGGCCTGCTTCGCTCCCGGCCGCGCGTTCACCCGCCGGTGCGTCTCCGGTGTCACCGTCGTGAAGGCATACCCCGTGGCACGCAGGGCCTCTCCCAGCGCCAACAGCGCGGCTTCCCTCACGTCTGCTGCCCCGAGCCCATTTCCACCGTCCACATCGCGCCTTTCAGAGGGATGCGTCCCCTGACAACCTGGGACCTGCCCTCCAAGGCGACAAGGCACGCCCGCGCCCGCGATGCCCGTCCGCATGGACTCCGTGGCTCAGTGCCCGGCAGGCGAGGAAGCGTCCAGCAGGCCCTGCACCCCCGGCACGTCCGCCACGAACTGCAGGAAGTTGCGCAGGATGCGCCCGGTGGCGCCCCAGATGACGTGCTCGCCGTGCGTGTAGAAGTGCACGTCGTGCTCCATCCCCTCCCACGTGTGCCGCTCCACACGAAGGATGGCGGGGTCCATCAGGCGCACCAGCGGAACCTCCAACACCAGGTCCACCTCCACCGGGTTCGGAACGTACTTCCCGTCCCCGGGGATGACGCCCACGTAGGGACGGATGCGGTACGCGGACGTGGTGGGCGTCTCGTCCAGCAGGCCCAGCACCCGCACGTGCGCGCGCGAGACGCCCAGCTCCTCTTCCGTCTCGCGCAGCGCGGTCTCCAGCGGCGTGACGTCCCGCGCCTCCTGGCCGCCGCCCGGGAACGCGTACTGCCCCGCGTGCGTGCGCAACGTGGCGGGGCGCCGGGTGAAGACCACGTGCGGCACGCCGTCCCGCTCGAACAGGGGCAGCAGCACCGCGGCCTCTCGCAGCGCCCGGCCCTTCCACTCGAACGTCCGCGCCGGCCTCGCCTTCAGCCGCGTCTCCAGCGCATCGAACAGGGCCTGCACGTGCACGACCTCCCCCTTCCTCAGTCCGTGATCTGCTTCTCCACCGGCGGCTTCGTCGGGGCGTCAGGCGTGGACAGGTTCTCCACGCCGGACATCGGCTTGAGGATGTTCGCCTGCAACAGCCCCAGGAGCACCAGCCCCAGCGCGACCCGGTACACCACGAACACCAACGTGGTGCGCCGCTTCAGGAAACTCAACAGCCACGCGATGGCGGCCATGCCCGACAGGAAGGCCACCAGCGTCCCCACCACCAGTGCCACCGTCGACGGGCGCTGCGTGGCCTCCAGCAGGTGCTTCAACTCGAAGATGCCCGCCAGCGTCGTCGCCGGGATGGACAGGAGGAACGAGTAGCGCGCCGCGTCCTCGCGCTTGAGCCCCAGCGACAGGCCGCCCGTGAGCGTCGTGCCGGAGCGCGACGAGCCCGGCACCAGCGCCAGCGCCTGCCACAGGCCAATGAGGATGCCGTCCCTCCACGTCATGTCCGCCACGGTGCGCTGGTGCGACGCGCGCTTCTCCACGACGAACAGCACGATGGCCAGCACGATGAGGCTGAACGCGATGACGTAGAGCGACCGGAACTGCGTCTCAATGAGCTTCTTGAACGCCAGCCCGCAGATGCCGATGGGCAGCGTGCCCACACCCACGAACCACGCGAGCCGCGCCTCCAGCGTGCCGAACGGGTCCCGCTTCACCAGGCCCACGACGAACGCCTTCACCAGCGCGACGATGTCCTTGCGGAAGTAGATGAGCACCGCGGCCACCGTGCCCAGCTGGATGATGGCCGAGTACGCCGCACCCGGATCCGGCCAGCCGAACAGCTCCGGCGCGATGCGCAGGTGCGCGGTGGAGCTGATGGGCAGGAACTCCGTGAGACCCTGGACCAGACCCAGGACGATGGCTTCGAGCAGGCTCATAGGGGACGTGGCCGCCAGGGATATGCCCTGCCCCCCTGCCCCGCAAGCGCGAAGGTTCCCCACACCGGAGCCCGGGTCCGCCACCCGACCGTCGGCCCCGGGAAGCCGGGAGGGGAACCCGGGTAG
>NZ_RAWK01000122.1 GCF_003612165.1 Corallococcus aberystwythensis | reverse complement strand
GTCATCAGGAGCCCACCCCAACCCCCGAGGAATCGCGCGGCGGCGTTGGCGAGCGGCGTCTGCGCATCCGCGACCCCGGGCAACGTGCCCAGCGCCACCCACTGCACCGCCGTGTAGATGAGCGTGACAACGCCTATCTGCACGATGAGCGCGAAGGGCACGTCGCGGCGTGGGTTCTTGAACTCACCCGCCGGAGCCGCCGTGTTCTCGAAGCCGGCATAGGCGAACAGCAGCAGCAGCACCGCGGACCCCAGGTTGCCTCCCTCCCTGGGAGCCACCGACGTCGCCAGCGGGACGGACACGAAGAAGAGGCCCACGGCGATGAACACCAGCAGTGGCACCGTCTTGGCGACGGCAAGGAACACCGCGGTGCGAGCGCCGCCCTTCACGCCCACGACGTTGATGGCGGTGAGCGCCAGCAGGGGCACGGCGATGGCCAGGCCCTGGCCCACTCCTGAGTTCGCCGCGGGCCAAAGGAAGCCCAGCGCGCGGGAGAAGCCGACGGACAACGAGGCCACGGACGAGACGCGCGCCAGCCACGTCATCCAGCCGACCTGGAACCCCACCCGTTCTCCAAAGGCTTCACGCGTATAGAGATAGGCGCTGCCGGGCTTGTCGAAGTAGCTGGCCGCCTCCGCGAAGCAGAGCACGAGCAACAGCACCGCCAGCCCCGCGAGCACGACGGCGCCCGTGCTGGCCGAGCCCAGGTTCGCGGCGGCCGCCGCGGGCAGCAGGTAGACGCCGCTGCCGATGACGTCGTTGATGGAGAACCCGACGATTTCCCAGCGCGATACCGCGCGCCGCATGCCGAGCTCAGGAGGAGGCGAATGGGTTCCAGTGGTCATGGACACAAGGGGAGGGGAGCCCACTGGAGCACAGATGCGGCGAATCCGCGAATTCATGAGAACCCGTGTTGACGGTTCGGGTCCGGTACATTCGGTATCCTGTCCACCATGCCCCAAGCCCATGCTCCGAAGTACGTCGCGCTGACCCTTGTCTCGGCGGTAGGGCAGGAGATTCCCGTCACGGGGACCTCCTTCACCATTGGCCGGCAGTTCGACTGTCATTACCGGCCTGACTCCGTGCAGATCTCGCGTCGGCACACCCTGCTGATCCACGAGCCAGAGGGTTGGTTCGCGGAGGACATGGGCTCCGCCATGGGGACCTTCCACAACCAGCGTTCCCTCACCGGTCGTCAGCGACTGGCCGATGGCGACGAGCTCATGGTCGCGGACGTCAAGCTCCGGATCCGGCTCCGCTAGCGTCTCAGCGAAGGCTCTGGAGCACCTGACGCACCCGGTGCCTCAGGGCCAGCAGCTCCGAGCGCTGCGAGAGTCGCGCGAGGATCGCGCCACTGGGGCGGGGGTCGCGAGTGAGTTCGGCCAGCTTCGCCAGCTCCGCGTCCAGCCTGCGAAGGGACAGCTCACAGCAGGTGACGCGGAAGACCTTCACCAGGGCGTCCTCTTCCGTGGGCAGGGTCCGTGTGGCGCCCGCGAGGGCTCGCGCCACCACGCCGGTGGCCTTGAGGCCTCCGGTGGACGCGGCGCCCAGCGCCATTCGCAGCCCCGCCTCCTGAAGATGCTCCAACGCCCCGAAGGCGTCCTGGTCCCGCACGCTGGGATTGCGCAGCACACAGGCCACCGCGCGGGCCTCCAGCGCATCCACGCCGCGCTCGGCTGGGGTGCCGACCGCGGGTGGCGGTGAAGGCGCCTGAGCCACTGTCGCTTCCGGTGTGCCGACGGGCGGCGATACCGGAGACGTGGGCGCCACCGGTGCTCTTGTTGTCGCGACGGCTGCTGGCGCCGGAGCCCGCGGCCCGGCGAGCACGCCCTCCAGTTCCGCGGAGGGCAGACCCACGTGCGCGGACAGCGCGTCCAGGAAGGCCGTGCGCATGAGGCCCGGGGGGATCTTCGCCACGACATCGCGCAGCCGTCCCAGCGCGAGCATCTTCGCCTCGAAGCTGGCCTCACGTCCCTCGGGCAGCACGGTGGTGAAGAGGTGGCGCGTGAGCGGACGGGCGTCCTCGAGCAGACGGGACACTCCTGCGCCGCCCTCCCGCAGCGCGAAGGTGTCCGGATCCTCCCCTTGGGGCAGAAGCGCCACGTAGGTGGCCACGCCGGCGGCGAGCAGCGGTCCAGACAGACGCTCCACCGCGGCGAGCCCCGCCGCGTCCCCGTCCAGCAGCAGCACCAGCTCGCGGGCCTCCGCTCTCGCGAGCACCTGGAGGTGGCCCGGCGTCAGGTGCGTGGAACAGAGCGCCACGGCATGGCGCACCCCCACCTGATGCAGGAGGACGCAGTCGAAGTAGCCCTCCACCAGCACCGCGCGATGCAGCCGGCGGATCTCCGCCCGCGCGAGGTCCATCCCGAAGAGCGTGTCGGCCTTGTGGTAGAGCGGGCTGTCCTTCGAGTTGAGGTACTTCGGTCCCCCGGCGCCACCGGACATGAGACGCCCGCCGAAGCCCAGGGGCCGTCCGTCCGGCGAGCGCAGCGGCAACATCACCCGGCCCCGGAAGAAGTCGTAGCAGCCCGCGCCCTTCTTGCGCGGCTGCACGAGTCCCGTCTCGAGCCCCGCCTCCCGCAGCCCCGCGCGCTCGAGCCGCTCCGCGAGCCGGTCCCAGGCTTCAGGAGCCCAACCCAACCCGAACGCGCGCGCCGTCTCTTCCGTGACGCCCCGCGCCTCCAGATAGGCCCTCGTCGATGCGCCTTCACTGCTCCAGAGCAGGGCCTGGAAATGTTCCTGGGCCAGCCTCGTCACGTCGCGCAAGCGCTGGCTTGAGTCCGCCGCCGAGGCCTCGGATTCCGACACCGGAAGTCCCACCTCGCGTGCCAGCTCACGCACGGCATCCCCGAAGGAGAGCCCGAGCATGCGCCGGAGGAAGTCCACCGCGTCTCCGCGCGCGCGGCACCCGTGACAGAAGAAGAAGCCCTTCTCCGGGACGACGAAGAAGGAGGGGGTGCGCTCCTCGTGGAAGGGGCACCGGCCGCGAAACTCCTTCCCACTCGGCGTGAGCGCCACGTGACGCGAGATGAGGCCGGGCAGGTCCACCCGGTGGCGCAGTTCCTCGAGGGTCTGGGGAGAGATCCGCCGCGATGCCATGAGCCGTTCCGGAGGACCACTCTACCCCGGACGGGTGCAGGGACTGAGTCCGACAGCGGGGCCCGGTTCCGTTCCACCGGGCCCCGCGAGCCGGCCGTCGGGGTCTGCTAGGCGGGGTTCTCCTCGCTGCAGGTCAGCGAAGCATCCTCGGCCTGGAGGGCCTCTTCGGAGGACACGGAGGCCGTGGGCTCGGAGGGCTCGGCCGGCGCGTTCAGGCACTCCATGCCGTAGTACTGGCCACACGTCATCCAATAGCCGGGACCAATGTTACAGAGGTCGCTGCATTGAGCATACGTACAGACATCAATGCACTGGGGGGGACCGGCCAGCGCAGCCGCGGGCGCGAAGGAGAGGGCAGCCGAAACCATCAGCAGGAACTTCGTCCGCTTGTTCATGCTTGCTCCAATCAGGGGGGTGTTGCCTGGCCAGTGTGGGCTGCTTCACCTGATAAGTAAATGAATGTCATTGCCGAGTCTGGCGCACCCCAGGTTTCGTGACTTTGATTGGAGAACTTTCCGCCTGGGCCGTGTGCTGCCTTGCGTCGGCAGGGATGACACGCGGGATGTTTCGCGGAGTGCGCTGCCAGTCGCAGAGGGCTCGCGCGGCGCGTCTCAGCCGCCGGTGCAGGATTGGGATTGGCACGGCGGCACAGGTTCTCGGAAGGTCCTCATTCACGGCCCGGAAGAATCCGTCGTGTCAGCCAGGTTGAAGGAGCATGAGCGGCCTGGCACTGAGCGAGGAGCAGCGGAGCGAGCTGGAAACATGCTTCCGCACGACGGAGGACCGACGTTTACGTGAGAGGTGCCAGGCGGTGTTGATGACGTCCCGAGGGCGCTCCCAGCAGCAGATTGCCGAGGACCTGGGGACGACGCCACGCAACGTCCAGCGCTTCCTCGCCCGCTATCGGGAGGGAGGCGTGAGAGGGTTGAGGATTCAGTGGGCGCCAGGCCGCACGCCGTTGATTCCCGAGGGACTGGCGCCAACGATTCTGGGCTGGGTCCAGCAGGGGCCAAGGGCCTGCGGCGTCAAGCGGGCGAACTGGACGCATGAAGCGCTGGCGGACTTCCTCTACCGCCAGACGGGGATTCGGGCGCGGGAGACGGCCATGGGGGACTTCTGCCGTCGCCATGGCGTGCGCCTGTACCGGCCCACCTATCGCTTCCTTCGAGCGGACGCTTCACGCCAGCAGCAGGCGCGGCAGGAGTTGAGCGAAAAAAACGCCAGGCGCAAGCAGGTGACATCGCCCTCTTGAGCCAGGACGAAGCGAGATTTCCCATGGTGCCGACGCTGACGGCGACGCTGGGCGTGAAGGGACGCCGCCCTGTCATCGGCACCCGCGACTGCAAGGATGTGGTGCACACCTTCGCTTCCGCCAACCTCACCACCGGGGCCGTGACGAGCAGGCTTTACGGCAGCCGTACCCGGACGCGTCGCAAGGATGGACTCTCGAAGACAAAACGCATGCAGGTGGCCTTCGCCCACCACCTGCTCGACGTCGCTCGCGCCTATCCCGCCACGGCGTGGCGGCAAGTCGTCCTCATCATTGACAACGCGCCCTGGCACCGCGGGCGCCCCGTGGACTGGGCCTTGCGCCGCTTCCCGCACCTCTCCCTGTACCGGCTGCCGCCCTACAGCCCTCAACTTCAACCCATCGAACGACTGTGGCGGCCCCTGCGCCAGCGGGCCACGCACAACCTTCTCTTCGACGAGATGACCGAGTTGCAACAGGCCCTGCGCTCGGGCCTGGGCTACTTCCGGACACGGCCTCACGTCGTCCTCAAGCTCTTCGGCTCGCTTTGGACGACGACCGGATTACCCGAGGCGTGAATCAGAGCAGGGGAGAGAAGGGCTTCTTGAGGGTCAGCGTGAGGCCGATCTCCCGGCCATACGGGAGCCGGCCCGACAGGTCCCGTCTGTTGTCGAACGGGAAGCTGAAGCGGACGCCCACGGACCCGTAGACGAAGCTGAGGAAGGGCGCCAGATGGAGAGACGTCGTGGCCTTGTGGGCCGCGGTCCCTGTCTCATGGGCCACCCCCGTCTCCAGCCCCATGATCAGGTAGTTGCCCTGGATTCCACCGCACATCCGCGCGTGGTCACCGTCCATCCACTGTGCCTGCCCGAAGACGCCGACGGCGCCCGACTTGAAGGAGCCCATGCGGTTGTTGTGCATCGCCACGTTGAGTGTGGACTCCAGGCCCACGCCCCAGGCGGTGTCCTCCTGGAGGCGGCTCAAGCTCAGCAGCGGCCCCACCGTGAACCACGGTTGAGGGGAGCCGTCATCAGGAGCGGTGGCAGCGACGGCCATGGCAGCCAGGGTGAGAGCGTTCATCGCGCCAGCATACGAGGGCTGCTCCGCTCCAACCCAACTCCGCTCCAGACATTGTCCGTGTTCCTGGGTACAACACAGGCTGGAGCACACTGTGCGGTGGCTGAGCCGCGCGCACCCTGGAGCCACGCCTTGTCCTCTCGTTCCCGACGCCTGCTGACGACTGTCATTGGCACGCTCCTCCTGTGCTGTGTTCCCTTGCCGTCACGGGCCCAGGAGCCCACGCGCATCGCCCTGCGCGCCGCGAGGCTCTTTGATGGGAAGAGTGACCGGGTCCTGCCGGATGCGGTGGTGCTCATCGAAGGCTCGCGCATCCAGGCGGTCGGCACCGGCCTCGCCATCCCCTCGGGCACACGGGTCATCGACCTGGGCGACGTCACCCTGCTTCCCGGGCTGATCGACGCGCACTCGCACCTGCTGCTGGACGTCGACCCGGAGAACGGAGGCGGGAGCCTCGTCACCCCCGTCACCCAGAGCAGCACCGCCGAACGCGCGCTCCTGGGCGCGAAGCTGGGCCGCGAGATGCTCGAGGCAGGAGTCACCACGGTGCGCGACGTCGGCAACTCGGGGGTCAATGGCGACGTGGCGCTGCGCAACGCCATCCAGCGCGGCTGGGTGCAGGGCCCGCGCATCTCCGCCTGCACCCGCGCGCTCGCTCCCCATGGCGGGCAGTTCCCCACGCTCCAGCTCCCGGCTCAGCCCCTCATCGAGCAGGAGTACGTCACCGTCTCCGGCGTGGAGGAGGCCCGGCGCGCCGTGCGGCAGGCCCTCCTGGACGGCGCGGACTGCATCAAGGTCATTGTCGACAACGGGCACAACCTCCTCTCATTGGAGGAGCTGAAGGTCATCGTCGAGGAGGCCCACCGCAAGAAGCGCCCGGTGGCGGCGCACACCACCACCGACGAAAGCATCCGCATCGCGGTCCAGGCGGGCGTCGACTCCATCGAGCACGGCTACTCCCTCCCCGACGACGTGCTGGCGCCCATGGTCCGCAACCGCATCTTCCTGGTGCCTACGGATGGCCCGCTGGAGGTGTGTGACTCCTTCGAGGCCCAGCCCGGCAATGCGGAGCGCCAGCGCCAGATGAAGGAGCGCTGCAGGAAGAACATCACCCGGGCCCATGACCGCCTCCGCCGTGCGGTGGCCGCGGGTGTTCGGATCGCCGCTGGCACGGACATGTACATCGTGATGCCAGGGCTGACGCGAGGGCAGGCCAGCGTGAAGTGGCTCATCGCTTATGCAGAGGCGGGGCTCAAACCCGTGGACATCCTGCGTGCCGCGACCGTGAACGCGGCGGAGCTGCTGCGCATGCAGGACCAGATTGGCTCGCTCGCGCCGAACAAGCTCGCGGACCTGCTCGCGGTGGAGGGGGATCCGCTGAAGGACATCCGGGTGCTGAAGCAGGTTCGGTTCGTGATGAAGGATGGGCAGGTGGTCCTGGACGTCCGGGCCCAGAAGAAGCGGGGGGATGAGTCGACACGATGAGCGGCCCTGGCGGCCGAGGTGGCGGCGGCGTGGATGACGGCTTCAAGACCGGCCCCGAGCACGTTTCCCCGCATGCCTTCGCGAAGGGAACCCGGTCTTGCGTGGTTCCTGCGCACCGAGCGCTCTCGCGTCGGCCGCGTGCCATGGGGCCGTTCCAATCACCATCCATCCCTGGGAGGTGTGCGATGAGCAACACAGACTGAACTTCTCAGGCCCGTTTGACTGCCGGGCTGGTGGGTGGGGTATTGCTTTGCAGGGAGGACATCAGTCGGGATTTCGTGTAATCAATTCCTTGCATCACGGCTGCGGTCCCGGGGAATGGAAGGCCCTGGAGGACGGTGGCACATCCGGAACCCACACATCCCATAAGAAGAGCATTCCTGGCCTGACGGCATCGAGCAGCGGAGAGCGCCATCTCCGCGATCAATTGCCAGGTGAATCTGGGCCTACTGAGCGCATTCCGAACCGCGTCCTCTGCGAGCCACGCGTGGCCGCGCGACTTCAGTTCGTCGAAGCCGAGAGGGTTGCGCCGGTCACCCGGCCGGAACGACCGTTCCGCCTCGACTTGTGACCGCCGGCGACTCGGTCGGCACGGGCACCCAGGGACGTGGTGACGTCTCCGCGCATGTCCGAAGCCTCCACTTCCCTTCGCGGCTCGCGGGCGCTGCTCCCGCTCCTGGCGCTGTCCTTCTGCCTTCCGCTTGCGGCCCGCGCGGAGGGCACGCCGGCCGACGGAGGCACCCCCGCGCCCCTTGCCTCTCCGGAGCCCACGACCGCCGCTCTTTCCAGGGACTCGTTGGCGGCGCTGGAGCAGCGAATCCTCGGCCAGGGGTGCGAGCCAAAGCTGCTCGGCGACGCGGCCCGCAGCTTCATCGAGGCGCAGCTCCTCTGCGATGCGCACCTGTCGTTCATCCTCGTCCAGGCCACGCTGGACGGGCACCCGGTTCCAGACACCCAGCGCAGGCTGAAGGCCCTTCTCGCGGATGCGCTCGGACGGGCCCGGCGCCCCTTCAACGCACAGAAGGGGACGCGTGTCGCGGGGCACACGCTCCCGCACAGCGTCCTCTACCGGGGCTACGTGCTGCTGATGCTCGCGGGCATGGAGCGCGCCGGGCTCGCGGACGCGGAGTCCACCGCCCTGTTCGACGCACTGGCCGCGCAGCTCGTGGAGGCGCTCTCGCGACAGCTCCTCCTGCCCAGCTTCGGGCGCGCCATCTGGCCCTGCGACAGCGCTCCGGCCGCGGCGGGGCTGCTGCTGCACGGGCGGCTCCGGGACAACGCGGACTCGCGGGCCGCGGGGGAGCGACTCGCCGCGCGCCTCGTTGAATTGGCGGACCTGCCCACGGGCTTCCCCGCGAAGGTGGACGCGAAGGGGCGCCTCGTGGAGCCCACGCAGCGCGGCACCACGCTGGCGTGGACGGGGGCCTTCCTGGGCATGGCCTCGCACCCGGCGGCACGGCGCTTCACGGCCACGCTGGTGGACGGCTACTGCGACCATCCCGCCGGCAGCGCACTGCCCCTCGCCGCCTGCCGCGAGTGGCCGCGCGGGGTGAAGGGCCCGGAGGACTCCGCCAGCGGCCCGCTCGTCTTCGGCGGTTATTCGCTGGGCGCGAGCGCGCTGGCCATCGCCGCCACCCGGCTGTCTGGCGAGCACGGGCCATGGCACCTCCACCTGCTCAATGCCGCACGGGAGATGGGCATCCGCACCACCCTGGAACACCCCTGGAAACGCCCCCTGGAAGCCTCGCTCTATGTGTGGGGAACCACCGTGCGCCCGTGGTAGCGCACAGGGACCGCCGTCGCCGCGGGGTGACCGGAGTCGCTGCTACAATGGAACCCATGCGCGCATGGTTGGGTTTCATGGTCCTGTTCTGCGCCCTCGGCACTCCGGCCCTGGGCGTCACGGTGGCAGAGGTGCCCCGTCCTCCCAAGGGCACCTGGACGGTGGACCTCACCGCCTCCCGGGTCCTCCAGCCGTCGGTCCAGGCGGAGCTCGACCAGCTGGGCACGGAGTTGGACGACAGTGGGCTCGGCCAGCTCATGGTGGTGATGGTGGACACCACGTCGCGCAGGCCCTCGCGTGAGTTCGCGCTGGCGCTCTTCAACCGCTGGGGCATCGGCCATCCCGGGCGCGACGATGGCGTGCTGCTCTTCGTCGCGTACGCCGACCGCAAGGCGGAAATCATCCTGGGCGACGGGGTGGATGAACCCGCCGACCAGGAGGCCAGCGACGCGGTGATGGCGCAGGCCATCGTGCCGGGCTTCAAGCGCAAGGATGCCAACGCCGCGGTCCAGATGGGTGCGCGAGGCCTGAAGCAACTCATCGAGAACTCACGGCTCAACCATCCCCAGGACGCTGCCCCGGAGCCCGTCGCCGGAGAGGACTTCGTCGGCAGCCTCTCCGCCGAGGAGTTCCTGGTCCCTCCGCCGCAGATGAGCTGGAGCCCTCCGGAAGAGGCGTCCACGGAGCCGGGACTGGGTGTCTTCGCCGGAGGCGCGGGCGTGCTCGGCGCGGCGGGGCTGGCGGGCCGTGCCTGGTTCCGCCGCCGTCCGCGCAAGTGCAAGGCGTGTGGCACCCAGCGGCTGCGGCTCGGCGAGGTGGCGGACGACGCCCATCTCGACGCCGGCCAGCGGGCCGAGGAGTCGCTGGGCTCGGTGGACTACGACGTCTGGTGGTGCGAGCCGTGCGCGGACGTGCTCACCGAGCGCTATGGCGCGTTCTTCACCCGCGCCGCGCGCTGCACGCGGTGCAACTACGTGACGGGGAAGCAGAGCACGCGGACGCTGCGAAGCGCGACGTACGATCATGGCGGCGAGGAGGAGGTGACGGTGCGGTGTGGTCACTGCGCCTTCGTGTCCGTCTCGCGCCGCTCCACGCCGCGCCGCACCCGGCCCTCGTCGTCGAGTTCCTCAAGCTCCTCGTCCGGAGGCGGGCGCTCCTCGGGAGGAGGCTCCAGCGGAAGCTGGTAGCCGAGTGCCCCCGGCGGGGTGCGCGCCATTCTGGAGTACCAGGCACGGCCCTTTCGGCCTGCCGCCTGGATGGGCGGAAGAGTTCCTCCAGGACCGCCATCCCTGACACGATGCCGCGACTCGCTACCCCGTTTGCACGGAGACCCCATGTACACGCTCTACTATTCGCCGGGTGCCGCCAGCATGCTGGTGCACTGGGTGCTGCTCGAACTCGGCCAGCCGCACTCCCTGGAACGCATCGACACCGGCGCCGGACAGCAGAAGCGCCCCGAGTACCTGGCGCTCAACCCGAATGGCGTCGTGCCGACCCTGCTGATTGAAGGAAAGCCGCACTTCGAGGCCGCGGCCCTGGTGACGTACCTCGCGGACCGCCATCCGGAGGCGGGCCTGGCGCCCGCGCCGGGAAGCGCGGCGCGCATGGACTACTACCAGTGGATGTTCCACCTGGCGAACATGGTGCAGCCGCTGTTCCGGCAGTGGTGGTACCCCCACGAGCCCGCGGGGGAGGCCCATGCCGAAGCCGTGCGCTCCACCGTCGCGGGCCGCATCGAGCGCGCGTGGCAGGTGCTGGATGCGCACCTCGCCGCGAACGGCCCCTTCCTGCTGGGGAAGACGCTCAGCGTCGCGGACTTCTACCTCGTCATGCTGATGCGCTGGTCCCGCGCCATGCCGAAGCCCGCCACGGCGTGGCCGCACCTGGCCGCGGTCGCCAGCCAATTGAAGGCGCGGCCTTCGTTCGCGACCCTGTACCAGCGCGAGGAGCTGACGGAGTGGGCCTGAGAGGCTGAGCTGCGCGTGATGGGGGCGACAATCAGGGAAGGCGTGCGCTAGCTTGCGCGCGCTCCAGCAGCGGAAGCGCGATGGGTATCCGAGCAGTCCTCCAGACCACTGTCCTCCTCGCGCTCGGGCTCTCCGCCGCCGTGATGATGGTGCATGGCTTCGCCTCCTTCCCCGGGCTGCACGCGGATGAAGCGTGGGCGGGGCTCCGGGCCCTGGAGCACCAGGAGCGAGGCTTCTTCACGCTCCATGGGATGAGGTACTACGCGGGGAGCCTCTACCCCTACGCGCTCTCGCTGGTCTTCAAGGCGCGAGGCGCTTCGGTCGAGTCGCTACGGCTCCCAGGCCTGATCCTGAACGTGGCGGGGCTGGGCATCCTCCTTCTGTTGCTGCTCCGCCAGTCGGTGCGCTCCGCGGGGCTGTTCGTGGCGCTGTGCTGCACCTCGCTGCTCCTGCTGTTGGAGGCACGCATTGCCTGGGAGGTGATGGCCTGGAACCTCTTCGGCATGGCGTGCCTCGTCGCGGTGGCGCACGCGTTCCTGGTCCGTGGGAGCTCCAGCGCCCTCACCGCGTTCCTGTTCTTCGCGGTGAGCCTCGTGGGGGTGCTGAACCACTTTGTCTTCGTCTCCTGGATCCTGGCGTTCGCGCTGGCCTCGGCGGTGCTCTGGTGGCGTGACCGTGCGACCGCCTCCACCTCCCGCTTCTTCGTGCTCAACGCGGTGGGCCTGGTCCCAGTGTTCATCGCCTGCGTGCTCCAGTGGAGGCTGGACGACGATTCCTTTCAGCACCATCCCACGCTCGTCCTGTCATCCCTCGTGGCGCTGCCACTCCTGGCCACCGGGCTGTGGCGGGCACTGGTGCCCGTACTCGAGCGCCACGCCTCCTCCCTTCAGGCGTGGTGCTCCGCCCGGCTGGAGGGCTCGCGCGTGCGCAAGCCCCACATCTGGCTCAGGGTGGCGCTGGTGCCGTTCCTCATCATGCACGGCATCGGGCTCCTGGGAGTCCTGGGCAACGACGTGCTCTACCGCCGGCTGTTTGCCTATGTGCCGCCGCTGGCGCTCCGCATCGCGGGGCTGCTCTTCGTGAGCGTGTTGCTCGTCGCCGTCGTGGTCGCGTGCATTCGGACGGTCAGGGCCTTCCGTCAGGATGCCACCGACCCCCACGGCGCGTTCTGGGCGCTCGTGCTGCCCCTCTACGCGGTCTGCTTCCCGCTCTTCACCAGCCGGGAGTCACCGCGCCATTACCTGCTGCTGACCCTGGCGCTCTTCTACGCGGGCGCCGTGCTCATCCCCAGCCACCTGCCAAGGCTCTGGACGCGGCTGCTCACCGTCACGCTCGTCTTCGCGGCGGCCACCCAGGCAGTGGCCTGGTGGAACCTGGGTTCTCCGCCACGGCCTCCCCTGGACTTCAGGATTGGCTGGCGGAAGGAAACCTCCAGGCACCTGCAGGACATCGCCCCCGTCTATGCGTTGCTGAAACAAGAGGGCATCTGCCGCTACGAGGGCGAGTTCTTCATCCAGCAGCCGCTCGAGTTCCTGCGGCAGGCAGAGGGCTGGAGCTGTGCGAATCCAGCCCCGGCCACCATCGAATACTGCCCGACCTGCGAGACGACCTTCTTCTTCTCGGTCCGGCGCTGAGGCTAAGTGCGCTTGCCCGGGGAGGCTCAGCCCACCTGCTGCAATGGGGGCTGCGACTCCTGCCGCTGGGCGGCTTCGGCTGCCTCTGCGGTACGCCGGGTATTCGCTTCGGTGGCGACCTGGCACAGTGCAACCTGGGCCTGGAGCTCCAGCGCGAAGGCCCGGCTTCTCCCCATGCTGGCGCCAATGATAACGCCGATGACAGCGCCTCCCGTGAGGGCAACCGGTCGCAGGTCCTCGGCGGAGGCGCTGAGGATAAAACCAATCGCCGCGCCGAAGACGATGCCCATGAATCCATACAGCATGGCGAGCCGTGAGGCTCGGCTGTACAAGTCCTCCGCGTGCTCCTGAATCACAGACGGGTCGTAACGCACTGCCATGGGAGTCCCCTTGAAGCGGCCCGAAGGCTCGCAGAGGAGGAAGCGTCGCATGGGTGTTGCGCTACCGAATAGATGGGGCTGTTTTGCCCCTGCCTGGATGTGAAAGCGGCGGACTGGCTACCTGGTGGTGTTGGCAGGCGCGCGACGGCGCTCCGGTGGCGTCTTCGTCCTGTTGTGGGTGGGCGCGTCGCGGACATCGCACGCCCGAAAAGGCGCGCCACGCACTGGCGGGACTCATCCGTCCAGCCAGAAGGCGCTGTTGTTACTGCGAAGAGCCTTCTCCAGGAACTCGCCGAAGGACGAGGCAACGGGTACCAGTTCGGGGAACGTCTCGTGCCACGCGTCAAAGAGCGGGTAGCAACCGGACTCACTCCGTGCCACGTCCAGGACGACGTAGTCGGAATCCTGCATGTCCACCAGCGTGTAGAGGGATGCCGATCCAGCTTCGTCCCTGTCATTGCCGCGGATGGCGACGCGCGCCCGCATGATTTGCTTCAGCGGCAGCACGCGGAATCGGGTGTCCTGCGAGGAGACGAAGAGGTCACACCCGTCGCTGTGCAGGTAGAAGGCGCGCAGGTCCTCATCAAGCCTCCACCCCACGCGTGCCTCGAAGGCGGCGACCTGCGCGAGCGTGGCAGGCGGGCGAGGGAAGTGGAGTCGGGAGACTTCGGCCAGCAGGCTTTCCATGGGCATGGACATGGCGGCTCCTCAGTCCGCGTACGGACGCGCGGGGCCTGGCGTGAGCCACTTACCGCCAGGGGCATAGCAGGCGGGGTACTCGTCGTTGAAGACCTGATGCACGTCCTGCGGCACCGGAAGCACGTTGTCGGGTGCGACCGGCGGACCGCCGTGCGCCAGGTCGAAGATGTGGTGGCCCTGCCAGTTGGCACCATTCGTTGACGGCCACTCTCCGAACTCGGAGCCCCACTGGCGGCGAAAGCCTTCACGGGCGTTCTTCCACTTCTCCCGCAGCTGGCGGCCGTTCGACACGGTCGGGTAGTCGCAGCAGCAGTGGGTGATGGCCATGCGCCCACCGGCCTCGGCGGGCATGAAGAGATAGCGCCCCTGCCAATCCCCCTTGATGTCGGCCAGCCACATGCAGCCCCTGAGTGGGTAGCCCTGCGCTGCGCACTTCGACTCGCACCGAGACAGGAACGCGGCGCTGCACTGCCAGGGCCCGTAGTAGATGGTGGTCCGGAGCTGGCCGCCGTCCGGTGTGGTCATGACCGGGCTGACCCACTTCGCGCGCGCAGGGCTTCCTCCACCGCCGACGGTAGCCGACCCGCATCCGACGAGAGCAAGAACGGCAGCAGCGCTCGCGGCGCAGCGGAAGGTGAAAATGGATGTCATTTTAATCCATGACAGCATGGCCAAGGCTGCCAGGCCACAGGTTCGATTCCTGTTGGGGCACTGGCCTTGCTTCCCCAGCGAAGGGTCCCACCAGGAAGGCCAGGACGAACCGCAGGAGGTGGACAATCTCCCCCGACAGAAATCCGCCGCTTCCGGGCGCGCATGGGCGCGTACTTCGGTTTCGACGAGGCTGCGACGCTCGCCTGTGGTGGACTTGGCTATTTCGACCCCTTCTTGCCCGCATAGGGGTTGGAGTTGCCCTTGGTGGAGTAGTTATCGGCCTTCGTGTAGTTCGCCTTCGTCGGTGACTGGGCGCCACGTACGTCCCTTGCTTCGCTGTGTAAACCTTTGCCCGGGCAGAACCGCCAGCTTCAGTGGAGACGCAAACAACGAGACTGGGGGCACGGCGTTACCACCTCACAAAGCGAGTAATGCGACGAACACGCGTGTGCACCGTGCCGTCGGTTACGAGCCCGCGTTCAACCGCCACTGAGCTATTCAGGTGGGGTCCAACCCTGCCATCCTCAACTGGGAGTTCAGCATCGGCACCGAGATTGTACACCCAACAGCCATCATAATGCTGCGTGACATTGGCGTAATTGGCCGAACACTGAACTACCGGAGTAGCATCACCATCGTAGTCTGGAGATGCCCACCCCGAAGCAAACTGCCTGGAATAGACCGCTGAACTTCCATCGCCAATCTGCTGGGGTCCTTGAAATCTCATCGTGCTGGTATTGAACCCATCAATCCGAGCCGTGAAAAGGATGACCGTCTTGCCTCGAAGGTCCTCGACGACATCCATGTATCTTACGGAATCCACAAACTCCGTTTTACGGTAGGTGTAAAGGCTTCCATCGTAGAAGTTGGAATCCAGGCTTGCCCGGCCTCGGCGGCCGAGGCGGTCCGCGTAAGGGATGTTCCAGAAGTCGGTCGTGTTGGTGCCCAGCACGCTGTTGTAGACCATCGCCCACCCGCCCCCTTGCGTTTCCATGTCGCAATATGTGGTGAGGGCCTGAGTGCCGTCCGGCTTGAGGAAGTAGACTCCTGAGCGCCGAACGCCCATGGCATAGAGGTGCTGGCAGCTCCGTAAGGCCAAATCAGGTGTTTCCCCATACCAGGGATCCGCCATCGCTGGAGTCGAGAGGAGCGCTCCCATAAGGGGGAAGATCAAGCAGGCGGTGAATAAGAGCTTGTGACGCATTCAGAACTCCAATGAAGGAAAAGGTTGTCGTAAACAGGTAATGTTCTCTTTAGCGGAAAGACTGAGTGAATGGAATCTGCGTCAGGACTGCCCCAGCCTGGGTCATCCGCACGTGGAGCATTCAATGCAGTCATTTCGAGGCTTCAGTCGCTTTCCCCGGGCAGCGTCATGCGAAAGCTGGAGGGGGCGTTGTGCCAGGCCCCATGGACCATCAGCAACGTCCGGGTCTTGCGAGTTGCCTTCGCGAGCCTTGCCGCGAGGCCGCCGCCCGGCAGGGCGGCCTTCATCACGTCAGCCGGTTGCGGTGTGTCGCGAGCGCGTCCGGACAGATGGCGTCCGTGACCTGGCGGAGCACATGCAGGGCGGGATGGTGGTGATCTCCTCCAGGGAGAAGGCCGGAGGAGCACGAGTTCTCTGAAGGCATTCACTCTGAGTGAATTATTTCTTGATTATTCGTAAAGCGAAAATAAACAGAAAGTACTTAGCTTGGCGTACAGGCGCGCAGCGAGGTGGGGAGGTACATCGCTCCCCAGGTGAACCCCTGGTCATGTGAATGAACCGATGAAGCGACTCTTCGAAGCAGTGTCTTCAGCAGCGGTGGTCTTGACTGCCATCACGATGCTTGCCGGATGCGGCGCCGCGCCAGAGGATGAGGCGGAGTTCGACGTCGAGGTGGCGAAGTCCTCGCTCTCCTTCACGGGATTGGTGCTCTACGACGCGGGGACGCGGTGCACCGTCAATGGGAGCACCATGCACTGTTGCCCCAGCGGCTACGCCATGATTGGCGCGCACCTCAGCAATGACGTCTTCAAGTGTGCCCAGCTCTCCTCCACGAGTGGCTCCCGTTTCCTTGATACGGGGGGACGGCGCAACGGGATGCATGCCTGTCCCTACGGTAGCGTCATGGTCGGCCTGCACGTCAGCAACGACTACCTGGCCTGCCAGTATCCAGGGACGAGCGTCGTCTCCGAGTTCGTGGATGGGAGCCCTGGCACGAAGGACTCCTATCCCATGCACGTGTGCATGGCCGGTGGGTACGCGATGAGCGGCATCCACGTCAGCAACAACCTGTTCAACTGCGCCCGGTAGCTCCAGGCGCCGCGAGGACCGCTCGACGCAGGGCGGTCTTCGTGACACGGGGACGAGCCTATCCGCGCCAGCTCAGCCGCACGCGGGTACCTCGGGGCTCCACGGCGTCAATGCACAGCGTCCACCCGAAACGCTGGGCCAGCCGTTCCACCAGTGACAGGCCGATGCCGTGGCTCTCGCTCCCGGGCTCAGCGCGGCCAAAGCCAGCACCCGTGTCGGTCAGGGTCCATGCCGAGGGCTCAATGGCAATCACAATGCGCCCCTCGTCTGTGTAGGCGAGCGCGTTCTTGAGCAGGTTGCCCATCATCACCCTGGCGACGGAAGCGGGGAGGGGCGCGTGGACTTCGCCAGCGGATTCGATGGCGAGCTCGATGCCTTCACTCCGCCGCAAGTGCCCGTACAGCGCGATCAACTCTCGCGAGACGCGGTGCAGGTCGCAGCGCTCCTCGGAGCGGCGCTCCCGGGCCAGCCAGAGGATGCCCTCCGTCAGCAGGCCCATCTGGCTCACGGCCCGGCGCAGCCGGTCGAAGGTCTCCGTGTCTTTCGGCGGGTCGAGCTCCAGGATCTCCACCGCACCCTGCGCCACGGCCAGAGGCGTACGCAGCTCGTGACTGGCGTCGCGGTTGAACCGCTGCTCACGCTCCAACTGTTCCTGGAGGCGCGCGTCGCGTGCGAGCAGCGCGTCCAGCAGCGTGCGGACCTCGGCCACTCCGCCGTCATCCCCGGGCGGCGGGGCCCCTTCGGCCCGGATCCACTCCACCATCCGCTCCAGCGGCCGGCCGAGCCGGCGGGCCACGAGACGCGCGAGGAGCGCGGCGGCCAGCAGCGCCAGCAGCGCACTGGCGAGCAGCAGTCCGGCGGTCCGCTTCAGGTTGTCCGTCGTGCTCGTCAGGCGCGTCACGTCGAACGCGAAGTACCGGGGGCCTCCGCCATCGCCGGGGCGCACCGCGACGTGGAAGTGTCCGTGGCTCCCGGCGGGCACCTCGTACTCTCCCGCAGGCGCGTCCGGACGCAGGCGCTCCGCGAGCCAGGGCGGCAGCGCGGAGTGCCCGTCATACCGGGTGATTCCGGGGACGTGTCCTGGCTCGGGCCGGTCCGCCTCCGCGGCCACGATGCGGCTGAAGATGACGTCCTCGAGGTCGTAGCTGAAGAGCGTGAAGAACCCACCCATCAGCACCAGCGCGAACGCGGCGGACAGCCCCATGGCGCGATGGAGCATCGCGCGCACCGACCGGGTCCTAGCGCGCATCCAGGCGGTACCCCTCGTTGCGGCGGGTGGTGATGGCATCGTCGAGCCCCAGCCCGGCCAGGGCCTTGCGCAGGGCATAGACGTGGGTGCGCAGCGCGCTGGACCCGGGGGCGTCGTCCCCCCAGAGCCGCTCCGCCAGCGTTGCCGCGGGGACAGGTTCGGGGGCGGCCTCCATCAGCCACTTCAGGAGGAGTGCCTCCGTGCGGTTGAGCCGGACGGTGCGCCCACCCCAGCGCGTCTGCCCGCTCTCCGGCTCCAGCGTGAGCCCGCCGCACGTCAGCGTTCGCCCGCTCGGAGGGACGGGCCGGCGCGCCAGGGCTTCCAGGCGCCAGCGCAGCTCCCGGAGCGAGAAGGGTTTGACGAGGTAGTCGTCCGCGCCCGCCTGGAAGCCCTCTTCCTTGTCCTCGAGCGTGTCCCTGGCGGTCAGCATCAGGATGGGGACGAGCCGGGGCGCGACCTGCCGGTAGCGCTCACACACCTCGAGGCCGCTCATGCCGGGCAGCATCAGGTCCAGCACGATGACGTCGTACGGGTGGGCCAGCGCGAGCGCGAGCCCCTCGGGCCCGGTGCCCGCGAAGTCCAGCTGGAAGTCCGGCTCCAGGAAGCGGGCGATGTTGGCCTGGAGGTCACGGTTGTCCTCGATGACGAGCACGCGCATGGGAGTGACCCGGATGCTACCCGCGGCCACGTCAAATGGATGTCAGCTGGCGGGTGACGCCCGGCTGACCCTCGCTCCCGCAGGTTCCAGGGCCTCTCGCGATGGAGGCGTCCCGTGATGATGCGTTCGTTGTTGCTGGGTCTGATGTTCCTGGCCACCCCCGTGGCCCATGCCGCAAGCCCCGCGGTTCCCATGGAGGTCCGCGCGGAGGACGGCGAGCGGATTCCCGTGTGGGTGCTGGAACCGGAAGGGGAGAGGCCGAATCCGCCCGTGGCCGTCCTGCTGCACGGCCTCACCCGGAGCAAGGACGACTGGCTGACGGATGCGGAGCCGACCTTCGGGGGGGCCCTGACGGAGCAACTGCGGAGCGCCGGCTACCGGGTCTACCTCATGGACGCGAGGCGGCACGGCGCGCGGGCGACTCCTGATGCGCGGCCCGGAGCCCTCGCGAAGCGAGCACACGCCGGGGATCCCGGTCCCTATCAAGCGATGATTGTCGACACCGTGCGCGATGCCCAGGCGCTCATCACGAAGGTCCTCGCCAACGGCAAGAAGCCGCCGAGGGTGCTCGTCGCCGGCTACAGCATGGGCGCCCAGGTGGGCCTCCTGCTGGCCTCGCGTGAGCCTCGCGTCACCCACCTGGTGACGATGGTGCCACCCCATGTCGACCCCGTGCTGGGCGACGCCGCACCGGTGAACCGGATGGGCCAGGTTCATCAGACCTGGTTGCTGTTGAGCGCGAACAACGATCCCTTCTCCACCGGGGAGGACACCCAGAAGCTGTTCGACGCCGCGCCCTCCAAGCGCAAGACGCGCCGGGCCTTCGACAGCGGGCACGCGCTGCCGCGTGAGTACCTGGACGAGGTCCGCCGCTGGTTGAGCGAGGCCCCACGACTGCCGTAGGCGCCGCAGGGCCGAGCGGGCCCTGACTCAAGAGGGCACGGGCGCCCCATCCTCCAGGAGCCGCTCGACGGCCAGGTCCCGGGTGCGGCTGTAGCGCAGGACCCAGTAGAACATCGCCCACGACGCCTGCGCCTCCGAAGGCCACGGCGAGAGCAACGCCCTGCCTCCCAGCAGCAGCTTGCCCATCGCTTCGTGGCCCGCGTTGATTCCGTACGCCAGCCCTTCGTGCAGGACGTACTCCCAGCGGCCCGGCTCCAGGACCTTGTCCGAGCGGACGCAATAGGCATACGCGTGGGGGGACTCCATCTCCACGCGCAGGTGCTGATGGAGTGGGATGTGCGGAGCCCCCGGGACGGCATAAGGCCTCTTCTCATCCCACCCGTGCAGGGACTTCTCCTTCGCCGGCAGCCAGCGCCAGTGCTGGTGAAGACAGTCATGGACGCAGAAGGGCGCCATGGTGATTTCATCCAGGTGCAGCTTCGCGTCCGGATAGAGGTCGCGGAGGGTCTTGGGTGCGCGCATGGGCGGCGCCACGTGGATGTTGTCGAAGTATCCCTGACGCGGCATCAGTTCCTCCTGATGCTGCCCATACCGTCCCGCCGTGTCGTTCCAGCGGTATGAGAGGAACCCCGGTCCTCCCGGGGCGTCCGGCGAGACCATCAGGTAGCCCGCGCCCGCCGGGAGGTTCGTCTTCACGCGGGAGAAGATGGAGGACCAGACCGGCGGAATCGAAAGGGTGAACACCTTCTCCCAGGCCACCTCCGGCGAGTTCGAGTCCGACCACATCCCCGCCGCCATCGCATGCGACATCCCATCCTGGTCGTCCGCGGGCGGGAGGCCCTCATGCGCCATGGTGGACATGGACGGACGGCGGACGCTGATCTTCGCGGCCAGCGTGTCCAGCGGACGGTTGCTCATGATCATCAGGTGCGGCCGGAAGCGCGACGTGCGCGCCTGGGCGCCCGGCACGTAGTCGGTGCTCTCCTGGCAGCAGACGAACTCCGCGCACACCAGCACGCGCATGGGCACGAGCTGGAGGGTCCCCGTCTCCGTGCGCTTCACCTTCATGACGGGCGCCCTGGGCGGCTTCGCGCCGGGTCTGGGCATGAAGTCGTCCCGCTCCAACACATCCAGGGGGATGGGCTCCAGCGAGAAGGTCTTGGACTTCGCGCGCAGGTTCAGCTGGAAGCCGAAGACGAGCAGCATGCTCCGGTCGAGCTCCGCGGGAAGCCAGTAGGCGGACTGTCCCTTCGCGACGGTTCCACGGGAGGTCTCGTATTTGCGCAGCAGGAACTTCTTGGTGAGCTCCAGCGTCAGGGGCAGGCCGCGATAGCCCACCTCGACGGGATGCCAGAGGAGCTCCTCCAGGACGGTGGGGGTCTGTTCGACGTACCAGGGGGTCCGGAGCAGGTGGTAGGTCACCCCGCTCACGCGCCCGGGCTTGCGGACGTCGTGGGACCACTTCCAGCGGCCCGGGGTGGCCGGAGCCGCCGCGGCGGCGGTTTCCGCGGTAGCCGGGCCCGCGCCGTATTCCTTCCACGGTGTGTAGGGGGCGGCGGTGAGGAGCAGCGTGTCCTTCAAGAGCGTTTCGAGACTCGGCATGGGGCTGGAGGTGTCGGGCGAGAAGGAGGTTCAGGGCAGGTCCGGCATCGATTCGACGGTCCAGTCGCCCGGGAGCGCACCGGCCAGGGGCATTTCGTCCTGGAGGACCTCGAGCAGGGTGTAGACCTCGTTGCCAGCGCGGGGGATGAAGACCTCGCCCCGTGCGTCGGTCACGAACTCCTGCTCCCGGCCGTCCGGGCCCCGGACGCGGATGCGACAGTGGGGAATGGGGTTCTGCTCCGCCGAGTCATCCACGATGCGAAACGCTGGCATGTCGGGCGTGAGCCGCAGGACACCGGAGAACTCCGGGCCCGGACAGTAGATGTTGCAGCAGCCGAGATGCCGGTTGCTGCTGTCTGTCTTTTCATCGAAGCGCAGCTCACCCGGTGTCTCCGGGACCCTCCAATCCCCTACGCTGAGCTCCAGGCTGAATTCACTCTCCTCATCGGATTGCTCGGTCCGGCTGATCTCCGAGGAGACGTACTCCTCCACGGAGTGGGTCTTCATGCGGATGAAGGGGGTTTCCAGGCCGTGCGTGGCGAACCTCGCGCGATGACCTCGCTCCACATCGATGGCGAAGACGACACTTCCTGGCGTGCTGACTTCGGAGAAGGTCCGGGTGGACGTCATCACGTGGCGCAGTCCCGGAGGGACCAGGCCCCCGACGTTCTTGACCCCGCCCTGGACTTGAAACACCGCTTTCTCGTCTGAGAAATAGACTTCAAGGTTGCTGGGGTGCCGTTGAAGCCGGAATGAACCCGTGATGATGACCTGGGCTGCGTGCTTCATGAAGTAATGGGGATCACCCTCAAAGGCATGGCGCTGGTGGGAGTGCGCGACGACGATCCGGATGCGGCAATACAGGAAGGGGACGTTGAACCAGGGGCTGGACATGTCGAGGTGACCCTTGCGTAGGGGCCGCGCGGAGGAGGCTCGAATGAATGTATCAAGTCCACCCCCCAAGGCGGATGCGCCGTGCTTTTCGCGTCTCGGCGCTCGATGGAGTGCATCACTGCGGTAGCGCGGGGCTCCTTTCACCAGGTGCGGAACGCCTTCTCACGGTGAGTGCGTGTAGGCGCGGGCCGTGATCCACCTGCCATGGAGCCTATTGATGACCCGTCTTTCCCCGTGTCTGCGAGTGCTGCTGCTGACCTGCCCCGTGCTGCTGATGGCCTGCCGCGACACCCAAACGGCCCCGGATGCCGGCACGCCCCCGGCCGTGGCGTGGGATGGCACTTCCACCCCCATCGAAGAGAAGGGCGACTGGATTGACCGCGGCGTCTTCGCACCCTGCGAGTTCACCCCTCCACTCGAAACCCAGCTCGACTGCGACACGCCGGCCCTCTTCGACCTGTCGGAATGCAACCTGGGAGCGCTCAGCAAGGCGGAACGGCACGGCATCTACCAGACCGAGCTGCGCCCAACCTCCGGCGAGTACCCATGGGGGGGCGCCGGCATCCTGCTCCCGGAGGATGGCGGCGCCGGAACCCTGAACTTCCTTCCCCTCACCCGGCAGCAGTTCGATGACCAGGGCATGTTCCTCGCGAACATCTTCACCACGACCCGGGGCGTGGTCACGAAGTACGCGCTCGCGGGCTGTGACGCGCCCGAACGCAACCGCATCACCGGCTGCTACGCGTTTTGCAGCAACGGCGTGCTCGTGGAGAAGGGGACGTTCGACGCGGAGCGCATGCTCTGGGGCCGCGGTGAGGCCGAGTCCTCTGGCGGCTTGAATCTCGTCTCCGAGTCCTTCGTCGGGCTTGGCTTTCCGGCGGATGTCTACGTCACGAAGAACCATGCCTACGTGGTGTCCATCCAGCTCAAGAACTACATGCCCTCAGGAGGTTTGACCGTCTTCGACGTCAGCGACCGCAGCCACCCCGTGCTGAAGAAGGTCATTTCCCTGCCGGGGGATGGGTACTGGAACGCCGCGTGGGCCAAGGACGACGTCCTCTACATCGCCACCCGCGCTTCCGGCGTCATCCTCTATGACATCTCGAATCCGGGGGCCCCGGCCTACATCCGCAGCGTGCCCAGCGGCGCCCCCCTGGATGTGCACACCCTGTTCGTGGAGGGCAACCGGCTCTACGCCATGGCGCTGCGGCCCGCGCAGACGCTCATCTTCGACATCACGTCACCGCGAGAACCCGTCCTGCTCAACCGCTTCACCTTCACGTCGGAGGAGTTCGTCACCAGCTATCCGCACGACGCCTTTGCTTACGAGGGCCGCCTCTACATCAACCATACGGACATCGGCTTCCTGGTCACCGACCCGACCGACCCCATGCAGGTCAAGGAGCTGGGCCGGTACCACTACAACCGGCAATACAGCCATGCCAGCGCGGTGGGGACCTTCGCGGGCCGCACCATCGCGTTCGAAGGCAGTGAGCAGGAGGGTTCGCACCTTCGCGTGCTGGATGTCACCGACCCGGCCCACATCCAGCTCATCGCCGAGCACCGGCTGCGCCCCACCACCTCCATCCACAACATGATCCTGAAGGGCACCCGGCTGTACGTCGCCTGGTACCAGGAAGGCGTGCGCGTGTTCGACGTGGCCAATCCCACGCGCCCCAAGGAGATTGCCTACTTCAACACCTATCGCGAGACCGACCCGGGACGGCTGGGCTTCGTCTACGAGGGCGCCATCGGGATGCGCGTCCCGGGTGACGGGTATGTCTACGCGGTGGACAGCGCGCGCGGGCTGCTCATCTTCAACGAGCCCTGAGTGCACGTCGAGCGAGCGGGGCCCGGACTTCCGGGCCCATTGGGCCATCAGATATCGAGGAACTCGCAGTCGCGAACGAGGACATTCATCATCAAGCCCTGGACCCGGCCTCGCACGCCGATCTTCGTTCCCTTGGACAGGCTCGCGGCCCTCTTCACCTGGTCGTCGGTGACGAAGCACTGGATCTGCGGAATCTCGAACTGCCTCCCGGTCCCGAGCGTGACGTAGACGGAGTTGGTGATGTCCTTCTTCACGTCATCGACGACGCCAGCCGTCTGGATGATTTGATCCTTGAAGTTTGAATCCGCGCGCACCTCGTTGTCAGCGTACTCCGCGAGCAGGGTCCGGATCGCGACCAGCTTGGGTTCAGGCGGTGGCGTAGGCGCTGCGCTCGAGGATGACGCCCCTGACGAAGAGGAGCCCTTCTTCGCTGCGCCCACGGCACCCAGGCAGGTGCCAAGGAAGCAGAGGGAGAAGAGTCCTCCAACGACGAAGAGGGTCACCTTGAGGACGGACGTGCCCCGGGGCACCGGGGCGCCACACTTCGGGCAAGCCGCTGCGTTGCTGGCGACATCGTTTCCGCACTGCTTGCACTTCACCAAGGCCATCGCGATCTCCCAACCGAAGCCCGTCGAGCACTGAGCCGACGCCGGATCAGGATTGGCCGTTTTGAGTACCCGGCACCATCCCTCGTAAGGAGTAGGTGCGGCTGGCCCCCGTTCGCGATCGCCATGCGCGGGGCCTGTCCTTGGCTGCGGCGTCGTTCTTGGTACCGGAACACCCCTCGGGGGCGATCCCAGGCTCACGAAGTGAGCGGCCATGCCCATCCGAGCGGATCCCAGCGGCAAGAGGGGAGAGGCAGCGGTGTGTGGTTATCTGATGTGGCAGCGATTCCAGTGCCAATGCCAAACGTGCTGTCGTGTCAAAACAGTGTGGCACGGCGCTCCGGGGCGGAAGCCGGGTGTTATTCTGCGCGCCCATGGACCTGCGAATCGTGCTCGGCGTCGCGCTGATGCTGGTGTCGCCCGCCTGGGGTCAGCCGGCGACCTCCTCGGGCCCGGACTTCCAGGCGCGGATGTCCGCCGCATCGCAGGCCTACGAGGAGCTCGACTACGAGCACTCGCTCGAACAGCTCGATGCGGCGAAGGCCGTGGCTCGCGACGGCGGGGAGCAGGGCAGGGTGGCCATCCTCCGGGGCATCGTGCTCGCGGACCTGGGACGCCGTCAGGAGGCCCTGGCTTCCTTCAAGGAGGGACTGTCTCTGGGGCCCGACGCGAGCCTTCCGGTGAAGGTGTCCCCCAAGGTGTCACGCGACTTCGAGGAGGTGCGCCGGAACGTGCGGCGTGAGCTGGCGCTCAACCCCCGGCTGGCCCCAGACGCTCCGCTTGCCATCCTGCCTGAGCCCTCTCCAGCTCCCGGGCTCGTTCCGCCCCTGGCGAAGCCAGAGGTGCGCCGCACGCATTCCATGCCCGTGCTTTCGCTGGCCTTGCTGAGCGGAGGCGTCGTGCTTGGTGGCATTGGCGGCTACTTCGGGCTCCAGTCACGGAGCAACGTGAGCGCCGCGCGCGACGATGCCTTCTACAGCGACCGCGCCGCGCACCTGGACAGCGCGCGGGGACAGGCGCTCGCGGCCAATGTCCTGCTGGGCGCGGCCGTCACCGCCGCCGCTGGAGCCGCCGTCGCCTGGCTCCTCGCCGGCGACTCGCCTTCGCCTCGGACGGAGGTCTCTCCATGACGCGCGCCGTGACCGTGGGACTCGGACTGCTCTTCCTCACCTGCACCGTGCCGGACATCGAGGAACTCGAGCAGGAACGCCCCAGCGGGTGCGACGCGAGCCATCCCTGCCAGGTCCAGGTGCTGCTGACCTATGACGGCTTCCGTCCGGGCTGCGTCACGCTGCGCGCGATGGACTCCCAGGACGCCTCCAGGACCTTCGAGCTGCCTGTGGCCGTGCTCGGGGGAACAGGGGAGGTGGGCTTCATCCGCCGACCCGGGTGGAGTGACACCGTCAAGGTGACGGCTTCCGCCCGTGAGCGCTCGTGCGCGGGCCAGGAGGTGGCCACTGCTTCCACGCAGGTGTCGGTTCCCGGGAAGGAGACCGCTCGCGTCGAGCTGACGTTGAGCGCGCGGGATGAAGATGGGGATGGCTACGTAAGCACCGCCACCCGGGGCACGGACTGTGATGACCACTCCGTCTCCATCTCCCCGGGCGCGGAGGAGCGCTGCGACTTCTTGGACAACAATTGTGATGGCCGGAGGGACCCCGTGCCCGTCTGTGACGGTGTCGAATGGAGGACGACCGGGACCATCCTGGGGATGAGCTTCCAGGCCGTGGCCCCCCATGCGCGCGGCCAGGCCTGGCTCGTGAGTGACAGCAACGACGTGCTCGCCCACGTCCGCCGAGAGACCGACGGTGGCTTCGACAAGCTGTGGTCTACCGAATGCCACGGAGCGTGGTCCACCGCGTGGGCGAGGCCGAGCGACCGGCGGTTGTTCATGGGCTCCTGGGAGGGGCAGCTCGCTACGCAAACGGTGAGCCTCGCGGAGCCCTGCGCATTGGCGTCCTTCGACGGAGGTGGGGCGGCCATCCAGGATCTCGTGGGCTTTGAATCCGATGGCGGCACGACGCTCTTCGCGGTGAGTGAGACCGGGGACATCCTTCGCTGGGATTACCCGGGGGATCCCAGGCGGGTGGAGCACGTGGACGCGGACCTCCGCTCCATCCACGGCCTCGACCCGCGAACGCTCATCACCGTGGGCACCACGGGCGACGTGCCTGTCGCCTACCACGTCAACACGGACGGAGGCCCGTGGCTGCGGGAGCCGCTGCCGCAGCCCTCCCAGGGACAGGTCGCCCTGCAGACCGTGCACATCGTGGCGCCGGGCCTGGCCTACGCGGCCGGAGATCAGGGGCTGTTCCTGGAGCGCGCGGCGGGCCGCTGGAGCACGAAGCCTCCGTACCCCATCTACACGGATGGTGGCGTCGCTCCCGACATCCTTGATGTGGTGTCCTTCGGGCAGGATGTCGTCATCGCGCGCCTGGACACGGACGACCTCGTTCGCTTCGATGGGGTGGGGTGGCAGGACTTCCTCTTCGGCAGCCAGGGCTTCACGGCCCTCGAGGGGCTGACGTCGGACGAGTTGTGGAGCGCCACCCTCGATGGCACCGGCTTCTACTGGGGCCCCTGGCAACCATGAGCGACCTGCTTTCCCATGACCTCTCCCGGCTCCCGGACCTGCTTGAGCAGGCCCGCGCGAGCGCTCTCGAATTCCTCACCGCGCTGCCCGAGCACCCCGCGGGCATTCGCCCCGCGCCGCCAGCGCCGCTCGGATTGCCCGATGCGGGCCTCGGCGCCAGGGACGCGCTCGCGCTCTTCCGCCGCCGCTACGAGGCAGGACTCTCCGGCTCCGCGGGGCCGCGCTACCTCGGCTTCGTCACCGGCGGCACTACGCCCGCGGCGCTCGTGGGCGACTGGCTCGTCTCCGCGTACGACCAGAACGTGAGCAACGACGGTGACTCGCTCGCCACCAGCGTGGAACGCGAGGCGTTGGGACTTCTGCGCTCCCTCTTCGGCCTGCCTGAAGCCTTCGAGGGGGCCTTCGTGAGCGGTGCGACGGCGGCGAACCTCGTCTCGCTGGCCACCGCGCGGCAGTGGGTGATGGAGCGGCTTGGCCACGACGTGAGCGAGGACGGACTGTGGGGACTGCCGCAGCCCGTGGTGCTGGGCGGCGCGCCACACGCGAGCGTGCTCAAGGCGCTCTCCATCCTCGGCATGGGGCGGCGCGCGGTGCAGGGCGTCCCCTGCCTCGCGGACCGGCCCGTCATGGATCCGAGCGCGCTCGAGGCCCGGCTCGCGGCCCTCGGCGGTGCCCCGGCCATCGTGATCGCGAGCGCGGGGGAGGTGAACACCGGGGACTTCGACGACCTGGAGGCGGTGGGGCAATTGTGCCGCCGCCACGGCGCCTGGCTGCACGTGGATGGCGCCTTCGGCATCTTCGCGGCCTGCAGCCCGGCGCATGCGCACCTGCTGCGGGGGCTCGCGCATGCGGACTCGGTCGCGGCGGACGGCCACAAGTGGCTCAACGTCCCCTATGACTCCGGCCTTGTCTTCACGCGGCACCTCGCGCTGCAGGAGCGTGTCTTCCGCGCGGTGGCTGCCTACCTGGGACAGGGGCCGGACCTGCTCCACCGCACGCCGGAGAACTCGCGCCGCTTCCGGGCGCTGCCCGCGTGGATGACGCTCATGGCCTACGGGCGCGACGGGCACCGCGCGCTCGTCGAGCAAAGCTGCGCGCTCGCTCGTGCACTGGGAGAAGGGCTCGCGGCGTCAGCGCACTACACGCTGCTCGCTCCGGTGACGCTGAACATCGTCTGCTTCGCGCTGCGCTCCGGAGATGCCGCGCGGCGCGACCGCCTTCTCGCGGCGCTGCAGGCCGACGGGCGCGTGCAGTTCACTCCCACGCAGTACGCCGGACGCCCCGGCCTGCGCGCGGCCTTCTCCAACTGGCGGACGCGAGAGGCGGACCTTCCCGTCATCCTCGCGGCGCTGGAGGCCGCCGCGTCCAAGCTTCAGGTTCCTACTTCGGCTGGCTGAAGTACGCGTGCAGCACGCTCAGCACGCCGAAGATGGCGAAGAACACGAGGGGGACGGCCACCATGAGGTAGAGCCCCCGGGTGAAGCCCATGCCCACGGCCATGTGGTGTTCCGGCGCTTCCTCCAGGTAGAGCACTTCGACGGGAGAGCCCGGGTTCCGCTTTGAGGCCTCCGAGGTCGCCTCATCGAACTTGCCGCTGAGCTCCGGGCCTTCCGGCGGACGGAAGGCGTAGTGGACGGTGCTCGGCTTGCCCCGGCCCTCGTTGACCCGGACCACCGTGCCCTGTGCACGCAGCCCGCGCTCCTCCAACTGCACGGTCATGCGGCGGTAGCGGGAGAGGACTGCGAGGAAGAGGGCAGGGGCTCCCGTGAAGACCGCCAGCATGCAGAGCAGCGTCGTCAGGCTCATGGTGTCCCCAGGATGGCGGGGGAGCGGAGGCCGAATCAACCGCGGTTCCCGAGGGGCACGCCTCAAGGCGAAGTCGAATGTCGTGATAAAATAGGTCATTTGACCTATATATGGCGTGGGTCACGGAACTGTCCGTGCCCGAGCGGTGGAGGCGCCATGGAGTCCGAGGGCCGTGTCGTGCTGGTGGGAGGCTATGGGGTGGTGGGGGCCCAGCTCGCCTTGTTGTTGAGGGAGCGTCACCCGGACCTGCCGCTGCTCATCGCCGGTCGTCGGGAAGCGCCTGCCCGGGAGCTGGCGGCACGTCTGGGACGTGCGGACGGCGTCGCGCTGGATGTCCGCTCGCCCCAGGGGTGGGC
>NZ_RAWK01000121.1 GCF_003612165.1 Corallococcus aberystwythensis | reverse complement strand
TGCCGCCCCTGCGGCGCGCCCACCGGCACCGCCGCCTGCTCCCGCCCCCACGGGCACGGTCCAGTTGGCTCCGGGCCGCGAAGCCTCGCGCCTCGACGAGGCGGACCTGTCCCCCGAAGGCCTGGCGCGCATGGCGATCCACAACGAGGCGCGCTTCCTCTTCCAGAGCCTGCTGACGGGCGACGTGCGCAGCGCGTCCGCGGACCTGTCCTACCCGTTCCAGCTGGAGGACAAGCGCTTCAACACGTCCGAGGAGCTGGTGCAGGCGTGGGTGAAGCAGCTGCGCGCGCGGCGCACGGACCTCGTCACCCTCTACGACATTGAAGTGCTGCCCATCGCGGAGATGGAGAAGAAGTACGGCAAGCCGCCCGCGCGCCTGGGGTTGGATCCGCGCGCGCTCAAGGACACCTGGGCCGCGGTGGGCAACCTCTCCGGGCACGCGGCCATCTTCCTCTTCCGCGGCAGCTCGGACCTGAGCTGGCATGCCTTCGCCTACACGGACTGAGACGACACGGGGCACCCGGCAGCCAACGCCGGGCGCCCCGCCTGATTCCTGTTACGGCACCTGCTCCAGGGTGATGGTCACGGGCACCTCGTCGTCCTGGAGCACGATGAGGAAGTCCGAGTGGGTCGCGTAGCCATCACGCTCGACTTCGATCATGTAGAGGCCGGGCGCCAGGTCCACGGTGAACGCCCCGGACATGTCCGTGGTGATGCGCTTCAAGACCTCATCGGTTTCCTGGTCCAGGATGCTGACGTAGGCGCCGACGATGGCCGTCCCGTCCTGCTGCTGGACCGTGCCGGACACGCGGACGAGGGTGGCCTTCATGTTGAAGGACATGGCGACGGTCATGCCCGCCTCCACCTCGACCTCGTCCTGCGCCACGTCGTAGCCCGGCCCCGCGGCCATCAGGGTGTAGTTGCCCGGCTTGAGCGACTCGAAGGCGAACTTGCCCTGCGCATCCGTGACGACCGTCTTGTCGGTCTCGAGGAGCGTGACCTCGAAGTCCTTGAGGGGAGCGCCTGCCTCCGTCAGCACGACGCCCGTCACCCGCCCGGGCCGGGGCTCCGGGTTCACCGGGTCCTTGGAGGGGTCACTGTCGTCGGAACCGCAAGCGGACAGCACAACAGCCATCAGGAGCGCGCAGAGCACGCTTCCTCGCGTCTTCAGGGTCATCATGGTGGGTTTTCTTCCGGGTGAGTGCGCGCCGGCCTGCGCTGGACCTTCAGCACCTGGCCCTCGGCGGGGCTCGTCAGTGCGTCTGGCTGCCCCCTGGACGAAGAAGCGGCCTGGGAATTCATCTTCCCAGACCGCTTTTTCACACCACCGTCGAAACGCGTCCCGCGCCCTGCGCTCTCAGCCCAGCGCCGCGACGAAGTCCCGCAGGCGCGTCAGGCCCTTCTGCAACACCTCGCGCGAGGTGACGAAGCTCATGCGGATGTAGCCCGGCGCGCCGAACGGATCTCCCGGCACCGCCGCCACCAGGAAGTCGTTGAGCAGGGCCTCGGAGAGCTGGAGCGAGTCTGTCAGCGGCTTGCCCTTGTACGCACGCCCCAACAGGCCGCGCACGTCCGCCATCGCGTAGAAGGCGCCTTCCGGCAGCCGGCAGCGGATGCCGGGGATGGCGTTGAGCCCCGCGACGAACAAATCCCGGCGCTCGCGGTACTCGTTCACCATCGCGGTGATGGTGTCCGTGGGGCCGTTGAGCGCCGCCAGCGCCGCCTTCTGCGTGATGGAGGACGCGTTGGACGTGGACTGGTCCTGCACCAGCTGCATGCCGGAGATGAGCGCCTTGGGCCCCGCCGCGTAGCCCAGCCGCCAGCCCGTCATCGCGTGGGACTTGGACAGGCCGTTGGACACCAGCAGCCGCGGAAGCAGGTCCGGCGCCACGTTGCCGATGTTGAGGAACGGCTCCCCCGTGTAGAGGAGCTTTTCGTACATGTCGTCGGTGACGAGCATGCAGTCGTGGCCGCGCACCGCGTCCGCGATGCCCTCCAGCGTGGCGCGCGAGTACACCGCGCCCGTGGGGTTGGCCGGGCTGTTGAGCACGATGGCGCGCGTGCGCGGGGTGAGCGCCTTCTTGATGGCCGCCGGGTCCGGCGCGTAGCCGTCCTCCTCGCGCGTGGGGACGATGACCGGCGTGCCGCCCGCCAGGTGCACCATGTCCGGGTAGCTCACCCAGTACGGCGCGAAGATGATGACCTCGTCGCCTTCGTCCAGCAGCGCCTGGAAGCAGTTGTAGAGCGACTGCTTGCCGCCCGCCGTCACCACCACCTGATCCGGCGCGTACTTCAGGCCGTTGTCCTTCTCCAGCTTGCGGCAGACCGCCTCGCGCAACTCCGGCATGCCCGCGGTGGCGGTGTACTTCGTGAAGCCCGAGCGGAGCGCGTCGATGGCCGCCTGCTTCACGAACTCCGGCGTGTCGAAGTCCGGCTCTCCGGCGGCCAGCACCACCACGTCCTTGCCACTGGCGGCGAGCGCCTTGGCGCGGGCGTTGAGGGCCAGGGTGGCGGAGGGCTTGATGGCATTCAGCCGGCGGGCGAGTTTCATACGCCTTGCCTAGCGCGGAACTCCCGAAGCGGACAAGCACTACGGGCGCGCTGCGTTGCCCGGCGAGCGCTCCGGGGCCCTACGGTTTCGGGCCGAACTTCTTCTTCAGCCCCGCGTTCACGTTCGGGGGGACGAGCCCCTCCACGTTCCCTCCGAAGGTGGCGACCTCCCGGACGAGCTGCGAGGAGATGTAGAAGTAGTCCTCGCCCGTCATCATGAAGACGGTGTCGATGTCCGGTGCCAGCTTCCGGTTCATGTTCGCCAGTTGGAACTCGTATTCGAAGTCCGACACCGCGCGCAGCCCGCGGATGACGACGCTCACGTTGCGCTGGTGCACGTAGTCCACGAGCAGGCCGTGGAAGGCGTCCACCTCCACGCGGGGGTCGTTCACCGCCTCGCGGATGAGCTCGATGCGCTCCTCCTGGCTGAAGAGGGGCGTCTTCTTCGGGTTCACCGCGATGGCGACGATGAGCCGGTCGAACATCTTCAGGCTGCGCTGGATGAGGCTCAGGTGCCCGTTGGTGAGCGGATCAAACGAACCAGGATAGATGGCAACCGGCATGGGTGCCGGGAAGTCTCGGCGGGCCCACGGGGCGGGTCAAGCGCGCGTCACGGGGCCCGGTAGAAGCTCACCAGGGTGTCCCCGAACCGGCGCTGGTCCTCCCGGGCGAGCCCCGCGTGGGCGTCCGGGGCCGCCTCCCGCTTGTCGTGCTCCACCACCACCGTGCCGCCCGGCGTCACCACGCCCGCGGCCACCACCGCATCCAGCACCGTCTCCACCACGCGCGCCGCGTAGGGCGGATCCGCGAAGACGAGGTCGAACTTCTCCCCCTGCTTGCCCAGCGTCCCCAGCGCACGCACGACGGGCTGCGCCAGGATGGACACCTGGGCCGTGAAGCCCAGCGCGTCGGTGTTCTTGCGGCACAGCTCCAGGGCCTCGCGGTCCTGGTCCACCAGCACCAGCCTCCCTGCGCCCCGAGACAGGGCCTCCAGCCCCAGCGCGCCGGTGCCCGCGTACAGGTCCAGCACGGTCTGGCCGTCCAGGAACTGGCCCAGCATGTTGAAGATGGTTTCGCGGACCCGGTCCGCCGTGGGGCGGATGTGTCCGGACGACGGCTTGGGCCCCGTCAGGGCCCTGCCCTTCGCGCTGCCTGCAACGATGCGCATGGGCGCCCTTCTAGCCCAGGTCGCCGCCCGTCTTGGCGAGGAACGCCATGGACACCGACGCCGACCGGTGCGCCCCCAGCGCCCCCAGCGCCTCCGTGGCCTCCGCGAAGGACAGCGCCTCCAGCGTCTCGCGCGAGCCCTGCGACAGCGGCGGCAGCCCCTCCTCCAGCACGGACAGCAGCTCCCCCGCCGGCATGGCCGCCGCCTGGGCCCGCGCCTCCACCTTCTCCCGCACCTCCGGAGGCCAGGCGCGCAGGGTCAGGGGGCCAAAGGGCCCGGTCCGGTCCACCTTGCGCACGCCCGCGGCCACGTAGCTGGACAGCCCCCGCGAGGGCCCGGTGGACGCGTCCCCCACCGTCACCGCCACGCCCTTCCCGGCGGCGGTCTCCACCACCTGCCGGAGGAGCTCCACGTCCAGCTCACCGTCCCCCAGCAGCGCGTCCGGCACGCGCAGGAGGCGCGGTGGGACCTGCCACTGCGACAGCCCCTCCAGCAGCGTCTCGCACGCGTCCACCAGCCCGCCGGAGGACACCTGGGGCGGGGACACCTCCAGCGACAGCTCGCGCTCCTTGAGCGGGCCCACCAGCGCGTTCACCGCCTCCACGGCCTCGTAGGACGTGAGGCGCGACAGGTCCAGCGACACCAGCGCGAAGCCCGCGTCCACCACGCGGAAGAGCCCCTCCTGGAGCGCGTCCAGCACGTCCGCGTCCGTGGACGTCACCCGGATGGGGCCGGCCTGGAGGAACAGGGGCCGGGTGTGCTCGGCCTCCTGGGCCGCCGCGTGCACCGCCATCACGAAGCGCTCCGGCGCCCCCCGGTCCGCCAGCGGGTGCGGACACATCAGGCCCAGCACCGCGTCCTCCGCGCGGGCCGCGCCCAGCAGGCCCGGCAGCGCGCCCTTGGACAGCACCGGCAGGCACGGCAGCGCCATGGGCGTGGACTCCAGCGCCCGCAGCAGCTCACGCGGATCCAGGAAGGGCACCCGGGAGCCCGGGCCCACCCGCGCCACCACGTTGCCCGGCCGCAGCGACAACACCTTGTCCAGCACGCTCATAGGAGCCGGCGAGAATCCCCGCCCCGCGCGCCTTTCGCAAGCAGCGTCAATGCACCTCGCCCAGGTGGGCGTAGGACTGGCTCTCGATCTGGATGGTCGTGTGGTCGATGCCGAAGCGGTCGAAGAGGTCGTGCTTCACCGCGGACAGGATGTCGTCGTTGTTGCAGACCATGGGGTCCGCCACCACCAGGTGCGCGGACAGCGCGTACATCCCGCTGGAGATGGTCCACACGTGCAGGTCATGCACCGCCTGCACGCCCGGCACCTTGCCCATGAGGTCCCGCACCTGCTCCAGGTCCACGTGCGCGGGCACCGCCTCCAGCAGCACGTCCACCGCGTCCTTCACCAGCCGCAGCGCGCCCACGACGATGATCATGGAGATGAGCACGGAGATGATGGGGTCCACGATGTACCAGCCGGTCCACCACATGATGCCCGCGCCAATCAGCACGCCCACCGACGACAGCGTGTCCCCCAGCACGTGCAGGAACGCGCCGCGCACGTTCATGGAGTGCGTCTGGTGCAGGAAGCCCAGCGCCGCCAGGTTCGCCACCAGGCCAATGCCCGCCACCAGCGCCATGGGCCCCAGCTCCACCGGCGCCGGCGTGCGCATCCGCTGCCAGGCCTCCATCAGGATGAAGATGGTGATGACCAGCAGCAGCACCCCGTTGAGGAGCGCGCTCAAAATCTCCATCCGGTAGTAGCCGTAGGTCTTCTTCAGGTCCGCGGGCCGCCCGGCGAACCACAGCGCCAGCAGGCTCAAGACCATGGCCGACACGTCCGTCAGCATGTGCCCGGCGTCGGAGAGCAGCGCCAGCGAGTTGGTGAGGAAGCCACCCACCGCCTCCGCCACCATGATGGTCGCCGTCAGCCCCAGCGCGAACAGCAGCCGGCGCCGGTCCTTGCGCCGCTCCTCCGCCAGCCCGCCCTTCTTGAGGCCGTTCGGATGACCGTGCCCATGGCCGTGCGAGTGCCCATGGTGGTCATGGTCATGGTCATGGTCGTGCGAGTGGCCGTGCCCTGCCCTGCCGTGTGTATGTGGGGGTGCGCTCACAGGGAACCAGGGTACGCGAACAGCGCTGTCATTCGGACAGGTGCCGCTGGATTGATTTCGGACAACCCCGTAGATCCGTTGTCCTGATCCGCAACAGGGCGAGGACCGTGGGGATGGACTTCGAGAAGCATCAGAATCTGCACACCATTGTCATGTTGAGGGATGTCATCCGCAAGTGGTGGCAGGTGGAGCTGTCGTTCGCGGATCGCCACGGCATCGTGCACGACTGGCAGCGCGGGGATTTCATCCCGCCGCCCAACGACTTCTGCCGCCACTCCCTGGGGGCACGGGAGGGGATGCGGCGGTGTGCCCAGTCGGTGCGCGTGCTGCATGAGAAGTTCAAGGCCGCCAAGAACCTGCGCCGCTCGCTCTTCCACGACTGCCACCTGCGCCTGTCCATCGTGGGCGCGCCGCTCTACATCCGCAACGAGTACGAGGGCTTCCTCTTCGTGGAGGGCTTCGCCCGGCAGCCGCTGATGCCCGGAGACGGCCAGGTGCTGCTCGGCAAGATGCGCGACATCGCGCCCGGGGCGATGCTGGACCTGGAGGGCGCGGCGGAGCGCGTGCCGGTGCTGGACGGCTCGGAGTTGAGCAAGCTGTCGGACCTGCTGGAGTTCGCGGTCACGGAGATCGCCAACCAGGAGGTGGAGCTCACGCGCAAGGAGGAGACCATCCAGTCCATGGCCTCCGAGCTGTCCAACCGCTACCGCTTCGAGAAGATCATCGGCCGCTCCGGGGCCATGAACGAAGTGTTCCGCCTGATGGAGAAGGTGGCCCACTCCGACTCCACCGTCCTCATCAACGGCGAGTCCGGCACGGGCAAGGAGCTGGTGGCGCGCGCCATCCACCACAACGGGCCGCGCAAGGACAAGCCGTTCGTCGTGCAGAACTGCTCCGCCTTCAACGACAACCTGCTGGAGAGCGCCCTCTTCGGCCACACCCGGGGCTCCTTCACCGGCGCGCTCAAGGACAAGAAGGGGCTCTTCGAGGTCGCGGACCAGGGCACCTTCTTCCTGGACGAGGTGGGCGACATGTCCCCCGCCCTCCAGGTGAAGCTCCTGCGCGTCCTCCAGGAGGGCACCTTCCTGCCCGTGGGCGGCACCCACTCCCGCGAGGTCGACGTGCGCGTCATCGCCGCCACCCACAAGGACCTGGGCGACATGGTCAAGCGCGGCGAGTTCCGCGAGGACCTCTTCTACCGCATCAACGTCATCCGCCTGCAGCTGCCGCCCCTGCGCGAGCGCAAGGACGACCTGCCCGTCCTCATCGACCACTTCCTGCGCAAGCACCACCGCGAGGGCCAGCGCGCGCGGGGCCTGGCGCCAGAGGCCCTAGGCATCCTGGGCGCGTACGCGTGGCCGGGGAACATCCGCGAGCTGGAGAACGAAATCGAACGGCTCCTGGTGCTGGGCGGCGAGCTGGAGGTCATCCCCGCGGAGCTGCTCTCCAGCCGCATCCGCGACGCCGTCGTGCCGGGAGGCGGGCCCTTCATCGCCCCGCGCGCGCACGGCAAGCTGCACGAGGCGGTGGAGTCCCTGGAGAAGGAGATGATCCACCAGGGCCTGGTGCGCACCCGCTACAACAAGAGCCGGCTGTCGCGCGAGCTGGGCATCAGCCGCTCCAACCTCATCCTGAAGATTGCCCGCTACGGCCTGGACAAGGGCTTCCCCGAAGGGCTGGACATGGAAGAGGTGGAAGCGTGAGCGCGCCCCATGGACAGGCGGTCTCCTTCCGTCAGGACTCGCTGCGGGTGCCGGACGGCGCGGACCTCTACTACCAGGTGCGGGGGGACGGCAGCCCGGGCATGGTGCTGTGCGACGGCCTGGGCTGTGACGGCTTCGCGTGGAAGTACCTCCTGCCCTACCTCGGCCGCCGGCACCGTGTGCTGCGCTGGCACTACCGGGGCCACGGCAAGAGCACCGTCCCCACGGACCGCACGCGCATTGGCATGGAGTACACCTGCGACGACCTGGCGCGGGTGATGGACGCGGCGGGGATGGAGAAGGCCGTCCTCTTCGGCCATTCCATGGGCGTGCAGGTGGCGCTGGAGTTCCACCGCCGCTACGGCCGGCGCGTGGAGGGCCTGGTGCTGGTGTGCGGCAGCTACGGCCTGCCCCTGGACACCTTCCATGACTCCACGCTGCTCAAGCGCCTGTTCCCCACCCTGCGGGCCGCGGTGGAGCGCTTCCCCCGCCACACCGCGCGCATCGTGCACGGGGCGCTCACCACGGAGCTGGTGGTGCAGCTGGCCATCCGGCTGGAGATGAACCCGGACCTCATCGCGCGAAACGACCTGGCCCCCTACTTCACCCACCTGGCGAAGATGGACCCCGTCGTGTTCGTGCGGACCCTGGACTCGCTGGCGAACCACACCGCCGAGGACCACCTGGAGCGCGTGGACGTGCCCACCCTGGTGGTCGCCGGGGAAAAGGACCGCTTCACCCCCGGATGGCTGTCCCGGAAGATGGCCGAGCGCATCCCCGCCTCCGAGCTCCTGATGATTTCCGAGGGCACCCATACCGCCCCACTGGAAGTCCCGGGGCTGGTGGAGCTGCGCGTGGAGCGCTTCCTGAGAGAGCGGCTGGGCGTGGAAACAGCCATGTCACAGCCCCAGGTGGGATAAGCGCCCGGCGGGTGGGGGGCCTGTTTGTCTGCCTGCTGGACACCCGCCTTCATTGCAGGCGGGAAGCCCCCGGCATATAAGCCCCCGCCTTCCGGGTTCCGGTGGGATTGAGAAACCCCGTCCTGGGCGTCTCTCCTCGCACCTTCTTTCTAGTCAGTTGGTCCGCATGATCTCTCGCGAAAACATCCGCAACGTCGCCATCGTCGCTCACGTCGACCACGGCAAGACCACCCTCGTCGACCACCTGCTCCGGCAGGCGGGTACCTTCCGCGCCAATGAGCACATGACCGAACGGGTCATGGACTCGAACGACCTCGAGCGCGAGAAGGGCATCACCATCCTCGCGAAGAACACGGCCGTCTCCTACAAGGGGATGCAGATCAACATCATCGACACCCCGGGCCACGCCGACTTCGGTGGCGAGGTGGAGCGCGGTCTGCGCCTGGTCGATGGCGTCATCCTGCTGGTGGACGCCGCCGAAGGTCCCCTGCCCCAGACGCGCTTCGTGCTCACCAAGGCGCTGGCCATGGGCCTGAAGACCGTGCTGGTCATCAACAAGATCGACCGTCAGGACGCCCGGGCCAAGGAAGTGCTGGACCTGGTGTACTCGCTCTACATCGACCTGGGCGCGGACGAGCACCAGCTGGAGATGCCCGTCCTCTACACCGTCGCTCGCCAGGGTCAGGCCTCCACGTCGCTGGACGTGCCGGGCAAGACGCTGGAGCCGCTGTACGACGCCATCATCAAGCACATCCCGCCCCCGCCCGCGCCCCCGGTGGAGCAGACGACGCTCCAGCTGCTGGTGGCCAACCTGGACTACGACGACTACGTCGGCCGTCTGGCGGTGGGCCGCGTGCAGGCGGGCCGCATCACGGCGAACATGCCCGTGTCCATCGTCCGCGACGGCGGCAAGGTGCAGCAGGGCAAGATCGTGAAGCTGTACGGCTTCTCCGGCCTGAAGCGCGCGGAGATCGCGGACGCCGGCCCCGGTGAGATCGTCTCCATCGCGGGCATCGAGGAGATCTCCATCGGCGACACCATCGCGGACCCCGAGAAGCCCGTGGCGCTGCCGCGCATCACCGTGGACGAGCCCACGATGATGATGATCTTCAAGGTCAACGACGGGCCGCTGGCGGGCAAGGAAGGCAAGTTCGTCACCTCCCGCAATCTGCGCGAGCGCCTGTACCGCGAGGCGTACCGCAACGTGGCCGTGCGCGTGGAGGACACCGCGACGCCGGACGCGTTCCGCGTGGTGGGCCGTGGCGAACTGGCGCTGGCGGTCATCATCGAGAACATGCGCCGCGAGGGCTACGAGCTGACGGCCTCCAACCCGGAGCCCATCACCAAGACGGTGAACGGCCAGCTGCACGAGCCCATGGAGCTGCTCTTCTGCGACGTGCCGGAGAACAGCGTGGGCGTGGTGACGGAGCGCCTGGGGCCCCGCAAGGGCCGCATGACGGACATGACGCAGCTGGGCTCGGGCCGCACCCGCCTCCAGTTCCGCATCCCCGCGCGCGGCCTCATCGGGTTCCGCTCGGAGTTCCTCACCATCACCCGCGGTGAGGGCATCATGAGCAGCCAGTTCGACGGCTTCGAGCCGTGGTTCGGCTACATCCCGAAGCGCGCCAACGGGGCCATGGTCTCCGACCGCCTGGGCGACACGGTGCCGTACGCGCTGTTCAGCATCCAGGAGCGCGGTCAGCTCTTCGTGGGCGCGGGCACCACCGTGTACGAGGGCATGATCATCGGGGAGAACGCGCACCCGTCCGAGCTCAACGTCAACTGCTGCCGCGAGAAGAAGCTCACCAACATCCGCGCCGCCGGCCGCGACGAGAACGTCATCCTCGTCCCGCCGCGCGAGATGGGGCTGGAGAAGGCCCTGGAGTGGATCGCCGACGACGAGCTCGTCGAGGTGACGCCCAAGTCCGTGCGCATGCGCAAGAAGGCGCTGGCCGTGGGCGACCGCTACCGCGCCGAGCGCGAGCGCAAGCGCGAGGAGCGCGCCGACGAGGAGTAGTCCTTCCTCCGGACGCCTGAAGATTCCAGGGGCCGCCACCCGCGCACACGCGGGTGGCGGCCCCTTCTTCATGTGGGGCCTAGAACCCGAACTGGACGAGCCGCGCGCGGTACGGCGTGGCGTTGCTCCGGTTCGCCTGGTCGTCCCAGCCCTTGAACTCCACGTCATCCAGCAGCCGCTCCGTCCGCCCGTTGACGGTGACGGCGTTGATCAACGGCACGCTGAGGGAGCCCACGTTGCGGGACGCGAGCCGGTTCCCCGGATCCAGCGCCTCCTGCCGCCCCTGGGAGCAGCTGTCCGTGAAGTAGCAGCCCCGGTCACAGGTGGCCTTCGAGTTGTAGGCGCCGTGCTTGTTGCCCGCCACGTAGATGCGCGGCGCGCCCCGGTATTCGTCCGCGTACTCGAGCTGCGCGTAGCCGTACCAGGCCGACGAGTCGCACGCCGTCTCCAGGTGCGCGGACAGGAAGGCCTGGTCCAGGTACCAGCGGCCGTCGGCGTAGTGCACGTCCAGCACCTGGAACTCGGAGTCGCCGTCGTGCGCGAAGATGTTGAAGATGCCCAGGCTGGGGATGCCGTGGTCCTCGGAGTAGGCGTTCAGGTAGAAGATGCGCAGCGTGCGCAGCGCGGAGTTCAGGGGCCTCGCCGCGAAGTACGGCCGGCGCGCCACGCCCTTCTCCCCCTGGGCAATCCACAGCGTGGGCATGAAGGCCGCGGCCACCTGGAGCTCGCAGGTGTCGCTCACGCCGTCGTGGTCCTCATCCGGCGCCTGGCTCCAGCAGGCCTCCGCGGAGGGCAGGTTCGGGATGCCCTGCGCGAACGCGGGGAACGACAGCAACGACAGCACCAGCACCCACGCGCGGGCGTGGGAACGGACGGGGGGCATGGGCATACCTGGAAGGGGCTGCGAGGGTGCCTTCCAGGGTGGGCACACGAGGGACGGAGCTGAATCCGCCCCGGAGTCCTGACCCGTGTCCGCCGCCCATCGAAGCGGTAGTAGAAACGCGGCCGGACGCGGACGTCCGGCAAGGAGGCGGCACGGCGGGTGGAGTCGAACGCGGGCAAGCCTCGGGGCCTGTTGTACCCCCACGCGGATCCCCGCCACTTCCAGCACATCCGCGTCCTGCCCGCGGAGGACCTGCGCCCCTGGGTGGAGCACTTCTGGGCCGTCCGCTGGGACCTGCGCGGACAGCCCCCCGCCGTTCAGCAGACCCTCTCCCACCCGTCCGTGCACTGGGCCTTCCAGGACGGCACGTCCCGCATCGGCGGTGTGGACCCGGGCCGCTTCTCCATCACGCTGGAGGGGCTGGGCGGCGTCTTCAGCATCAAGTTCCGGCCCGGCGGCTTCTTCCCCTTCGTGGGCACGCCCGTGTCCGCCCTCACGCGGCGCACCGTCTCACCCGGCGCCCTGCTGGGCCCGGCGGCGCTGGAGCTGGAGGCGGCCATCCTCGCCACTGACGTCACCCGCGACGCGGACCGTGAGCGCATCACCCTGGCGGAGGCCTTCCTGCGGGCCCACAAGCCCCGGCCGGATCCGAACGTGGCGCGGGTGCAGGGACTGGTCGCGCGCATCCTGGAGGACCGCGCGGTGACGAAGGTGGAGGACCTGCTCACGCCCCAGGGCCCGGGCCTGCGCACGGTGCAGCGGCTGTTCAACCGCTACGTGGGCGTGAATCCCAAGTGGGTCATCCAGCGCTACCGCCTGCATGAGGCCGCGGAGCGGCTGCGGGAGGTGCCGCCCCCGGACCTGGCGCGGCTGGCGCTGGAGCTGGGCTACTTCGACCAGGCGCACTTCATCCGCGACTTCCGGCGCATCGTGGGCCGCACGCCCGCCGGATACGCCCGGCAGGCGGTGCGGCGCTGAAACCTCAGAACGTGTACTTCACGCGCGGGAACACCGCGAAGGACATGATGTTGGGCCCGATGATGTAGCGCCCGAGCAGGTCCGCGCCCACGGAGAAGTGGTCGAAGGACGTGGCGTACTCCACGCCCACGCCCAGGCCCGCGTTGAAGGCGTTGACGGCGCGGCCCGGGTCGCCCTTGTCCGGATCCACCGGCGTGGGGTCCAGGCGCGTGTAGCCCGCGGTCACCTTGGGCGTCAGGTAGAAGCGGTTGGCCAGCCGCACGTGGTACGCGGCCGTCAGGTTGCCGAAGGCCACTGTGAAGTTGTCCGACAGCGCGCAGACGTTGGAGTCCGGCAGGTAGCCCGCGAAGCAGTTCTGCGCGGAGGACCCCAGCGCGAAGTGGGCGCCCAGCGACAGCCGCTCCGTCAGGTCGTAGCCAATGCCCAGCTGCACGTACGACTGCGCGTTGGAGTAGTTGTTCTCGCCGCCCACCGTGAAGAACACCCCGACGTCGGTCTCGGTGAAGAACCCCCGGCGCGGCTCGAACGGCACGCCCTCCGGCGGGGTGGCTCCCAAAGCCGGCGTCGCCAGCGCGAGCGCGGCCAACAGCAGCGACTTCCTCACGACTCCTCCCGTCACGTTGTCCTCCTGCTCCCTCACACTCCGGGCAGCAGCGGGACGGACAGTAGTGACGCCCGGCACGAAACGGCAGCTGAGAAAAACGAAAATGGCGTGGACCGTTTCGTCCACGCCACTTCGGTCTTCCAGTCTACGAATCGCGCCTTGGCGCTACTCAGCGGCGTCCGCGCCCGAGGGCGAGAACAGCCAGGGGTACGTCACGTTCACCACGCCGCCGCCCTTGGGCTCCGGGAACTTCCAGCGGCGGATGCGGGAGATCATGCACTGCTCAGCCGGGGTGCTGCCCAGCGTGGACTCGGACACGCTGGCGTCCGCGACCGCGCCCGCCGGGTCGATGGTGAAGGCCACCGCGACCTTGCCAGCCAGCGCCGGGTTCTTGTTCAGCTCCGACTCGTAGCAGTACTTGATCTCGTTCTGGTGCCGCCGGATGACCTTGGCGATGACGTCCTTGTCCAGGCCGCCAATCACCGTCGTCTTGCCGGGGATGACCTTGGTGACGGACTTGCCACGGCCGCCCAGGTCGATGCCGCCCGAGCCGCCCGTGCCCCGGCCGTTGCCCTGGGTGCCCAGGCCGCCGATGCCCAGCGCCGTGCCGCCACCGCCGTTGCCCGTGCCACGCGAACCCAGGCCGCCCACGCCGTGCGCGTCACCCATGGCCGCGCCGCCCTTGAGGCCGCCCAGCGAGTTGTTGATGCCGGTGCCGATGCCGCCCGGACCGAACACGTCCGACGCGCCACCCTTCATGCCCTTGAGCGCGCCAAGGAGACCGACCTTGCCCACCACCTGGCGGTCCTTCTCCTTCTTGCTCTTGTCCACCACCGGGGTGCCCGGCTTGGAGGGCGCGGCCTCCTCCTGCTTCGCCTCCTGCTTGCCGAACTTGCCCTCTTCGTCCTTCGCCTTGGCGCCCTCTTCCACGCCGGAGAGCTGGAGCTTCTTCGCCTCCTCCTTCTTCGCCGGGGCGATGAGGAACTTGGCCACGCGCTGCTGGGACTCGAAGACGTCGTCCGCGGACTTCGTCTCCGTGTGCGGCGTCAGCAGCATCGCGGTGACGAACGCCGCTGCGGCGAGGATGCAGATGGCGGCGATCTTGAAGAAGCTGAAGTCACGGTCGGACAGCGACGTCGCCAGGATGGCCGGCGACGGCTTCACGTAGCGCATCACGAACGCCACCGTGCCCAGCGACACCTCCGCCCGGTCATGCAGGCCCAGGCTGAAGAGCTGCTCCTGGTCCGGCGTGGCGGTGTTGAGCTGGCCCGCGGCGCGCAGCGCGTCCTTCGTGCGCACGTCACCGTTGTTGGTGACGAACACGCCGGAGCCCGCCGGAGCGCGCAGCTCCAGCTTGTCGCCCTTGCTCACCGCCAGCACGTGGCTCTTGCCCACCTGCGGCGAGAACACGGTGAAGGTGTTCTTCGCGCCCTCGCCGATGGTGACCGGCGCGCCGTCCTTGAAGTGCTGGACCTCCAGCATCTGGTCGCCCCAGAGCATGGAGACCTGCAACACCTTCGCGTCAGGCGTCGGCTGCGCGTCGCGGGGCAGCGGCTCCTGCAGGTGCGGCGGAGGCTGCGGCTTGCGGGCCGCCGCCACCTGGGGAGGCGTGGCCTTGCGCGGCGCCACGGCGGGCGCGGCGGGGCCGAACACCGGGGTGGACGTCACGTTCGTGGACACCTGCGTGCCCATCGCGCCCGCCGGAGCGGAGCGCGGCGTGCTCACCGTGCCCACCACGTTGGCCGCGTTCATCGCCGGCCGCGGAGGCGGAGGCGCCTGCCGCATGTTGGGAGGCACCGGCGCCGCGTGGGCCACCGGCGCCGCGACCGGCGCCGCCGGAGGCATCACCGGGCGCTGCTGGAACACGCCAGGCTGGGCCACCGCCGCCGCCGGAGCCGGAGCCACCGGCCGGGGCGTGTCACCGAAGAGCACCTCCACCCTCGAGGTGCCCACCGTGAGCACGTCCCCGGGCTTGAGCGCCGTGGGGATGATGAGCTTCTGCCCGGACACCTGGGTGCCGCCTTCACTGCCCAGGTCGATGGCCGTCACGGAGCCATCGTTGTCCACCTTCAGCATCACGTGGAGGTTGGACACGCGCGGATCCTGAATCTTCACCGCCGCCTGGGCGCCCGACCCCACGATGACACTCTCCGCCTCCGAAACCGTCTCCTGGATGGAGCCGTCGGGGGTGGTGATCCGAAGCGTCAAACCGTTTTTTCTCGCCGCCGCCATGAAGTTCTTCCTTCTTCCCTTCCCGTCCCGAAAACGTTCAACGCCACGTGTGCTGTCTAGAGATTGTCCGCCGACTTCTGAAGCTCCGGGTCGAAGTTCTCCCGGACCTTGATGAGGCTTTGGAAATCCGTCTTCTTGCGGTTGAGCACGTAGGAGCCTTCCGGCTTCGTGAGCTCGCCCTCCACCGCCACATCCGTGAAATCAATCACCGTCTTCTTGCGGTACACGGTGCGATCCTCCTCCTGGATGATCTTCACCGAGTCCTTGCCGCTGTCCTGCGCCAGGGCGGGAGCCGCCACTCCCAGTCCCCCCACCATCACCATCGCTGCCAGCAGTCGTTTCATGTGATGTCTCCGCCAGGCCCGCTTCGCGCTTCCATTGCAGGGCTCGCACCAACTCCAAGTCCCTGGATTCTAAGGGAGTCGCCCGGCCGCTTGCACCTGGACGGCTGGAGGAGGGAAGAAAGTTCTCATCCCTCCCGCCAGGGCGACTGTTGTTTCTTCAGGGCGCCGGAGCAGGCGCCGGAGCCGCCTGTCCATTGCCAGACGTTTGATCAGCGGCGGGCGCGGCCGGAGCTTCGGCCGGAGCCGCCTCGGCGCCCTCCGCCGGGGCCTCCTGCTCGGGCGCGCTGGTGTCCTGGGGCAGCTGGTTCATCACGGACGAACCCGCGCCACCGGTGGCGGCCGCGTCCTTCTTGGCCTCACCCTCCGCCTCCGCCGTGGCGGCCGGAGCCGGGGCTGGCGGCGGGTTCTTGAGCATGTTCTGCAGGCCGTTCACCTTGGCGGTGATGAGCTGCTTGTCCTGATCCGTGGAGACAGGCAGCTCCTTGCAGCGGTCCAGGAACGCGATGGCCTTCTCGAAGCCCGCGCGGTCGGACGCGTACGCCCAGCCCGCGCCGCACACCGCCTCCGGCTTGTCCGCGGAGCGCGCGAGCACCTTCTCGAACACCTCGCCCGCGGCGACGCCCTTCTTCGGATCCAGGCCCTTCTGACCGTCCAGCGCGTACGCCAGGTACAGCTGGCCCTCCAGGCCGTCGGGCTCCAGGGACAGGGCCTTGGTGAAGGCCTTCTCCGCGCCCGCGTAGTCGCGGTAGCTCAGCGCCAGGGCCCCCAGGTTGAGGTGGCCGGGGGCGAAGCTGTCATCCAGCGACACGGCCTTCTGGAACTGGGCGAGCGCGCGCGGGCGGTCGTCCATCTTCAGGTAGATCATCCCCAGCGTGTTGGAGATGGCCGGGTCGTCCTGCGCCACCTTGCGCGCGTTGATGACCAGCAGCTCCGCCAGGCGGTACTGGCCCCGGTCGTACGCCACCAGCGCCAGCGTCTTGTACGCCTCCGGGTTGTCCTTGCTGCGCGCGAGCACGCGCCGGCCGGTGGCCTCCGCCTCGTCCAGCTTGCCCGCCAGCCGGTACGTCGCGGCCAGCGCGTTGAGCACGGGCTCGTCGTGTTCGTGGCCGGGCGTCCCGAGCGCCTTGGTGTAGAGCGAGAGGGCCTCGTCCAGCTGGCCCGCGTGCCGGTGCATCAGCCCCAGGTTCATCACCGACGGGGTGTGCGCGGGGTCGATGGCCAGCACCTGCTCGTACGCCGCGCGGGCGTCCGCCGGGCGGCCCTGCTTCTCCGCGATGACGCCCAGGTTGAAGCGCGCGTTGAGCGCCTTGGGCTCCTGGGAGACGACCGCCTCGAAGCCCTTGCGAGCGGCGTCCAGGTCCCCGGCCTCGTAGGCCTTCAGGGCCTGCGCGAACTGGCCGTCGACGTCGCCCTTCGCTGCCGGAGCGGCCTTGGGCGCGGCGGCGGGGACGGTGGCGGCGGGCCTCTCCACCGCGTTCATCGCGACCGGCGTGGGCCGGGGGCCCGTGGCGCAGGCCGTGGTGAAGGCGAAGGCGAAGGCCCCCGCCAGGAACATCCGCTTGGTGCGAAAGCCGTTCATCCCCGTCGTCCCCATCCCCTTCAACTGGCTGCTGATGTCGATGCTGTGGTTCGTCTTCACGGCCGCACCCCCTCGAGCGACGCGGTGGGCTCGGGCTTCGCGGCGCCCGTCCCCTCCGGCGCCGCCGGCTTCTCGCCCTCGGCGGGCACGCCTTCCGGAGCGGGAGGCGCGACGGCGGGCTTGGGCTCCGCGGAAGCGCTGATGGGCCCGTTGAGGTCCTTCAGCACGCCCGCGGCGATGCGCGAATCACTGCTGCCCCGGTACGTCACCGGCTTCACCTGGGCGTAGGCACCCGGGCGCAGCTTGTTGATCTGATCCTGCGCGGCCAGCGTCCACTCGCTGTAGATGCCCAGCTCGTAGGCCTTCTGGAGGCCCTTCTCCAGCGCCTCGCTGGACTTCTCCTCCAGCGGCATGGCCAGGTTCTCCAGCTCGCCGCGGTACATGCTGAGCTGTTCGTCATCCAGCCCGGACGGATCCGGCGAGTCCATGATGTTGCGAGCGAAGTCCGCGTACGCCAGGCCGATGCGGGTCAGCGCCGCGATGCCCCACTCGCCGGAGCCCGTGGCGAGCACCGCCGCGTACTCCTTCTCCACGCGCTGCATCTCCTTCTGCTTGGCCGTCAGGTCGCGGCGGATGGTGGAGACGCGCGTGAACTTGATGTCCGAGAAGCGCTTCCACGTGGGCTCCAGCGCCAGGAAGCGCGCGTGGCCGTACGCGTTGAGCACCGCGGTGTCCTTGCGCACGCCCTCCGCCAGCTTGTTCCAGCCGCGCACCAGCTCCTCCTGCGCCTTCTCCTGGCCGCGCACGTCCCTCATCTTCTGGTACGCGAGCAGCTCGTGGTAGCGCGCCAGGTACGGCTGCCCCGCGGCGGTGCGCGAGTCGCGGCCGTACTCCTCCACGAAGCGGTTGAAGGCGCGGGCCGCGTCGCCCCACTTCTTCTCCTTCTCCCAGACGAGGCCGATGGAGAACGCCACCTGCGGCACGTCCTTGCGGTCCTTGAAGCGCGTCAGGTAGCTGTTCCACGCGGTGACGGCCTTCTGGGACTCGCCCAGGCCGTCGTACCAGACGCCCGCGTTGAAGAGGGCGTCCGCCACCCACGCGCCCGCCGCGTCCACCTGTGCCTTGCGCTCGGCGGCCTTCTGCGCGCGCTTGGACTCCGCGTCCTCCACGGCGCCCGGCGTATCGTCCTTCTTCGCGACCGTGGCGGCCTTCTTCTCCTTGTCCTTCTTGGACTGCGACTCGCGGGCCTTCATCGCCGCGTCGTACTCGGCGACGAAGGACTCGGACATGGCCGCGGCCTTCTTGAACTCGGCGACCTTCTCGTAGAGGCCGGACAGCGTGTAGCGCGTCTGCAGCTCGAAGTTGCTGTTCGGGTACTCCTTGAGGACGCGCTCACCGGCGGTGATGCCCTTGTCCACTTCACCGGCCTCCTGCGCGATGACCATCGCGTAGGTGAGGGCGCGGTCCGCGTTCTCCGACTTGGGGAACTCGGTCACGAAGGCGAGGAACTCCTCGGCGGCCTTCGCCGGGTTCTTCTCCTTCTTGTAGATGACCTCGTCCACGTACTTGTACTGGCTGCCCTCCACCACGCGGGAGACGCGCAGCGCGAAGTCAGAGCCGGGCTTGGACAGCTTCTTGTTGCCCAGGAACTTGCGCGAGAGCGTGTTGAGCTCCTGCCACTCCTCGCGGCTCTCCAGCACGTACATGGTCAGGTCCGCGGCGTCGCGCGAGCGGCGCTCCTCCGGGAACTTCTCGATGATCTCCCCGAAGCGGCGGGCCGCGTCCACGAAGTGCGCGCGGTCGTAGAGGATGACGGCCGCCTGGTAGCGCAGGTCGATCTCATCCTGGTTGCCCGGGAACAGGGTGTTGTACGTGTCGCACGCGGCGACCAGCCGGTCCTCGAACTTCGTGAGCGGCTGCTCGGCCTGCTCCTTGGCGTCGCGCTTCACCAGCTTCTGCTTGGCGACGTCGCCCTTGTCCTTCTTCTCGTCGACCTTCTGGCCGTCCTTCAGGTCGCTCTTGGAGAGCTGGCCGCGTTCAATCTTGACGAGCTTGTCGTAGGCGAGCACCGCGTTGTACGAGGCGGACTTGCGGTAGGCCTCGTTGGAGACCTCCTTCGCGGAGTCGCGGTCCGGAATCTTGAACGCCACCACGGCGTCGTACTCACCGGCGGCGGCCTCCCACTCCTCCAGGGCCCACAGGATTTCGGCGTAGAAGAAGCGGATGTTGAAGGCGGAGTCCGCGACGAACTCCGGGTTGTCGCTGGAGGCGAACGCGTCCACGTACTGCTTGTAGATGTCGCGAGCCAGCCGGTAGGTCTCCACCTGGCGCGTCTTCTGCGCCTCCTGGTGGTACTCGGTGACCATCACGCGCATCGCCTCTTCGGTGACGCTGAAGGCGTTGCGCAGCACGCCCGCGTTGGACGCGTTGGCGGTCCACCACTCGCCACCCGGGCGGTAGAGGTCCACCATCCGCTTCATCTCCTTGCGGACCTGCTGGCGCTGACGCAGGCCTTCGTACGCGCGCACGACCGCCTGCTGGTACTCCGGCGCGTTCGCGCCCATGGGCGAGTCGTCGATGAGCGTGCGGTACACCAGGATGGCGCTGTCGAAGTGGCCCGCGTCCACCAGGCCCGCGGCCGTCTTCGCCAGGAGCCGGCCCTGGCGCTTGGCCGGGGCCTTCTGCTTGAAGTAGGCGAGCGCCTCCTTCGGCTGATCCAGCTGGACGTAGAACACGGTGAGGTCGTTGAGGGCCTCCGTGCGCAGGTCGCCCAGCTCCTCGCCGCGCTGGCTGGCGTAGTCCACGACCTCGTGGAGCTTCTTCAGGCCCGCGTCCAGGTCACCCGCGTTGAAGTCACACCAGGACAGCTTGTAGGTGGCGTAGGCGTAGATCTTGGGAACGCCAGAGTCGCGCGCCTTCTCGTAGTTCTCCTTCGCGGGCGCGAGCTTGTTGTTCTCGAAGTAGTGGTTGCCCAGCTGGATGTACGCGTCCGGGACGAACTGCGACTTCGGGAAGTCGCGGATCAGCTCCTCGTAGCGCGCCACCGCGTCCTGGCGGCGGTTGAGCTCGTAGAGGTTGTAGCCCAGGGAGAAGAGGACCTCGTCGCGGGCCGGGTAGTCCGGGTACTCGCTGAGGATGGCCTCGTAGATGCGCATCGTCTCGGCGCGGTAGCGCTCCGAGTCGCGGTGGTCCTGCTCCGGCGCGGTGGCCTTCTCGCCGCGCGCCACGGCGGCGTCGTAGGCCTTCTCCGCCGCGAGGAACTTCTCCATCTCCAGCTGGTAGAGGTACTTGGACTTCTCCCAGTAGAGCTCCGACAGGCGGTACTGCATCTCCGCCTTCTGGGTGGAGGTCTCCTGCAGCTTGGGGATGAGGCGCTTGAAGCCCTCGATGGCCTCGTCGCGCTTCTTGTCCGCCAGCGCGTCCTTCTTGGAGTCCGCGATGCGCGGCACGTCCGCGAACTTGGCCGTGGCGGGCTTCACCCGCGCCGGGCCCTTGCGCATGTCCTGGGGCGAGACGCCGGGCGGCAGCTCCGCCTTCTTCGCCTCCTCCTTGTCCTTCTTGCTCGCGGCCTCGGCCTTCCTGGCCTCCGCCTTCTTGCCCGAAGCGGACTTCTTCGTGGCCACCTTACGCGGCGGTGCCGTCGGCTCCGCCGCCTCCCCCACCCCACCGGCCGCGAGCGCGACGCCCACCGCCAGTGCACCGAACCGAAGAACCACCTTCATGCGAGCTCCTGGAGAACCGCGCCTCGCCACCCTGGGAAAACTTCTGCCCAGTTGGGAGGGACGCCGGAAAGTAGACGCGGGTACCCAGATTGAGAAGTGGCCCGGAACATGCCTTGTGCCCCGGCGTACGCGATCACGCCGAGCCACCATCCAGGACTCAACATCACGCGAAGAGGCCCCGTCCTCCGTGACCCAAAGTCACGGTGGCGGGGCCTCGAGGGTGCTGCCGGTGGCTGCCAGGCAGGCGGGGGGGCTCCCCCTGTTACTTCTCCTGGCGTGCGGGGCAGCCCCGCTTGAGCGTGTACTGGTAGTAGCCGATCTCGTCGATCCAGAACTCGCCCTGGAAGCGCCAGTAGTTGTAGGCGGCGCCGGGCATCTTCGGGCGGTAGAGCGTCTGGCGGGTGAGCAGCGCCTTCTGGTCCACGCCCTCGGAGAAGAGGTCCTTCTCATCCAGCGCCGTCTGCACGCGGATGATCTCCGCCTGGTCGGAGAAGGTGCGGAGGTTGTCCGCGGCCTCCTTGATGCGGTTCTTGGCCAGCGTGCCGCCCACCTGGAGCAGCGTGGTGCGGATGTCCTCCAGCGACGCCACGGTCTGCGCGGCGAACGGCGTGCCGCGCCACGGGCCTTCACTGATGGCGCGCTTCTCCTGATCCACGCGGGACAGGGTCCGCATCACTTCACGGATGCGCTCGTTGTTGCGGATCCACAGGTACACGGCGCGCGGCAGGCGGCGGTTCTCGGAGGACACCAGGTTGAAGGCGTTGATGGGCGCCACGTCCTCGCCGGTGAAGGGCTCCAGCTGCTTCGCCATGGGGCCGTAGCGCTCGTCGAACGCGGCCAGCGTCGTCTTCACCTCGTCATAGAGGCACGAGTAGTAATAGACGGTGGCCTTGAGGATCCACGACTCGGGCTGGAAGGCGCCCTCGAACTGCGGCGCGTGCAGCGCCTGGAGGCTGCCCAGCGCGCCGCCGAAGTCCTCGTCCTGGAAGCGGGCGAAGCCGTTCTCGAACAGGGACTGGTCCCAGAAGCGCGCGTAGCGGGGCACGCCCTCGTACGCCTTCACCGCGTCCGCGTACTCGCCCCGGCGGTAGTGCACGCGGCCCAGCGCCAGGAGCGCCAGCTCACGCGTCTCCGGCAGCTCCACCTGCGGCTCCTTCGTCTTGAGCACGGTCTGGAACGCGGCGATGGCCGCCTTGTCCAGCGTGTCCCCTTCCCCGGGACGGCCCGGGAAGCGCGGGTCGGCGAGCACCGTGCCCAGGAGGTAGCGGGCCTTCGCGTAGACGCGGCTGTCGGCGGGCACGGCCTCCAGCAGCGACCGGGACTCCTCGAAGCGCATGCGGCGCTGGCTGGCGGTGCCGACGAGGTAGTTGATCCGCGCGAGCACCTCCTTGGGCAGCGTGACCCACTGGTCGCGCACCTCGTCGGTGTAGGCCTGGTTGAGGATGCTGGGGATGAGGTTCTGCTCGTCCAGCCGCTGCTGCATGTCCACCAGCCCCTCGATGGCCTTGAGGTACGAGGGGTGCTTGGGGCCGGCGTTGACGATGGCCGCGTAGGAGATGAAGGCCGCGACGGGCAGCTCCTTCTTGGCGAAGGTCTGCGCCAGGTAGAACTCGGCCTTGCCCTTCAGGTCCGCGTCCTCCCCTTCCGCCAGCTGCGCGAAGAGGGGGGCGGCGGTGTCGAGCTTGCCCTCATTGAAGGCGGACAGCGCGCGGTTGTAGGTGCCCACGTCCTGCTGGGCGAAGGCCACCGCGGGAACGGCGAGGGGCCCGAGGACGACGAGGAGTCGGAGCAGTCGGGACATGGTTAGAAGAGCACCGAGAAGCCAGCGTAGAAGCTGACGTTGTTGAGGACGTCCGACGAAGGCTCGGCGACGAGATCCCGCCCGAGGATGATGTCCTCGCGGTAGTTCTTCTTCGTCTCCGGGTCCACGCCGTCGAACTTCGCCACCTTGCAGCTGCCGCTCAGGTTGAGGCCCTCGAAGGGCTGGTTGGCGGCACGTGCGGCCTCCAGCGCCTCGAAGTCCGCCAGATTGCAGCCGTCCACCTTGTCCACGCGCGCGGTGTAGATGAGGTCGCGCACCTCCAGGCGGATGGCGTAGGACTCGCCGAACTGCACGCGGAAGCCGCCGCCCACCTCACCCAGGAACTTGTTGCCCGTGTCGCCGAAGCGCGCGGGCACCTGGTACGTCTGGCCCTCCACCTCGTTGGCCACTTCCGGGCGGATGAGGTGGCGCGTCTTGCCAATGCCCGCGCCGCCGGACAGCACCAGGCTGAACTGCGCCAGCGAGTTGTTGAAGAAGGCGAACTTGCCGTAGAGCGGCGTCACCTCCACGCCCGCGTGCGCGCCCCACTGGAGCAGGAGCGACGACGCGGCCTGGGCCTGCTCGCGCACCTTGTCGATGAGCTCCAGGTTGAAGTCGCTCTCGTCGGAGTACCAGTTGTACTGGCCGCCCACCTGGAGGGCGAAGTTCTCCTGCAGGTGGTAGACGTAGTGCAGCGCGGTGCCCACGTGGTTGGTGAACTTGCCGTTCACCTGGACGACGCCGGGGTACAGCACCAGCTCGTGCTTGCCCTCGTCCGCGAAGCGCTTCTTCTGGACGATGTGGACGTTGACGTTCGGGTTGTAGAGCGGCGCGCCATTCACCAGCCGCTGCTGCTGCGCGTCCGTGGTGCGCGGCGCCTCACCGGTGTCCAGCACCGGCGCGTCCGCGGGCGGGGTGGCGGCCGGAGCCTGGGCCTCCGGAGCCGGGGCGGACGGCGTGCTGTCCGTGTCGTCCTCGCCGGTGGCAGCGGGCGCGGACGGCGTGGCCGGCGCGGCCTCCGGCGTGGACTGGGGAACGGCGGGCGCGTCGCGCTGGGTGCGCTGGCGCTCCGGCGGTTCCGCGGGAGAAGGAGAGGCCGGCGCGGTCGTATCCGAGCCCGGAGCGGCCGGCGGCTGCGCCGGGGCGGCGCCTTGCGCGAACGCGAGGGCAGGCACCGCGGCGACGAGGAGCGCGATGGAACGGAAGGGTCGCATAGGAAGGGGTCAGAAGGAGAAGGTGTAGCCGAGGTCGAACTGCACCAGGTGCGTGAGGCCCGGGCTGCCGGCGGGCTCGCCGGTGGGATTGCCGGCCTCCCAGTCGTCGCGCAGCAGGTTCACGCGGTAGCTGTCCTTGAAGATCCAGTCGCGCAGCTCCAGCCGGATGCCGTGCTGCTCCTTGATGAAGAAGCGGAAGCCCAGCGCGGCGGACACCACCGGCGCCACGCGCGACTCCTTCACCCAGTAGTTCTCCGTGGCGCTGCCCCGGTCATCCACGGCCGTGCGGTTGTCACAGACGCCCGCGGCCCGGTCCACCACCTGGGTGCACTGGATGACGGACTGGCGCTTCAGGTTGGTGAGGCCGCCGCCCGCCCAGAGGTACGTCTGGAAGTGCACCGGGATGTCCGCGACCAGGCTGATCTTCCCGTAGATGGGAGCCCACCGGGCGCCAACGACGCCGTGCAGGCCCATCCGCCACATGTCCTCCAGCTCGTCCGTGACGCGCTTGTCCTCGCGGTCCAGGAAGGATTCGGAGATGGAGCGCGCCAGGCCCGTGTGGCGGCTGGCGGCGTAGCCCGCGCGGGCTTCCAGCGCGAACGTGTCAAAGAGGTTGTAGGCCAGGCCGGCGTTGAAGAAGTAGTGCGCCGTCAGGTGCGTCTGCACTGGCAGGCCCACGGACAGGGACAGCTCCGGATGGCCCGCGGGCTTGTAGAGCCGGTTGCGGACGACCGCCGAGTCCAGGACGCCGTCTTCCTGTGCGGCGGCGCCGAGCGCCGTCAGCGAGAGGCTCAGCGCGGCGAAGACGCGAAGCGTGCGTGCTTTCATATCTCCTGCCCGGCCCGGGGGTGGGCCGTTGGGTGATCCGGATGGCAACCCGTCTGCTTGGACGGCGAGGCTCCGGCGTGGGACAGCCATGTGAGCACGGCGCCCCTTCACCGCAAGCGGATCCCAACGGCGGCCGGTAAAGTTTTCGCCCTTTGGCCCCAGGGCGACCAGCACTCAACGTTTCCACGGGGATGCGAGCCCTCGCGCCTCCGGAAACGACGAACGCCCCGCCCGGCCACCCGAAGGTGCCCGAAGCGAGGCGTCGTTCACGAGGCGCGGTGAAGCGCCCCGGTGTTCAGCGACCGCGAACTACCGCGCGGCCTTGTGCTGCGCGCGCATGGCCACCTTGATGGAGGGGCGCACGATGACGATGCCGTCATTGTGGCCGGCGACCGCGCCCTTCACGAGCACGAGCCCCTTCTCCACGTCCACGTCCACCACGGTCAGGTTCTGCGTGGTGACGCGCTCGACGCCGTAGTGACCCGGCATCTTCTTGTTCGGGTACGTACGGCCCGGCGTCTTACGCTGACCGATGGCGCCCGGGTGACGCTGATACTCGTGCGTACCGTGCGTCTTGGTCTGCGAACCCTTGAAGCTCCAACGGCGCATGACGCCGGAGAAGCCGCGACCCTTGGTGATGCCGGTGACGTCCACCAGCTCGCCCTTGGAGAACATGTCCGCCTTGATGGCGTCGCCCACGTTGAAGCCCGCGGCCTCCTCGGCCGTGACGCGGAACTCACGCAGGTGCCGGCGCGGGGTGGCGCTGGCCTTCTTGAAGAAGCCGAGCTGCGGCTTGTTCAGGATCTTCTCGCGAATCGCGCCGAAGCCCACGGTCACCGCGGAGTACTGATCCTTCTCCGGGGTGCGCTTGCCGACCACCAGACAGGTGTTGACGTCGATGACCGTCACCGGAACGAGGTTGCCCTCGTCGTTGAACACCTGGGTCATGCCGATCTTCTTGCCAATCAGACCCTTCACGTCGTCCTCACAGCGAGCGCCCGTGGCGCTGAAAGCCCAATGAATTCAATGAACTGGCCTACACGCGTACCCGCGGCCGCCAGGAAGCGGCGCAAGATAGCAAACAGGTCCCCTACGTCAAGCACCAAGGGTGGGCGTCCCCCTCACTGCGCGACATCCAACCGCGGGTAGAAGGGGTTGAGCTGCCCATCCGCGATTCGCTGGGCATACACCTCTTCGCCGAGCAGGAACAGGGCTTGATCCAGATAATCTTCCGCGCCCTTGATCTCCTCCTCCTTGGTGGCGATGGCCTGGTCGAGTTCCGCCATGCGGGCGTCGTGCTGCAGCTTCTGCTCCGCGGCGGCGTCCTCCAGCTCGATCAGGCGCTTGTGCGCCAGGATGCCCGCCGCGCCGGGCTGGCCAGGGGTAGGCGTGAGGGCGGAGGCCAGCTGGGCCTCCCAGTCCTCCACCTCGCGGGCCAGGCGCATCTGGGCGATGCGGTTCTTCTTGAGGTTCTGCTTGGCGAGGTCCAGCTTCACGGGGTCCTGGGTGGTCATCTCCAGGTCCGTGAGCTTCGCCTCCAGCTTCTTCACGCCGGCGAGGGCGTAGCGCAGGTCGGCGCGGCGCGTGTCCAGCGTCTTGCGCAGCCCCTTGACCTTGCCCTCCACCGCGGTCACGGCCTTCTGGAACCGGCCGGTGATCTCCTTCTGGGCGGCGCAGTCGTCCTCGTACTGCGCCAGGAGGTCCTGATAGGCCACGTCCTCGTCGTTCATCTCCGCTTCCAGCGCCGCCAGCTCGTCCCGGCGCGCCTCCAGCACCTCTTCGGCGCGGTAGACGCGTTCCATGGAGCGGGGGCAGTTCGGCTTGCCGGGGAGGACGTCCCGGGCCAGGTCGCCGAGCTGGAAGATGAGATCGTTGTAGCTCTCCTTCGCCATGGGCGGAGTCATACGCCCAACACGCCAGGACTGTCACCGGCCGAGCGCATCCGCCGCGCCCGGCCCCGTCACATCCCGCTTTTCAGTCCGCGGGGGCCGCCACGGCCTGGGACTCGCCCCTGCGCACCGCCGCCAGGGCGCCTTCCGCCAGGGCGAGCAGCTCACGGGCGCGGTCCTGCTCCTCGGTCCGGTTCAGCTCGCAGACCCACGCGGATGACAGGTCCGCGTGCTGGCGCGCCATCTCCGCGGTGGTCTCGTAGCGGGCGGCTGACGCACGGGCGAAGGCCCCCTCGCGGCGCAGCTCCAGCACCGTGTCCGGGTCCAGATCAATGTCCTCTGGAGGCACCGGCAGCGGCCCGCGTCCCAGCGCCGCCAGACGGGCCAGCAGCCGTGACGCATGGGCGCGGCAGAACGCGGCCAGCACCATCAGCCGTGCCCGGACCCGCGCATCGTTCATGCGCTCCGCCAGCCCCGTCATGCGTCGGGCTGACACCACTTCCGCCTCCCACGCGGCGGCCAGTGCAGCGGCCAACCGGGTATGCCTCGCACCCATTAGCGTCCCTCCCCCACCCTCGTCAGACGCAAGCTAGGAACGCTGCTGGGGCAATTCAACCGACCGCGCGAGCAACCATCCAATAAAGCCCCACCCCCGCGAGGCAGATGGATGACAGGCGCACAACCTTCGAGTGCAGCCGGGGCCTGCGCTGAACGATTCGCAGCACGGGAACCAGGAAGGCCACCACCACCGCCTGCCCCACCTCCACGCCCAGGTTGAAGCCCACGAGCGCCGGCACCACGGCGGTCCCCAGCCCGTAGCCGCCGAGCACGCTCGCGAAGCCCAGCCCGTGCACCAGGCCGAACAGGAAGGTGAGCCCCGCGCGGTGTCCATGCCGGCGCAGCAGCAGGTTCTCCAGCGCCATGTAGAGGATGGAGGCGGCGATCGCGGCCTCGGCCCACCGCGTGCCCCGCGCGTCCAGCGTCCACCAGCCCAGGGCGGTGAGCGCCAGCGTCAGCGAGTGCGCCAGCGTGAAGGACGTCACCAGCAGGAGGATCCGCCGGAACGTGCCGCCCACCAGCAATACAGCGAAGAGGAACAGCAGATGATCCGCGCCCTCCAGGATGTGGCGGATGCCCTCGCCCACCCAGCCGGCGAACCCGTCCACCGCCCCAGGCGCGACCTCCACTTCGTGGGCATGGACGGCGGCCGGCCCCAGCAGGACCAGGGCCAGCAACACCACCCGGGAGGCGGGGAACGGCTTCATCGCGCGAAGGAGCCTGCCCTCCGCGCGCCCTGCCCGTCCACTACTCGCGCACGAACTCCAGGTGCACCTGCTGGCGGCCCGAAAGCCCGCCGTGGTGCGCGCCGCAGCGCGGACAGACGAACGGCTGATCCCACTCCCACGACGCCTGCACCTCTTCACCGCAGCAGACCATGGGCAGCGGGCGCAGCATCTCCTCATCCGGAGGCAGCGGCCGGGGCAGCGGCTCCGGCGCCACCGATACAAAGGTGGGCCGCGGGTTGTGCGACAGCGTGCGCTGCACGTACGCCAGCTGTTCGTACCGCACGTGGTTCGCCCACGCGCGCGCCATCTGCTCCACGTGCGCGGACTGCTCCGGCGTGAGCCACGCGTCCGGCAGCGCGCGGTGGCCGCAGTACAGGCAGTGCCACGCGGGCAGCTCCTCCGCCGTGTACGCCTCGTGGAGGTTCTCGAAGGGGAAGTAGCCCGCGAGCAGCCGCTGCAGCATCCCCGCGTCGTGGCGGCTGGGCCGCGTCTTGAAGTTGCGCTGGCAGCGGGGACATTCGCGCCGCACGAAGCCCGCCTTGTCCCGCGGCAGCTCCAGCCACGCCATGTCCAGCTCCGGCAGGTTCACGCCAGCCCCCGCCGGCGCCCCAGCGACGCGACGCCCAGCACGAACGCGATGAGCGAGAACACCAGGAGGAGGTGCACCCACTGCCCCTCCGTCGAACCGGTGATCAGCCCCATCACCCACAACACCATCAAGATGATGCCCATGGTCCAGTACACGCCACGCCTCCCGCCACACAGGGGTCCATGAATCAGACCGGGCGCAAGCTAGGAACGCGGAAGCACCGCGGCAACAGGTGGTGCTTTCTGCAGGGTCAGGTTGGGAAACAAACTTCCCAGCCCGGGCATTTTTTCCGGCCGCCGTGGGCCCCGCCGGGCCTGTTTCAGGCCCTCTCTTAAGGATCCGTGAGGCAGCCAGCGCACGCCTCGTACGCTGGCACGTTGCCTGCTTAGCCGCTGGGTGTGGGCGAGTCAGCGG
>NZ_RAWK01000120.1 GCF_003612165.1 Corallococcus aberystwythensis | reverse complement strand
GTACGGGGGCGGGTGCCCAGCTCGTGCAGGAGCCGGTAGGCACGCTCGTCCTCGTGGAGCTGGGTGACGCGCTGGGCGGGATCCGCGAGCGAGCCGAAGGCAATGGCCTGGGTGGGGCAGGTCTGCTGGCACGCCGTCTGGAGTTCCTTCTCCTGGATGAGGCGCTTCTCGACGCGGGCGTTGATGCGGACGCGCTCGATGCGCTGCACGCAGTAGGTGCACTTCTCCATGACGCCGCGGTTGCGCACCGTGACGTCCGGGTTCATCAGCATCTTCTCGGTCGGCGTCTTGCCCTGCGTGTAGTGCAGGTAGTTGAAGCGGCGGACCTTGTAGGGGCAGTTGTTGGAGCAGTACCGCGTGCCGATGCAGCGGTTGTACACCATGTCGTTGAGGCCCTCGTCCGAGTGCACGGTGGCGTTCACCGGGCAGACGTACTCGCAGGGGGCCTTCTCGCAGTGCACGCACGCGACGGGCTGCATGACCATGGCGGGGTTGTTCTCATCGCCCTGGAAGTAGCGGTCGATGCGCAGCCAGTTCATCTCACGGCCGCGGCCCACCTGCTCCTTGCCGACGACGGGGATGTTGTTCTCCGCCTGGCAGGCCATGACGCACGCGCTGCAGCCCGTGCAGCGCGACAGGTCGATGGACATGCCCCACTTGTAGCCCTCCTGCGGCGTCTTGGCGTACTCGAAGTCGGGCAGGTTGTTCTGCTTGCCCAGCTCGTACTTGGCCTGGACGCGCTCCAGGACGTGCTCCGTCTCCCGGGACGGGTGCTTGAGCTCGCTCACGGACATGTCGAGCGCCAGCGGGCGGCCCTCCATGCGCCAGTGGTACTGGGTGCGGGCGAAGGTGTGGCTGCCGCGGACCTTGGTCAGCTTGGCGCCGCCGTCGAACCAGGGGGCGTTCACGGTGCGCAGCTGGTTGGCGTTGAAGCCCACGCCCTTGGCCACGACCTCGTGCAGGCCCGTGCGGCCGTAGCCCAGGGCCACGGTGACGGTGTCGTCCGCGTTGCCGGGGAGGACGGTGACGGGGACCTGCAGCTTGCGGCCGCCGTACTCCAGCTCCGCGAGGTGGCCGTTCTCCAGGCCCAGCCGCTTGGCGGTGGCGGGGCTGAGGATGGCGGCGTTCTCCCAGACGATCTTCGTGATGGGGTCCGGCGTCTCCTGGAGCCACGCGTTGTTCGCGAAGCGGCCGTCCAGGACCTTGTAGTCGTGGACGAAGTTGATCTCCAGCTCACCGGCCGCGGGCGGCTGGTAGGCGGCGACCAGCGCGGAGGCGGCGCCGGTGTCCGGGGTGGCCGTCAGCGCGGCGGCGATGCTGCCGGGGACGACGCCCTCGGAGACCCAGGTCTCCCAGCGGGTCTCGAAGTCGGCGCGGCCGGCCTCGCCACCCTGCGCGGTCCAGTAGTCGCGCAGCAGCTGGTAGGCGGGGCGGAAGGGCTCGTCGAGGAACAGCGCGTACAGCTCCGCTTCCGGCACGCCGTTGAAGAGCGGCTGGATGAGGGGCTGCGCGATGCTGACGGTGCCGTCCACCGCGCGGCCGTCGCTCCAGGTCTCCAACTGGTGCGCCAGGGGCACGAACCAGTCAGCGAACTTGGAGGTCTCGTCCTCGTAGTGGCCCGCGTACAGGACGGAGAGCGCCTTGCGGTTGGCGTTCTGCTTGGGGTCCAGCACCTCCGCCAGGCCCGCGTCCACCGGCAGGGCGTAGAGGGGGTTGGTGGCGGTGATGACCAGCGTGTCCACGCGGCCGGCCTTGATGTCCGCGACCAGCGCGCTGATCTCCGACAGGCCCGAGGCCTCCGGGGCGGCGGCCGGGACGACCTTCACGGTCGTGCCCACGTTGCCCAGCGCGGCGTTGATGGCCTGGGCCAGCGCGTGCACGGCGGCGGGCTGACGCTCACCGGCGAGCACCACGGAGCGGCCGGCCTTGGACTTGAGGTCCTGGGCCACGGCCTGCACCCACGAGGAGACCTTCGGGTCCAGCGTGCCGGCCTTGCCGGACGCGGCGGCGCCCAGGCTGGCGGCGGGGCCACCCACGGCCTGCGCCAGCGCGGCGGCGATGCCGAAGACCTCGGCGGACTTCACGCGCAGGCGGTGGTCCGCCATGCCGCCGGTGATCGACATGCGGGATTCCGCCACGTAGAGGCGGTTGAGCTCGCCGTTCTTCGGGTCGCGGCGGTCCGCGAACTGGCGGTTGAGGGCCAGGTTCTCCGGGCGGCTCTCCAGGAAGTCCGCGTCCAGCGAGACGATGACGTCCGCGCGGGTCAGCTCGTAGACGGCCTGCACGGGCTGGCCGAACAGGGCGCGGTTCGCCTCGGCGGCGGTGGAGTGCGACAGGGACGCGAACGCATGGAAGCGCGCGTTGGGCAGCTTGCGCTGGATGCGGCCCGTCACGTCGCGCAGCATCGGGGAGCTGATGGGCTCCGTGAGGAAGCGCAGGCGGCTGCCGCCGTCGGCCGCGGCCCTCTGGCTGACGAGGTTGGAGATGTCCTCGGCCAGCACGCGCAGCGAGCGGGGGTTGTTGCCCTGGCGCAGCACGCGGGCGCGCTGCGGGTCATAGAGGGAGAGCAGGAACGCCTGCTCGAAGATGCCCGCGGCGCCCTGGTTGATGGGGTGCTGGGGGTTGCCCTCGACCTTGACCGGGCGGCCTTCACGCGCGGTGATGAGCAGGCCGGAGGTGTGGCCCGCGAGCGTCATGCCGGACGCGTAGTGCAGCGGGTTGCCCGGGGCGACTTCCGGCGGCGTCTTCGTGTACGCCACCAGCCGCTCGTCCTGAGGGCGGGTGCTGCACGCGGTGGCGCCGGCCAGGGCGAGCGACGCGCCCAGCAGCTGCATGAACTCGCGGCGGACGAAGCCGGTGGGGGGAAGGTCCGCGCCGACAGGGAACTCCGGGCGGGTCTCCTCCAGGAACTCCGGCGTGGCGAGCTTCTCCTCCAGGCCGAGCCAGTACGTCTTGCCGTACGCGCCCTCCGCCGGGACGGCGCGGGTGGAGGCGTGCTCGAGCGCTTCGGTCACGACGTCGTCGTGGGCGTGCGCGTGGGGGGCGGCCTCGTTGCGGCCCGAGACGACCGGGAGCGCGAAGGACGAGGGGGTTTCCTGCGCGGGCGCGCTGTCAGGCTTGGTGTTCATCGGTGGCATGTGGAGCAGCTCGTGCGCGAGTGAACGTCGTATTCCTTGGAGAGCTTCTCGGCGAGGGCCGAGGCCTCCGCCTTCTCCGTGGGGGGCGCCCAGGTCATGCTGGTGATGAACTCCTGGGGCCGGAGGCTGGGGCCGGGGTTGCGGTGGCAGTCCAGGCACCAGCTCATCGTCAGCGGGGCGGCCTGCTCGATGGCGCCCATCTGGTCCACGCGGCCATGGCAGGTGGCGCAGCCGACGCCCTTGCTCACATGGATGGAGTGGTTGAAGTAGACGAAGTCCGGCAGGTTGTGGACGCGGACCCAGGGGATGGGCTGGTCAGCGAAGAACGCCTTGCGGACCTCGGTGAGGTACGGGCTCTTGTTCCACACCTGCGCGTGGCAGGACATGCACACGGTGGTGGAGGGGATGCCCGCCGACGGGGACTTCTCCACCGTCCAGTGGCAGTAGCGACAGTCGATCTGCTCGTCACCGGCGTGGTGCCGGTGGTCGAACTCGATGGGCTGTTCCACCGGGCGGGCCTGATTGGTCACGAGCGGCGAGCGCACGTAGGCCAGGAGGCCGCCGATGGCGATGGCGGGCACGGCGAGGAGCATCGCGGCCGACAGGCGCGACACCGTATTCGTCCAGCGTGGGAAGAGAGGGCCGCTCATACCAGGACCAGGGGCAAGGGGACTGAAGGCGACATGAAAGCAGGAGTGGACGCGGGGAAACCGTTCGGCGCGGAAGTCAGGGGGGCCGTCCCGGTCCCGGTGGACCGGGCGGGCGGTGGCTCCTGGCGCTCAGACGGCAAGGCAGTCACGTCCAACGAACCTCTAGGATGGTGCCGTGGGCGTGGGTCCCTCATGCATTTCCCGACCCAACGCGGCGCGGGACCATCATTCATGAGCACGGCAGTGTCAACCATGTTGTGGGGAGTGGGAATAAGGAGCGCTTAGCACCTTCTGGGGCGGTTGCGACAAGTTGCCCGCGCGAGGTGATGAATCCCGCTTCTGGCGATCGGAAGGGAGCTTTGCGCGAGGGGGCTCCGCCCTCGGGGATCAATCCCTCTCAGGGTGCGCGCTACAGGGTGCGACGGTCCGTGCCTCGCCTGAAGCGGGGCTACTGGGAGTCCGGGTCGCGCCAGCGATCGCGGCGCTTCTGGAGCAGCCGATCCACCAGCTCGCGCACGCGGGCGTCGCGGTGGAAGTGGGCGTCATGGCGGCTGCCCTTGCCCTGGTTGCAGCGGGCACAGGCGAGGCCCAGGTTCTCCAGCGCGTCGGTGCCGCCGGCGGTCCGGGGCACGATGTGCTCGATGGTGGCGCGGCTGATGGGCTCGCCGTCCAGGCCCACGGTGAGGTGGGCGTTGCAGTGCAGGCACTTGCCCATCCACACCTCGGTGCCCCGGTGCGGGACGCGCTCGAAGGTGGTGTCCGTGGCGATGATCCCCAGGACGCGGCGGCGCTTGGCCTGGCTCATGGCGCTAGACCTCCACCACCGCGGTGCCGGCGACGGCGTAGACGCGGTCCTTCTTGCCCCGCCGCACGTCCAGCCCTCCCGTGAAGGCGCTGAACGCGGGCAGGACGCCCACCCCGGGGCGCAGGTGGAAGCAGGGCAGCCGCAGCCGGTCCGCTCCGCCCGTCAGGCGCACCATGGGGTGGAGATGGCCGGCCCACACGTAGCGCCCGGCGGCGGGCTCCGGGTGGTGGGCGAAGCGGAACGGGCCTTCATCTAATACGTCCTCGCGATCCTCCATCCGCCAGGTGAGGGGAAGGGTCCGGACGTGACGGTCGTGGTTGCCGCGTATCAGCACGACTTCTAGTGAAGCATGGGCTTCGCGCCAGGTATTCACCCGGCTGATGACGTCTGCGGTGAGCCCCTGACGCGAGTGGACGAGGTCCCCCACCAAGAGGAGGCGCCGGGCGCCGGTGGCGGTGAGGGCGGCGGAGAGGCGGGCCAGGTCGTCATCCAGGACCCCCAGGGGCAGGGGGATGCCGTGCTGCTGGAAGGACTCCGTCTTGCCCCAATGCAGGTCGGACACGGCCAGCACGCCGGCCTGGGGCCAATGCAAGGCCCGTTCCGGGAGAAGCTCCACGTCCACGTCCGCTACGCGGGTCTGGCATCGGCCTGGGACCATCGCTCCTTGAGGCGCTCCACGCGGTCCAGCAGGGATTCGTTGGACACGCTCGCGCTGATGCGCTCGACGACGAGCGGGAAGGCCAGCGGCGAGGGCCGGTGGACGTGGACGACTTCGACGGGGCGCGCCTCCAGGCGCTCCAGGGTGCGCGCGAGCCTGCCCTGTTCGAACTGCTGCTCCAGCACCTCGCGGCGCGCCTGGCGTAGCAGGAGGTTGTCCGGGTCGTACTTCACGAAGACGTCATAGAGGAGCGCGGAGCTGGCCTGCACCTGACGGGTGGACTTGCGCGCTCCGGGCAGGCCCGGCATCACCAGCCCGGCCACGCGGGCGATGTCGCGGAACTGCCGGCGCGCGAGCTCGCTCAGGTTCACGCTCTCCAGGATGTCCTCCACCAGCCGCTCGCGGGTGAAGAGGGCGGGGCGCAGGGCTTCGTCGAAGGGGAAGGGCGTGGGGGTGAGCAGCTCCATGCCGTAGTCGTTCACCGACAGGCTGAAGGTGGCCTTCTGCAATCGCGTGAGGCGCAGGGCAATCAGCGCCGCCAGGCCTTCGTGCACGAGCCTTCCTTCGAACGGATAGAGGAAGAGGTGGTGGCCGTCTCGCGTGCGGCAGGTCTCCGCCAGACAGCGGCCGTCGCCGGGGATGCGCGACAGGCGGGCCTGCGCGTCGAGGATGGGCCAGGCGGCGGCGATTTCATCCCGGGTGACGTCGCCCTGGCGCGCGGCTTCCAACGTGCGGCGCATCGCGGCCGCGAGTGACGTGGAGAGGGGCAGGCGGCTGCCGCCCCAGCGCGGCGTCTGCGTGGCCTTGGCCTTCGCGGGCTTCACGTAGGCCGTCATGTCCTTGAAGCGGCTGAACTCCAGCCGGCGGCCCGCGAAGAGGAAGGTGTCCCCGGGCTTCAAGCGGCTGACGTAGGACTCCTCCACCGTGCCCAGGTTGCCGCCGCTCCAGTAGCGCAGCTGCACGGACGCGTCCGACGTGATGGTGCCGATGTTGAGCTTGTGCAGCCGGGCGAGCCGCACGTCCGGCACGCGGAAGAGGCCGTCCACCTCCACCACGCGGCGGAACTCCGGGTAGGCGCGCAGCGTGGGGCCGCCCTCGCGCACCAGGGCGAGGGCCCAGTCGAACTCCTCATCGGTGAGGGACGCGTAGCTCGTGGCGGTGCGGACCTCGTCGCGCAGGGCTTCGCGGGTGAAACCTCCTCCCAGCGCGCACGTCACCAGGTGCTGGGCCAGCACGTCGAGCGGCTTGGACAGCGGCGTGCGCGGCTCCACTTCGCGGCTCGCGATGGCGTCCCGGGCGGCGGCCATCTCCACCAGCTCGAGCGCGTGCGTGGGGACGAAGAGGATGCGGCAGGTGGCGCCGGGGCGGTGCGCGCTGCGGCCCGCGCGCTGGAGGGTGCGGCCGATGCCCTTGGGACTGCCTATCTGGATGACGCGCTCCACCGGGCCGAAGTCCACGCCCAGGTCCAGCGAGGACGTGCACACGACGAGACGCAGGCTGCCGTCCTTGAGGCCTCCCTCCACGCGCTCGCGTTCCTCGCGGTCGATGGAGCCGTGATGCAGCGCGAGCAGGTGCTCCCATTCGGGGCGCAGGAAGCGCAGGCCTTCGAACCAGCGCTCCGCCTGTGAACGCGTATTGGTGAAGAGGAGCGTGGACTGCGTCGGATCCAACCACTCCGCCACGCGCGGGAGCATGGAGAAGCCCAGGTGCCCCGCCCACGGGAACGTGTCCACCTCCGCCGGCAACAGCGTCTCCACGTCCACCGGGCGCTGCAGGTCCGCGCTCACCAGCGTGGGCTTGCGGTCCGTGCCGACGACGGTGCGCGCGGCCTCCTCCAGGTTGGCGAGCGTGGCGGACAACGCCCAGATGCGCAGGCCCGGAGCGAAGTGGCGCAGACGGGCCAGGGCCAGCTCCACCTGGGTGCCTCGCTTGGAGGCGAGCAGTTCGTGCCACTCATCCACGATGACGGCGCGCAGGGAGGCGAAGTTCTCCGCCGCCTGCTCCTGCGTCAGGAGCAGTGACAGGGATTCCGGCGTGGTGATGAGGACCTGGGGCAGGCGCTCGCGCTGTCGCTGGCGCACGGAGGCGGACGTGTCGCCCGTGCGGCTCTCCACCTCCAGGTCCGCGTCCAATGCCATCAGCGGTTCGCGCAGGGCCTGCTCCACGTCGCGCGACACCGCTCGCAGTGGCGTGAGGTAGAGGACTTGAAGGCCCTTCTCATTGCGCTGCGCTGCGTCCGCCAGCGGGCCGATGTACGCCGCATACGTCTTGCCCGCGCCGGTGGGCACGTGGATGAGGCCGCTGTCTCCTCGTGCGTAGGCCGCCCAGGCCTCCTCCTGGAAGGCGTAGGGCTTCCAACCCTTGGACCCGAACCACTGGCGAAGCTGCTCCATGGGCGTGCCCTGGTACGGCGAGGGGGCACGGGGGACAGGACGCTTCGCACGGGTCCGCGCGGGCCTTGGTGCTTTGAGCTGATTTTCCGGCGCGTGCTTGCCACGCATGCGATTGCGGCGGCGCGGCTTAGTGGGCTGCATGGAGCAGCCCCTTCAGCGAGTCGAGCGTGTCCGCGTCCCTGGCCGTCTTGTCCGCGCGCCAGCGGGCAATGCGCGGGAAGCGCAGGGCGATGCCTGACTTGTGGCGCGGGGACGGGGCGATGGCTTCGAAGTGCAGCTCGAACACCTGCTCCGGATCCACCGAGCGCACCGGACCGAACTTCTCCCGCGTGTGGGCGCGGATCCACCGGTCCAGCCGGCCAATCTCCTCGTCGGTGAGGCCCGAGTAGGCCTTCGTCACCGGCAGCAGGTCCTCGCCGTTCCACACCGCGAAGGTGTAGTCCGTGTAGAGCGACGAGCGCCGGCCGTGACCCGGGTGCGCGTAGAGCAGCACCGCGTCCACCGTGTACGGGTCGATCTTCCACTTCCACCAATCGCCGCGCTTGCGGCCCGTCTGGTACACCGAATCCAGACGCTTGATCATCAGGCCTTCGACGTTGCGCTCGCGGGACTCCTTGCGCAGCTCCGCCAGCGCCTCCCACGACGGCGCCGTCACCGAGGGCGAGATGGGGAAGCGCGGGTGGTCCTTGAGCAGGGCCTCCAGCCGCGCGCGGCGCTCGCGCAGGGGCAGCTCGCGCACGTCCTTTCCGTCCTGCTCCAGCAGGTCGTAGACGACGAACGCGGCGGGGGCCTCCGCCAGCACCTTGGGCGTGAGCTTCTGTCTGCCAATGCGGCGCTGGAGCCGGGCGAAGGGCAGGGGCGTGCCGTCCTCGTAGGCCATCACCTCGCCGTCGAGCACCGTGCCCTCGGGCAGGGCCCGGGCGGCCTCGGTGATTTCGGGGAAGCGTTCGGTGATCAGCTCCTCGCCACGGCTCCAGAGGAACACGTCGCCCTGGCGGCGGATGAGCTGCCCGCGGATTCCGTCCCACTTCCATTCGACGAGCCACTCACCCACTTCACCCAGGGACTCCGCAGGCTGCTCCAGCGGGGACGCGAGGTAGTACGGATACGGGCGTGACACGTGCCCGTCCGACACGTCCGGCGCCACGAGCTGTTCGAAGAAGGCCTTCGTCGGCGTCCAGGTGCCCATCAGCCGGTGCGCCACGCTGGGCGGCGGCAGGCCTGTCACCTGCGCGATGGCTCGCACCACCAGCGTGTTGGACACGCCCACGCGCAGTTCGCCCGTGAGCATCTTGTTGAGCAGGAACAGCTCACGGCGGGGCATGGACTTCCACCAGCCCACCACGCGCTCGCGCTGCTCCGCGGCTTCCAGTCCGCGCAGGGGCAACAGGCGCTCTTCCAACCACCGTGAGAGGGGAAGCTCCTCGGCGTGCTCGGGCGGGAGGTTCGCGCCGTCGAGCAGCAGGGCAATCACCTCCGCCAGGTCTCCCACCGACGCGTAGACCTCGTCGAAGAGCCAGTCCGGGATGCCCGTCAGCTCCTGCGTCCAGCCCGTCAGCAGCTTCGACGTGAGCAGCCGCTTGAGCTTCTGACCCGTGAGGAAGAACAGCCCCCAGGCGGCGTCCTCCGGCGGCGTCTTCCGGAAGTACTGCGCCATCGCCTCCACCTTCGCGTTGGTGGAGGTCGTCTGGTCGAGCGTGTCGTACAGGTCGGCCAGTGCTCGCACGCGTCACTCCTCCGCTTCGCCCTCGAAGGGCGTGGCGAGCGGCGAGGCATCCACGCCCCGCTCCCGCAGGTAGTGCGACAAAGGGTCGGTGTAGCCGTGAGTCACCAGCACCTTCTCCGCCTGCGTGTCCGCCACCGTGCGCAGGAGGTCCGGCCAGTCCGCGTGGTCGGAGAGCACGAAGCCCCGGTCGTAGCCGCGCCGGCGCCGGTTGCCGCGCACGCGCATCCACCCCGACGCGAAGCCCGTCTCCGCTTCACCGAAGCGGCGCATCCACGTGGAGCCGGCCGCGCTCGGCGGCGCGAGCACCAGCGCGCCCGCGAAGGACGTGCCCTTCTCCGTCTCCGACACCATCTGCGTGGGCAGCATCGGGATGCCTGCCTCGCGGTACGCGGTGACGAGCCCGTTCACCGCGCCGTGCACGTAAGCGGGCCGGTCCGTCAGCTTTCCCAGCTCCGCCAACAGCCGCTGCGCCTTGCCCAGCGCGTAGCAGAACAGCACCGCCGAGCGCCCTGCCTCGCGGTTCATGTCCCACCAGCGCAGGATGTCCTGGGCCACGACGCTCGTGTCATCCCAGCGGAAGATGGGCAGGCCGAACGTGGCCTCGGTGATGAAGGTGTGGCAGCGCACCACTTCAAAGGGCGCGCACGTGGGGTCCGGCGTGCGCTTGTAGTCGCCGGAGATGATCCACACCTCGCCCCGGTGCTCCACGCGGATCTGCGCGCTGCCCAGCACGTGGCCCGCCGGGTGGAAGCTCACGGTGGTGTCGCCCACCTTCAGCGTCTCGCCGTACTCCAGCGTGTCGATGACCGAGTCCGCGCCCAGCCTTCGTTGCAGCAGGCCCAGTCCCGCGCGGGCTCCCAGGTAGCGCTTGCTGCCGCTCCGGGCGTGATCACCGTGCGCATGCGTCACGAGCGCCCGCTCCACCGGACGCCACGGGTCGATGTGGAAGTTCCCCGCCTGGCAGTACAGGCCCTGCGGCGTCACGGAAACCAGCGGCGTTCGTTCCTGGTGGGTCGCGGTGGCCACGGTCCTCTAGAGGTAACGAGGTCTTGAGACAGGGGCCACTCGCGGCCGGACCTCCACTCGCGCTCCGCTGACAAGAGGGCGGGCGGGCGTCCAGGCCCTGGTTGCGATCCAAACGACGAAGCCAGGGACCGGAGGGCCCCTTGGATGGTGGGCGTGGACGGGGGATAAACCCGGGAACCTCTCACTTCCGGACCTTTTCGTGATGCTGACGCCCGCGCTCCTGCTGTCCCTCACCCTGGCGCAGCCCACCCCGGCTTCGGACGCGGTGCTCGAATACAGCCAACCGTTCACGGAGGAGAGCGCGCCGGATCCGGAGGGCGTCGCGTTCACCGCCTTCACGGCGGGACAGACGCTCTACCTGGGCGTGGACGAGGCGAACCTGCGCGCGAGCGCGGCGGCGGACGCGGGCGTGGTGCGGACGCTGATGCTGGGCACGCCCGTGCGCGTGCTCAAGGCAGGGGTTCGCGCGCAGGTCGGCGAGTACGTCAACACCTGGTACCAGGTGGCGGTCGTGGACGCCAAGGCGGCTCCCGCCACCGGCTGGGTCTTCGGCAACACGCTCACGCCGTTCCGCTTCGAGGCCGACCTGGACGGGGACGGCGAAATGGAAGTGGCCACGGTGGTGATGAGCAATGAGTTCAAGGCGCGCGTGCGCGTGCTGGAGCCGAACGTGAAGCCGCCCCGCCGCGTGAGCAGCGTGGACGTGGCGGTGGCGTCCACGGACTACGGCGGAGGGCGGGGCGGCCCGGTGACGGTGAAGCTGGTCCCCGCGAAGGAGGCGGGCGTGATGCTGCTTCAGCTGGAGTCCGCGCCGGAGCGCTGTGGCGACTTCGTCACGTCCTACGTGAGCTACACGGGTTCCAATGGGAAGCCGGGCGTGCTGGGCAAGGCGAAGCTGGCGCTGGAGCTGGGCGGGCTGATGGATCCCCCGAACGAGAGCACGTTCAAGGTCTCCTTCCAGCCAGCCGCGAAGCGCGCGCTGGTGGTGCGCACGAGCGTGGAAGAGGAGGAAGAAGGCAAGCCGCGGAAGGTTACGGAGCGCGAGGTCTATCAGTGGCAGGACGGTGTGTTCGCTCAGGCGAAGCCCGTCGCGAAGCCTTAAGGCGCAGGGCCCGGAAGGCCGGGCACCCGGGCGCCCCTCCGGGTGATGGAAGAGGGGTCAGGGCAATCGACCATGGATGCGCAGGAGCGGAAGGCAGCCTACCGGCAGCGCGCGGAAGCAGGCCAGGCGGTGCCGGTGTCGGTGGAGTTGCCGGCGGACCTGGATACGCCGCTGTCGGCATACCTGAAGCTGGGCGGTGGAAGCCGCGGCTTCATCCTCGAGTCGTGCTACGGCGGCGAGCGCTTCGGGCGCTACAGCCACGTGGGCGTGAACCCGGCGGGCCGCGTGCGGCTGGACCGGGACGGGCTCACGTTGTGGCGGGGCTCGCATGAGGAGCGCCGCGAGGGCCGGCCGCTGGACGTGCTGCGCACGCTGTGGCGCGAGCTGTCCGTGGCGACGCTGCCGGGCGAGGCCCCCTTCCTGGGCGGGCTCGTGGGCTACCTGGGCTACAACGCCACGTCCTGGTTCGAGCCGAGCGTGCCGGACCGCCACCCGCGCGACACGGGCTTCCCCGACTCCGAGTGGCTCGTGGCCGAGGACTTCGTCACCCACGACACGCGCACCCAGACGCTCAAGGCCATCGCCATCGCGCGGCCCGCGATGCACGGCAGCGTCGCGCAGGCGCTGAAGGACGCGGAAGGACGCGCGGAGGCCATGGCGGAGCGGCTGCGCCGGCCGCTGCCGCCGGAGGCCTATGCGGCCGCTCCCGTGCAGAAGAACGCGCCGGCCCCTGTCGCGTGCTGGGACCGCGAGGGCTACGCGCGCGCGGTGGAGAAGGTGCAGGAGTACGTGCGCGCGGGGGACTGCTTCCAGGCGGTGCTCGCGCGCAGGTTCGAGGCGCAGGGCGCCATCCCGCCGCTGTCGCTCTACCGGGCGCTGCGGCGGGTGAACCCGTCGCCGTACCTGTTCCTCGTCGACCTGGGCGAGGCACGGGCGCTGGTGGGCGCGTCGCCGGAGTTGCTCGTGCAGGTGCGCGACGGCGACGTGGTGGTGCGGCCCATCGCGGGCACCCGGCGCCGGGGCGGCTCCGAGGCGGAGGACCAGCGCTTGGAGAAGGAGCTGCTCGCGGACGAGAAGGAGCGCGCGGAGCACATCATGCTGGTGGACCTGGGGCGCAACGACGTGGGCCGCGTGGCCGCGCCGGGCACGGTGCGCATCGAGGACCTGATGATCATCGAACGCTACAGCCACGTGATGCACATCGTGTCCCAGGTGCGCGGCAAGCTGGACACCACGCGCTTCGATGCGCTGGATGCGCTGGCGAGCACCTTCCCCGCGGGCACCGTGTCGGGCGCGCCGAAGATCCGCGCGATGCAGATCATCGACGAGCTGGAGCCCATGCGGCGCGGGCCCTATGCCGGCGCGGTGGGCTACCTGTCCTTCTGCGGCACGCTGGACGTGGCCATCGCGCTGCGCACCTTCTTCGTGGATGGCGACCGCACGATGTGGACCGCGGGCGCGGGGCTGGTGGCGGACTCGGACCCCATGAAGGAAGCGGACGAGACGGAAGCGAAGGCGGGCGCCATGGCCGCCGCGCTGCGGCTGGCGCGCGAAGGAGGTGGGCGGTGATCCTCGTCATCGACAACTACGACTCGTTCACCTTCAACCTGGTGCAACTGCTCTACACGCTGGGCGCGGAGGTGAAGGTCGTGCGCAACGACGCGCTGGATGTCGCGGGAATCGCGGCGTCGGGGGCGTCGCACCTGGTGGTGTCTCCGGGGCCGTGCACGCCGCACGAGGCCGGGGTGAGCGTGGCGGCCATCTCCCAGTCGCGCGTGCCGGTGCTGGGCGTGTGCCTGGGACACCAGTCCATTGGCGCGGCGTTCGGCGGGCAGGTGGTGCGCGCGCCGGAGCCCGTGCACGGCAAGGCGGCGCTCATCCGGCACGAAGGCACCGGCGTCTTCACCGGCATGCGCCAGGGCTTCCAGGCGGCGCGCTACCACTCGCTGGTGGTGGCCGCTGAGTCCATGCCCGCGGAGCTGGAGGCCACGGCGTGGAGCCAGGACGGACTGGTGATGGCCTTGCGTCACCGGACCCGGCCGGTGGTGGGCCTCCAGTTCCATCCGGAGAGCGTGCTGACGCCGGAAGGCCCGTCGCTGGTGCGCAACTTCCTGGAGGGGAGGCTGTAGCGGGCTTCAGCCCTTCAGGTGCGTGGTGTCGTTCCAGCTCACGAGGACCGGCTGCTTGCCGCCGGCCTCGGAGCCCAGCACGCTGACGGAGGCCGTGCCCAGGTGGAACAGCCGGCCGCCGTCCGGGGGCAGGCCCAGCCAGCGCGCGGCGAGGATTCGCAACAGGTGCCCGTGGGAGAAGAGGAGCACGTCGTCCTGGAGGGCGCGTGCCTCCTCGATGACGCGGTCCACGCGGGCGGCCACCGCCTCCAGCGTCTCGCCGTTGGGGACACCATCCTTCCACAGCGTCCAGTCCGGGCGCGTGGTGCGGATGTCCGCGCCGGTGCGGCCCTCGTAGTCGCCGTAGTTGAGCTCCATCAGGCCGTCCTTCTTCTGGGCCACGTCGCCGTAACCCGCGAGCACGCAGGTCTCCAGGGCGCGCGTCAGCGGGCTGGTCCAGACGGCGGCGAAGCGCCATGCGCTCAAGGGCGCTCGGAGCTGCTCCGCCATCTGGCGGCCCTCTTCCAGAAGGGGCAGGTCGGTGCGGCCGGTGTGCTGACTGCTGCGGCTCCACTCCGTCTCACCGTGACGGACGAGGACCACCTGGGGCGCGCGTGTGTTCATGGCGCCAATCTGTGTCAGCCCGCGTCAAGACGGGAGGGAAAAGTGCCGGGGCTACCGCTTGCGTGTTCGCCACTCCTCACGGGACTGGCCCCAGATTTCGACCTCGTGGTCGTTGTAGGGCGCCGGCAGCATGCCCATGCGCAGGAAGCGCGAGCCCAGCCGGCGGGCCACCTGCTTCGACGGCTCGTTCGGCGGGGAGATGGAGTGGATGACCTCCGTCCACCCGAGGTGGTCGAAGGCCCAGTCGATGGTGGCCGCGGCGCCCTCCGTCGCATAGCCCTTGCCCCACGCATCGCGCGACAGGCCCCAGCCGACTTCCGGGCCCGGCCAGTCCGCGGGCATCCAGGGCCCCAGCCGTCCCACCCACTTGCCCGTGGACTTCTCGAACACGGAGAACATGGCGAAGCCCTGGAGGACCCAGGAGCCGGCCATGGTGCAGACCGCGCGCCACACGTTGGAGCGGGGCTGGAGGCCGCCGATGTAACGCGCGGTCTCCTCGTCCGCCATCATCGCCACGAAGCCATCCAGGTCCTGGAGCGTGGGCGGGCGCAGGATGAGGCGGGGCGTTTCAAGGGTGGGGCCCAGGCTTGGCAGGCTTTGCATGTCCGGTCTCCGGGTGTCAGGCTTTGGCTTGAATGGTGAACGTACTCCTGTCGTTGTGGCTGGTGGCCGTGAATCCGCCGGACGCGGGCACGATGTCCGCGCCAGCCCGGCCCCTGGCGCTGGCGGACTTCTTCCAGAAGCCGGACCGGGTGGAGGTGTTCGAGGCAGACCTGGACGTGTCCTTCTCCCCGCCGCCGGGGAAGGACCGCCGGCCGCGCGTGGGGATGTTCCTCTTCAGCAAGCAGGGGAAGGACTTGAAGCCGGAGGACGTCCAGGCGCTGGGAGCGACATGGACGTCCCCAAAGGAGACGCCGCCGCAGCCCCGGCTGCTCTGTAGCTTCAACCCCGACCTGGGCCTGCGCTTCTGGCGTGGCCAGGAGTGGGCCGCGGTCATCATCTGCTTCACCTGCCAGCAGATGATGTTCTACGACGCCAGGAACCAGCCGCTGGACGGCGGGCGGTTCAACGACTTCGCGCTGACGCGGCGCCTGTACCGGGAGGCCTTGCCCCAGAAGCAGGCGCCGTACTGAGGAAGGCGGCCTTCAGCGCTTGAGGCCGCGCTTGATGTCCGCGCAGAGCTGCTTCGCCGCGGCCGGGCCGTCCGAGTGGGCGGCCTTCACCAGCGCGCTGCCCACCACGACGCCGTCCGCGTGGGCCACCAGCGGCCGGGCCGTCTCCGCGTTGGAGATGCCGAAGCCCGCCACCACCGGCACGGACGCGGCGCGCTTCACCAGGTCCAGCCGCTGCGACAGGTCCGGTGGCAGCTCCGCGCGCATACCGGTGACGCCCGCGACGGACACGCAGTAGACGAAGCCTCGCGCGTCCTTCGCGATGGCCTCCGCACGCGCGGGCGGCGTCGTGGGCGCGCACAAGGGGATCAGGTCCACGCCTTCCTTGTCGAACGCGGCGCGGATGCCCGCGCTCTCTTCTGGCGGCAGGTCCGGGAGGATGGTGCCGGCGATGCCCCGCTCGCGCGCGAGCTTCGCGTAGCGCTCCTCGCCCATGGCCATCACCACGTTGACGTACGTCATGATGACCAGCGGCGTCTCCGGGCAGCGGCGGCGCACCTCCGGCACCACTTCATCCAGCACGCGGCGCAGCGTGGCCCCGGCCTTCAGTGCCCGCTCCGACGCGGCCTGGATGACGGGACCGTCCGCGATGGGGTCGCTGAACGCCACGCCAATCTCCAGCACGTCCGCGCCGCCCTCCACCATCGCGGCGAACACGTCCACGGACTTCGGCAGGTCCGGGTCGCCCGCCATCGCGTACGCCACCAGCGCGCCTTCACCGCGCGCCTTCGCCTTCGCGAACGCCTTGCCCAGCTCCGCGCTCATGACTTCACCCCCGTCGCCGGCGGCACGCCACGCGCCGAGATGGTCGCCACGTCCTTGTCACCCCGGCCCGAGCAGTTGATGACCAGGTGCTTGCCCTTGCCCATATCGCGGGCCAGCGCGCGCGCCGCCGCGAACGCGTGCGACGTCTCCAGCGCGGGGAGGATGCCCTCCGTGCGCGCCACTTCGTAGAAGGCGGTGAGCGCGTCGTCGTCCGTCGCGGTGCGCACCTCCATGCGCCCCGTCTTCGCCAGGTGCGCCAGCTCCGGACCCACGCCCGGGTAGTCCAGGCCGGCGGAGATGCTGTGCGCCTCTTGAATCTGACCGTGCTCGTCCTGGAGCACCAGCGAGCGCGAGCCGTGCAGTACGCCCTCCGTGCCCAGCGTCAGCGACGCGCCGTGCTGGCCGGAGTCCAGGCCGTGGCCCGCGGCCTCCACGCCCACGAGCCGCACCGCCGTGTCCGGGATGAAGGGGTGCAGCGCGCCGATGGCGTTCGAGCCGCCGCCCACGCACGCGATGATGGCGTCCGGCAGCCGTCCCATCGCGGCCAGCGTCTGCGCGCGGATCTCCTTGCCGATGACGGATTGGAAGTCGCGCACGATGGTGGGGTAGGGGTGCGGGCCCGCCGCGCTGCCGATGACGTAGTAGGTGTCCTGCACCTGCGACACCCAGACGCGCATGGCTTCATTCATCGCGTCCTTGAGCGTGCGCGAACCGGACTCCACCGGCCGCACCACCGCGCCCAGCGCGCGCATGCGGAAGACGTTGAGCGCCTGTCGCTCCACGTCCAGCGCGCCCATGAACACCTCGCAGGGCAGGCCGAAGAGGGCGCACGCCGTGGCGGTGGCCACGCCGTGCTGGCCCGCGCCCGTCTCCGCGATGATGCGCTTCTTGCCCATGCGCCGGGCGAGCAGCACCTGGCCCACGGTGTTGTTGATTTTGTGCGCGCCCGTGTGCGCCAGGTCCTCGCGCTTGAGCCACACCTGCGCGCCGCGCCAGGCCTCCGTGAGGCGGTGCGCGGGCGTCAGCGTGGTGGGACGGCCCACGTATTCGCGCAGCACGCGGGTGACTTCTTCGTTGAAGGACGCGTCCGCTTGCGCCTTCGCGTAGGCCTCTTCCAGCTCCAGCAGTGCGGGGACCAGGGTCTCCGGCACATAGCGTCCGCCGTAACGGCCGAAGCGGCCCACGGCAGTGTCCGTCGTCATGGCATGACTCCTCAGGGGTTGAGGGACCGGACCGTGCGCACGAAGGCGCGCACCGCGTCCAGGTCCTTGATGCCAGGGGAGGACTCCACTCCGCTGGCCACGTCCACACCGTAGGGCCGGGTGGCCTTCACGGCCTCGGCCACGTTGGAAGGCTTGAGGCCTCCCGCTACCAGCACCGGCAGGCCACAGTCCGCCAGCTGCTTCACCAGCGACCAGTCGAAGGTGACGCCGCCGCCGCCATAGCCCGGGGCCGCGCCGTCGAGGAGCAGCCCCGCCACGTCGCCCACGCCCACATACGCCCGGGCCTTCGCGACGTCGTCCGGCCCGCGCACGCGCAGCGCCTTGATGACGGGCACGCCGTAGCCGGAGCAGGCCTCGGGCGGCTCGTCGCCGTGGAGCTGCACGGCGGTGAGGCCGCACTCGCGCACGCGCACGCGGATGTCCTCCGGCGTCGCGTTGACGAACACGCCCACCATGGCGGCCAGCGGGGGCCGCGTGCGTGCGAGGGCCGCCGCAGTGGACAGGTCCACGAAGCGGGGGGAGGCCGGATGGAAGTTGAGCCCCATCGCGTCCGCGCCCGCCGCCCAGACGCCCCTGGCGTCCTCGACGCGCGTCACGCCGCAGACCTTCACCAGGACGTTCATGTCCCGCCGCCTTCCAGGCCGAGCAACCGGCGCAGGGCCCGACCGGGATCCGCGTCGCGCAGGAGGGACTCACCCACGAGCACGGCGTTGGCGCCCGCGTCGCGCGCGGCGGTGAGGTCCGCCAGGTGCTTGAGGCCGCTCTCCGCCACCAGGGCGGTGGACCGGGAGCGCAGCGCGGGCATCACCCGGAGCGCCGTGCCGGTGTCCGTCTTCAGCGTGGCGAGGTTGCGGTTGTTGAGGCCGATGATGCTCGCGCCCGCGGCGAGCGCGCGTTCAGCGTGCGCCTCCGTGTGGGCTTCCACGAGCGCGGCCACGCGCACCTGCTTCGCGGCGGCGATCATCTCCCGGAGCTCCGTGTCCCCGAGCGCGTCCGCGATGAGCAGCACCGCGTCCGCGCCCCAGGCGGCGCTCTCTTCCACTTCACTGGCGGCGACGAGGAAGTCCTTGCGCAGGACAGGGATGGAGACGGCGGCCCGGATCGCGACGAGGTCCTCCAGGCTGCCGCCGAAGTCCGGCCCATCGGTGAGCACGCTGATGGCGCAGGCACCGGCGGCTTCATAGGAGCGGGCCACCGCGACGACGTCCGCGTGGGGGAAGGCGCCGCCCGAAGGGCTCTTGCGCTTCACCTCCGCGATGACGTTGACCGGATGTCCGGGCACACGCCGCACCAGCGCCTGGGCGAAGTCCCGCGTCGGGGGATGCGCGCCGTGCGTGGGCGGAGGACGGGTCCCCAGCTCCCGGCGCTTGCGCGCCATGATGACGTCCAGCGTGCCGGGGGCTTCCACGGGCTTCGCGGCCGAAGAGGAGGTCGTCATGCCGCGGCCTTCTGGATGAGCGCCGCGAGCTTGCGTTCGGCGGCGCCGGAGTCGATGGCGTGCTCGGCCCGCTTCACGCCTTCCTTCAGGGTTTCCACCAGCCCGACGATGAGCAGCGCGGCGGCGGCGTTGAGCAGCACCGCCGTGCGCACCCCGTCGCGCTCTCCCGCCAGCAGCCCTCGCAGGCGCTTCGCGTTCTCCTCCGCGTCGCCTCCCGCGATGGAGTCACGCGGCACCGTGGACAGGCCCGCGTCCTCAGGTGTCACCGTGAAGCGGCGCACCGTGCCGTCCGCGCACAGCTCCGCGACCTCCGTGGGCGCGCATGGCGAAATCTCATCCAGCCCGTCATGCCCGTGCACCACCCACGCGCGCCGGCTGCCCAGCCGCCCCAGCACCCGCGCGGTCTGCTCCACGCGCTGCCGGTCGAACGTGCCCAGCAATTGGTAGCGCGCCCCCGCCGGGTTCGTCAGCGGCCCCAGCAGGTTGAACACGCTGTGGAAGCCCAGGTCCCGGCGCGCCTGCGCCACGTGCCTCAGGGCACTGTGGTGCGAGGGCGCGAAGAGGAAGCCCACCCCGTGCTCGTCGATGTCTCGCGCCACCTGCGCGTGCGCCCGCTCCATGGACACGCCCAGTGCCGCCAGCACGTCCGCGCTGCCGCAGCGGCTGGAGACCGCGCGGTTGCCGTGCTTGGCCACCGTCACCCCCGCCCCGGCGGCCACGAAGGCCACCGCGGTGGAGATGTTGAAGGTGTGCGCTCCATCACCCCCGGTGCCGCAGGTGTCGAGCACCACCTCCGCCCGGGGAGCAATCTTCGCCGCGCAGGCCCGCATGGCCTCCGCCGCGCCGAGGATTTCGTCCTCGGTCTCCCCCTTCATGCGCAGCGCGGCCGCCAGCGCGCCCACCTGCGCGGCGGAAGCCTCGCCCGCGAGCATCTGGCCCATCACGGAGGCCATCTCCTCGCGGGAGAGGTCGCGCCGGCCCACCACCCTGCCCAGCGCTTCCTTGAGCGTCATGGGCTATCCCAACCGGACCATTTCGCGGCCCATCGCGGCGGCGATGGCGCGCACCTCGCCCATGGCCTTCTCGAACTCGGAGAAGTCCAGCGACTGGAAGCCGTCCGACTTCGCGCGCGGCGGATCCGGATGCACCTCCACGATGAGCCCGTCCGCGCCCGCGGCGACCGCGGCCCGCATCATCGCGGGGACGGCCTTGCGCACGCCGATGCCGTGAGAGGGGTCCACGAACACGGGCAGGTGCGTCAGCGCCTTGAGCATGGGCACCGCGTTCAGGTCCAGCGTGTTGCGCGTCATGTTCTCGAACGTGCGGATGCCGCGCTCGCAGAGGATGACCTGGGTGTTGCCGCGCGCGACGATGTACTCGGCCGCCATCAGCAGCTCCTTGATGGTGGCGCTGATGCCGCGCTTGAGCAGCACGGGCTTGCGTGTGTCGCCCACCGCCTCCAGCAGGCTGAAGTTCTGCATGTTGCGCGCGCCCACCTGGAGGATGTCGGTGTGCTCCGCGACGGCGGCCAGCGTCGCCGTGTCCTTCACCTCCGTCGTCACCAGCAGGCCCGTCTCCTTGCGCGCCTCCGCCAGGAGCGCCAGGCCGTCGCCCTTGAGGCCCTGGAACTCATAGGGGCTGGTGCGAGGCTTGAACGCGCCGCCGCGCAGCATGGTGGCGCCCGCGCTCTTCACCGCCTGGGCGGTGGAGATGATCTGCTCGCGCGACTCCACGGAGCAGGGGCCCGCGATGACGTGGATGGCGGCCCCCCCGAGCATGAGGTTGCCCACGCGCACCTGGCTGTCCTCCTGCTTCACCTCGCGGCTGACCAGCTTGAACGGCTGGGAGATGGGGATGGCGTCCGCGACGCCGGGCAGCACGCGGAAGGGCTCCGGCTCCACCGCGCCCGGGTTGCCCGTGATGCCGATGGCGGTGCGGGAGCCCCCTGGAATCGCATGCGGATGCCAGCCACGGCGGCGGATCTCATCGTTCACTCGCTCGATGTCCTGGGCCGTCGCGTCTGGGCGCATCACGATCAACATGGGGGACTCCTGCTCTTTCATTCTCCAAAGGCACGCCGGCGGATGCCGACGTGGTGTGCTTGGGGCATCGGGCACACGCGAAACGTTTGCCGTAACTGTCGGATGCCCGCAACCGCACCAGAGTCTGGCTTGCGCGTTGTGGCGTTATCAAGCCACGGTCCGCACGGTCGCTGGACGGGAGGAGGACCATGGCGAAGCGGCCCGGGGTCATCGTGGTGGGTGGGGGGCTCGCGGGCCTGGCGTGCGCGACGGCCCTCCTGGAGGCGCGCGTGGACGCGCACGTGCTGGAAGCAGGGGACGCACCAGGCGGAAGGGTGCGCACCGACTCCCACGAAGGGTTCCTGCTGGACCGGGGCTTCCAGGTGTACCTCACGGCCTACCCCGAGGGCCGCCGCGTGCTGGACCTCCAGGCCCTGTCGCTCCAGCGCTTCATCCCAGGCGCGAAGGTATGGCGGGGTGGGCAGCTGCACACGCTGGCGGACCCGCTGCGTCAGCCCGTCACGGCGGTGTCACACCTGTTCGATGCGCCAGGGGGGCTGGCGGACAAGCTGCGCGTGCTGGAGCTGCGGCAGCACGCCACGTCCGGTGAGCTGGGGGACCTGTGGCAGCGGCCCCAGCAGGAGTCGAGGCGCTTCCTGGGCGACCTGGGCTTCTCCGAAGAGATGCTCGAAGCGTTCTTCACGCCCTTCTTCGGCGGCATCTTCCTGGAGCGCGGGCTGACGACGTCCAGCCGGATGCTGGAGTTCGTGTTCCGCATGTTCGCGACGGGCCACGCGGCCGTGCCCGCGAACGGGATGGGCGCCATCCCCGAACAGCTGGCGGCGAAGCTGCCGTCGGCCGCGCTGCGGATGCGCGTACGCGTGGAGGAGGTGTGGGGCCACCGCGTGCGCCTGCCGGGCGCGGAGATGCTGCACGCGGACGCTGTCGTGGTCGCGACGGATCCAGGCACCGCGGCGTCACTGCTCGTGGGCATGCCCGCGCCCCGGATGAACCGCGTGACGTGTCTGTACTTCGCGGCGCCAGAGCCGCCAGTGGAGGGGCCGTGGCTCATGCTCAACGGCGAAGGACGCGGGCCGGTGAACAACGTGGCGGTGATGAGCGAGGTGTCCGCCGCGTACGCGCCCCCGGGGCAGGCGCTGGTGTCCGTGTCGGTGGTGGACGACGCGGGCGGAGCGGATTCACTGGAGGCGCGCGTGCGCGCGCAGCTCACGGAGTGGTTCGGCACGGTGGTGTCCGCGTGGAGGCACCTGCGCACATACTCCATCGCGGAGGCACTGCCCGCGCAGCCTCCGTCCGCGCTGGTGGAACCGCACCGGCCGGTGCGGCTGGCGCCGGGGCTCTATGTGTGCGGAGACCACCGCGAGAATGCATCCATCGACGGGGCGCTCGCGTCGGGGCGCCGTGCGGCGGAAGCGGTGCTGCAAGACCTGGGGCGTTGAGTCGTCCGGGACACGTCTCGTGGCCGCTCCCCGTGCGCTCCCTGTTGCCCGCGAAGCAGCGCGTTGCCTTCCAGGCAACATGCCAGGGGAGGATGGAATCGCGAAGGCAGGGGGACCGGCCGGCCGGGCCCCTGAAGTCTGGACGCATTGCCCGCAGGGGACCTAGGGTCGGACGCGCACTCGTTCTCCAAGGAATCCGTTCATGCTCCGCCGCCTTGCCCTCCTGGGATTGCTCGGTCTCGTGGCCTGTCCCGGCGACAACAGCACCGACGATGATGACGACGACATCAACTCGACGAAGGGGACCGTCGCCGGCACCCTGCAGCCGTTCCAGGCCGGCTCCGCCGCCGCGAGCGACGGGGCGTCGCTGGATGCGTTCTTCTCCCTGCCGGGGGCGAAGAACCTGGGGCAGAAGGTCTCCACCGCCCTGGCCGCGCGAGGCGTGTGGCGCACGGGCATCCCCGTCAAGCCGCTGACGCACGAGGCGTCGCTCCTGCCGGGCGAAATCATCATCCACTTCGACACGCCGAACCTGTCCGCCGAGGAGGCCGTCGCGCAGGCGCGCATCGCGGGCTACCACGTCGTGCACCAGGCCTACCTGAGCGAGACGCAGCACCTGCTGCGCTACGAGGTGAGCCAGCCGCAGGCGATGTCCGGCGGCGCGCCCAACGTGCGCGCCCTCACCCAGGCGGAGCACGTGCGCGTGCTCCAGCAGGTGCTGGCCGTGCAGGGCGTGCAGAACGCGGAGAGCAACCTGCGCGTGCGGGCGCTGGCCGTGCCCAATGATCCGCTCTACGCGCGGCAGTGGCACTACAAGAACATGAACCTGCCGGCGGCCTGGGACCTGGGCAAGGGCGACCCGTCCATCGTCGTGGCGGTGGTGGACACCGGCATCACGTCCCACCCGGACCTGAACTCGCGCATGCTGAAGGGCGTGGACCTCATCTCCAGCGCCAACAACGCGGGTGACGGCGACGGCGTGGACGCCGACCCGACGGACAACGGCAAGGACCTGCCCAACGGCGGCTCGTCGTACCACGGCACGCACGTGGCGGGGACCATTGGCGCGTCCTCCAACAACGGCGTGGGCGTGGCGGGCGTCACCTGGTCCGGGCAGAACATCCTGCCGGTGCGCGTGCTGGGCACGCAGGGCGGCACGCTGGCGGACATCATCGCGGGCGTCACCTGGTCCAGCGGTGGCACCGTCCCGGGGGTGCTGACGAACACCCGGCCCGCGCGGGTCATCAACATGAGCCTGGGCGGCAACGGTTCGCCGTCAGCGGAAATGCAGGCCGCCATCAACGCGGCCAACACGCGCGGGTCCATCCTGGTGGTGGCCGCGGGCAACGAGAACGAGAACACCTCCTCCAGCTTCCCCTGCAACCAGCAGAACGTCATCTGCGTGGGCGCGGTGCGCTTCAGCGGCAAGCGCGCCAGCTACTCCAACTTCGGCACGCAGGTGGACGTCATGGCGACGGGCGGCCAGACGAGCGAGGACGGCAACGGCGACGGCTTCCCGGACGGCGTGCTGTCCACGCTGCCCAACAGCAACAACCAGCCCTCCTATGAGGGGTACCAGGGCACCAGCATGGCCACCCCGCACGTGGCGGGCATCGTGGCGCTGATGCTGGAGCAGGACCCCACCCTCACGTCGGCGGAGGTGGAGGCCATCCTGAAGGACACCGCGGACACGACGAGCCGGTGCTCCGAGGGCTGCGGCGCGGGCCTGGTGGACGCGTACGCCGCGGTGCTGCGCGCCAAGGGCGGCGGGGACACGTCGCTGCCCCCGAAGCTGTCCATCAGCACCACGCAGCTGTCCTTCACTGGCACGGCGTCGCAGGCGCTGTCGGTGCGCAACAACGGCGGTGGCACGCTGCAGGTGAGCGTGGCCCTCTCCGGCGCCAACGCGCCCGCGGTCTCCGTCTCCAGCACCTCGCTGTCCGTCCCCGCGTACAAGTCCGCGCCGCTGGGCGTGAGCGTCAACCCGGGCTCGCTGGCGGCGGGCAACTACGTGGCGCAGCTCGACCTGACCGGCGCGTCCGGCGCGGGCACCGCGCAGGTGCTGGTGAAGTTCCGCGTGGGCGCCAACGACGGGAAGAACGCGTTCATCGCGTTCGCGTACCTGGACGCCGCGGGCGAGGTGCAGATCGACGACGACGGCATTGGCCCGGTGTCCGCGTCCGGCGGGTACAACTACAGCATGAAGATGACGCCTCGCGACTACCTGGTGCTGGCGTCCATCGACGACACCGGCGAGGGCGACTACTTCGACGACGGCGACCGCGTGGGCTTCTGGCGCGACACCACCCAGGTGGAGACCGTGACGGTGACCCAGGGCAAGACGACCAGCGACATCAGCTTCACCCTGGTGCCCTACCAGTCGGACGACGACCACACGCCCACGTCGACCATCGGAGGGGCCTGCACCTCCAACGGCGGGTGCGGCACCGGCGGCCTGTGCCTCACCGGCGCCAGCTTCCCGGGGGGCTACTGCAGCCAGGATTGCGTGAAGACCAGCTGCCCGACGGGTTCGGCCTGCTACAGCAGCGACAAGGGCGTCACGGCCTACTGCTTCGTGTCCTGCACGCCGGGTGGCACCAGCCAGGGGTCGTGCCGCACGGGCTACCGCTGCGTCAGCGACAGCGACGGCAGCGGGGCGTGCCTCCCGTAGTGACGTGATGCCGCCGGCGGTGCACGCGTGAACGTGCCCGCCGGCCTTCATCACGCCAGGGTACGCTGCCGCGCGCGATGACCGCTTCTTCCGTTGGACCGCCGTCCGTGGGTGACGCGGCCCTGCCTCTCTGGCGGGCCGCGGCCGTGGGTGGCGTGCTGGCCTGGACGGCGCTGGTGCATGTGCACCCGCCGCGCTTCTTCGCCGTCGCTTCCGTCTTCTGCGCCCTCTGGCTCGCGGTGACGTGGCGGGCGATGGGCCCCTGGCGGAGGCCGCCTCCCTCCTTGTCGCTTCCGGATGCCGCGTGGGGTGTGGCCCAGGCGGTGGTGTTGTACGCGGGCGCGCGGGCCTTCCTGTGGGCGTTCTGTGGTGGCTTCACCGACGCGCTCTGCGAGCCGCTGCAATCCATCTATTCGACGTTCGGCACGGGTTCGCTGGGGACGGCGCTGGCCCTGGTGCTGCTGCTCGTTCCCGCGGAGGAGCTGTTCTGGCGCGGGTGGGTGCAGGGCGCGCTGCGTCCCCGGCTGGGCCGGTGGGGCGCTGTCGCCGGGTCGGCGGTGCTGTCGAGCGTCGTGCTGCTGGGCTTCGGTGAGCCGTTGCTCGCGCTGGCCGCGCTGCCCACTTCGCTCGCCTGGGGTGCGCTGGCCGAGTGGCGCCGGACGCCCGTGGCATCCTGGGTGAGCCATGCCTTGTGGGACGTGCTCATCGTCGTGGTGTGGCCCGCGACGTGAGCGTGCGTGCCACAATGCGCGCCCATGGCTTCGACCCCTGAGATCTGCATCTTCGGCGCGGGCAGCATCGGCTGTTACGTGGGTGGGCGGCTCGCCGCGACGGGCGCGACGGTGCGGTTCATTGGCCGCGAGCGGATTGTGGCGGAGGTGCGTGCTGCTGGCCTGCACCTGACGGACTGGCAGGGCGCGGACCTGAAGGTGCCCGCGGCGGACGTGCGCATCGACACGGGGCCGGAGGCGCTGGCCACGGCGGACCTGGTGCTCGTGACGGTGAAGTCCGCGGCGACGGAGGAGGCGGGTCGGACGCTCGCGCCGCGGCTCAAGCCCGGAGCCGTGGTTGTCAGCTTCCAGAACGGGCTGCACAACGCGGAGGTACTGCGGGGGCTGCTGCCCGGCCGGACGGTGCTCACGGGCATGGTGCCCTTCAACGTCGCGGCGCAGGGGCAGGGGCACTTCCACGCGGGTTCGGAGGGCACTCTGGAGGTGGAACAGCACGCGGTGCTCGCGCCGGTCATGGATGCATTCACCCGCGCGGGGATGCCGCTGAAGCAGCACGCGGACATCGTCGCGGTGCAGTGGGCGAAGCTGCTGTTCAACCTCAACAACGCGCTCAACGCGCTGGCGAACCTGCCGCTGAAGGAGGAGTTGTCACAGCGTGCGTGGCGGCGGTGCCTGGCGCTCGCGCAGGGAGAAGCGCTGGCGGTGCTGGGGCGTGCCGGGGTGAAGCCCGCGAAGCTGACGCCGCTGCCGCCGGGATGGATTCCCTTGCTGCTGGGTGCTCCGGATGCGGTGTTTGGCGTGCTCGCGAAGAAGATGCTGGCCATCGACCCGAAGGCGCGTTCGTCCATGTGGGACGACCTGCACGCGGGCCGCAAGACGGAGGTGGACTACCTCAACGGCGAGGTCGTCCAACTGGCCCGTCAGCACGGTGTGTCCGCGCCGGTGAACTCGCGGCTCGTGGAACTCATCCGTGAGGCGGAAGGGGGCAACCGCCGCGCGTGGACTGGGGAAGCGCTGCTCGCGGAACTGAAGCAGGCGGAGCTTGCGAACCCGGCGTGAGACCCACGGCCGTGCGTGGCGGGCCTTGAGACCCGCGCACGCACGAACACTTCATTCATGGGGGCGTGGCGGGTTCATCGCTCCCGCCACGCCGTACACCCTGGCTCAGCTGGACTGCGTCTGCGTGGCTGTCGCCGTCGCCGCGGGCGGCGGCACCTGGGCGGCCGGGATGCCCGTGGCCACCTGCGTGAGCAGCGCGGTCATGCGCCGGGCGAAGCGGTTGGGGTCGCTCAGCGGGCTTCCTTCCGTGAGCAGGGCCTGGTCGTGGAGCAGTTCAATCCACTCGCCCACCTGGGGCGCGGCCGGGTTGCTCGCGATGAGGCCGCGCAGGTGCTCGATGACCGGGTGCTTGGGATTGACCTCCAGGATGCGCTTGATTCGCGGCATTCCCTTGCCGCGCTCCTTGAGCAGGCGCTCCAGGTAGGCCGGCGTGCCGCCCTCCGACACGACGAGGCACACCGGCGAGTCCGTGAGGCGGTCCGACACGCGCACCTCGCGCACGTCCTCCTTGAGCACGTCCTTCATCTTGTCCGTCAGGCCCTTGAGCCCCTCGGACTGCTGCTCCTTCGCCTTCTTCTCCTCCTCCGTGGACTGGAGCTTCAGGTCCGCGTTCAGCGCGGAGACCAGCGGCTTGCCCTGGAACTCGCGCAGGCCCTGCGCGGCCCACTCGTCCACCGGATCCGTCATGAAGAGCACCTCGTAGCCGCGCTGCTTCAGCGCCTCCAGGTGCGGGCTGTCCGCCACCGCCTTCCGACTCTCGCCGTAGACGTAATAGATGGCCTCCTGGCCTTCCTTCATGCGGCCCACGTAGTCCGCCAGGGACGTGAGCCCTTCTTCACGAGAGGACTCGTAGCGCACCAGCGCGCCCAGCTTCTCGCGGTACTCCGTCTCCAGCGTCAGGCCTTCCTTCACCACCGTGCCGAAGGACTCCCAGAACGTGCGGTAGTCGTCCGGCTTGTCCTTGGCCAGCTTCTCCAGGAGGTCCAGCGACTTCTTCACCACGTGCTTGCGGATGGCGCGCACCACCGCCGAGTCCTGCAACATCTCACGCGACACGTTGAGCGGCAGGTCGTCCGAGTCGATGACGCCGCGCACGAAGCGCAGCCACTGCGGCACCAGGTCCTCGCAGCGGTCCATGATGAACACGCGCTTCACGAACAGCCGCACGCCGCGCTGCTGCTGCGAGTTCAAGTCGAACGGCGGGTGCTTGGGCACGAAGAGCAGGCCGGTGAACTGCTGCGTGCCGTCCGCCTTGAAGTGCGTCCACGCCAGCGGCGAGTCGAAGTCGTGCGTCAGGTGCTTGTAGAACTCCTGGTACTGCTCGTCCGTGATCTCGCTCTTCGCGCGCTGCCAGAGGGCGCTCGCCTTGTTCACGACCTCCAGCGCCTGCTCCGTGGCCTGCGTGTCCCCGCTGCCCACGTGCTTCGTCACCTGGAGCTTGATGGGGTGACCCACGTAGTCCGAGTACTGGGTGATGAGCTGCTTCAGCTTCCACTCGTCCAGGAACTCCTTCTGGTCCGCCTTCAGGTGCAGCGTGATGGCGGTGCCGCGCGTGGCCTTCTCCGCCGGCTCCACCGTGAACGTGCCGTGCGCCTCCGACGCCCACTTCCACGCGGACGCCTCACCCGCGGCGCGGCTCACCACCTCCACCCGGTCCGCCACGAGGTACGCGCTGTAGAAGCCCACGCCGAACTGGCCGATGAGCTGCACATCCGTCTTGCCCTTCTGCGCCAGCGCCTGGAGGAACTCCCGCGAACCCGAGTGCGCGATGGTGCCCAGGTTCTTCACCAGCTCGTCGTGCGTCATGCCGATGCCGGTGTCCTCGATGGTGAGGGTGCCCTTGTCGGCGTCGGGGACGATGCGAAGCTCCAGCGCGGGCTCGTCCTTGAGCAGCTCCGGCTCCGTGATGGAGCGGAAGCGCAGCTTGTCCAGCGCGTCCGAGGCGTTGGACACCAGCTCACGGAGGAAGATCTCCTGGTGGCTGTAGAGCGAGTTGATGACCAGGCTCAGCAGCTGCTGGATCTCCGCCTGGAATGAATGGGTTTCCCGCTGGGGGTGGGTCTCTGCGGACATGAAGGCCTCCGGGCGCCAGGGTGAGACGCGCCAATGCCCTTCCCCATAACCATGCCCGCCGGCTTGTCGAGAAGAGAGAATCCGCCCCCACCCGTTGCTGGGAGCCGGGGGCGGG
>NZ_RAWK01000011.1 GCF_003612165.1 Corallococcus aberystwythensis | reverse complement strand
GGGGGAGGCGTGGGACCTGCTGGAGGCGCAGAAGCTGATGGCCGCGGACGGCCAGAAGTTCAACATGGCCTATGTGGCGCTCCAGAACGAGATGCAGAAGGAGAGCCGCGAGCACAACGCCATCTCCAACATCATGAAGGTCCGCCACGACTCGGCGAAGGCCGCCATCAACAACATCCGCTGAGGCGCGTTCGCGATGGCCATCGACAAGTTGGGAGCCGTGGGCGGCGCGGGCGCTTCGCCCGCGGTGGAGTCCGGCAAGGAGAGCTTCGGCAGGGTGCTGGACGGCGTGCGCCCGCCCGCGTCGCGCCCCGTACCGGTGACGACGGAGGGGCCGCCGAAGCCGGTGCGGACACCCACCGAGGCCCCCGCCGGCACGGCCCGGGCGGACGGCGTGGAGCGGGCGAAGGCGGGCTGCGCGGAGGTGAAGCCGGGCGCCCGCGTGGATTCAGCCCAGGCGGCGCGGAGCCAGCAGGCGGTGGAGGTGCTGGACCGCGTAGGGCAGGCGCAGCAGCGGCTGGACCACATCCTGAAGCTCGCCGAGTCCGGCCGCACGTTCAGTCCCTCGGAGCTGCTCGCGCTCCAGGCCCACGTCTACCGCGCCAGTCAGGAGCTCGATCTCGCCGGCAAGGTCGTCGAGAAGGCCACCGGCGGCGTCAAGCAGGTCCTCCAGACCCAGGTGTGAGGAGTCCTTCGTTCCATGCGTTCCGCTCCCCTTCGTTGTCTCTGTTTCCTCCTGCTCCTGGGCACCGCCGCGTGCCGGGAGCGCATCCAGCACGGCCTCGACGAGCGTCAGGCCAACGAACTCCAGACGGTGCTCGTCGAGCGGGGGCTCGACGCACGCAAGGTGCCCGAGCCGGGCAAGAAACCCACCTGGGCCATCGAGGTAACGGACGCGCAGTCCTCGGACGCGGTGCGCATCCTGGCGGAGCTGGGGCTGCCCAGACTCGCGGCGGAGACGGGCTGCGACGTGTTTGGCGGAAGCGGGCTGGTGCGCTCCCCGCTGGAGGAGCAGGTCTGCCGTGTCCGGGGCATGGAGCGGGAGTTGGAGAAGACGCTCCAGACGGTGGATGGCGTATTGCTGGCACGCGTGCACCTGGTCGTGCCCCCGCCGCCGAGGCCGGGCCAGGCCCCCACGCCCTCGAAGGCCTCGGCCATGCTGCGCGCGGCCCCCGGAGGCGCGGAGCGCGTGCGCAAGTCGGCGGACACGCTGCGCGAGCTCATCGCGGGAGGTGTGGAAGGCCTCTCGCCAGAGGCGGTGTCGCTGCTGGTGGACGAGGTGACGACGCACGTGGAGGCTCCGTCCCCGAAGGACGGGCCGGTACCGCTGCGGCTGCGCGTGGTGCTCGCCCTGCTGGGGGTGCTGGTGACGGGACTGTCCGGAGCGCTCGTCTGGACGACGCTGCGCTGGAGGCATTACCAGTCCCTGGCGGAGCAGCCTCCGGTGGCGCCGCCTGCCCCGCCCACGCCCGCGCGGCCGGTGGTGACACCGGGCCCCACGCGCAAGCTGGCCTGAGCACGCCATGGAAGCCACACGCGTGGGACGGGCGCTGCGCATGGCCCGGAAGCTCTTGCCAGCTCGGAAGGAAGCGCCACGGGCCACGGTGGCGGACGTCACGCTGCCCGCGTTGTCGCTGCCCCTGGAGCGCATCGCGCTGGTCGTCTGTGTCCTGGCGCGGGAGCGTGCCGCGGAGCTGCTGGGCGGCCTGGCGGATGCCGAAGCGGGAAGGGCGCTGCGCCATCTCGAGCGCTTCGCCGACATGCCCTCCGCGCAACGACAGGCCAAGGTGGCGGTGGATTTCGGAGAGCGGGCGGACGCCGCGAACCGGTTGTCCCTCTTCCTGGAGGCGGCTCCCGAAGCGCTGCGCCTGGAAGCCCTGCGCGGGCTGCCGCCCTACCACCGCAGCCGGTTTCCCCAGTGGGAGGACGCTGGACCGCGGGCGGAGGCAGCACCGGCCCTGACCGCCCTCGCGGAGCGGCGCATCCGCGAGGCCCTGCGCTGAGCGGCCGGGGGCGTGGAGGGCATCCCGAACGGGGAACGCAGCATCCCGATGACGGACCTCCACCCCCAGCCAACACCCTGATTCCACGAGCCGGTCCCGCTGGCCATGGCCGTGCACAGGGGACGTGTGTCCCATCGCTGTCCCGGAGTTCCGGATGCAAACGAATCCACTCAAATCCCCCAGCGCCGCGAAGAAGCCGACGCGTCCTTTCCGCCCCGGAGCACGCCGGCTGACGCGCGCTCACCTGGTGTTGGGACAGCGGCCCCAGGTGGGGCGGTGGGGCACGGAGCTCCTGCGCGACGTGGGCGCGGCGCTGTCTCGGGACCTGGGCGCGGCGGTCAAGGTGGAGGGGCACCTGGTGGGCGCGGCCGTCCATCCGGAGCGCGACTTGGCGGTGGGCATGGTGTTCGCGCTGGTGGAGCTGTCGGCGGTGGGGGGCACCGCCATCGTGGAGCTGGAGGTGCCGTGGGTCTTCGCGGCGCTGACGAAGCTGGCGGGGACGGGACTGCGTCCGGTTCCCGTGGCGGAGCTGACGCGGCTGGAGGAGGCCACGCTGGTGTACCTGCTGCTGTCCGCCCTGTCCGCGATACGCGGGCACGGAGAGTGGGTGCGAAGGCTGGCTCCCCGCTTGTCCGCCGTGTCGATGCGGCGCGGTGACGTGCTGACGCGAGTCGACCCGAGACAGCCCTATGTGGCGGTGTTGCTGACGGCAACGGTGGAGGGCGCGACGGTCGGAGGCCGGGTTCTCCTGCCCGCCCGTGCCGTGCAGACCGCGTTTCAGGAGCTGCCCGTGGAGCCAGGAGGCGCCGTCGCGCCCCAGGTGCTGGCGGCATCGGTCCCGGCGCGCTGCCTCGTGGGGCGCAGTCCGCTGCAGGCCTCGGCCGTGGATGCGCTGGCCGCGGGAGACGTCGTCCTCTTCGAGGACGTGCGCCTCCGGGACGGCCGCGTCGAGGGGAAGGGACAGCTGATCACCCGGGGCTTCGCGCTCCGGGGCGAGTTTCTCGCGGACGGTTTTGCGACAGGGACCGTGCATTCGCACGCGGCCCGACAGGAGTCGGACATGGTGGCGACGAACAAGCGGAGCGAGGCGATGCCGCCGCTTCCGGTGGATGTGGAGATTGAACTGACGCGGCTGTTGTTGCCGTTGTCGGAGCTGGCGGCGCTGAAGCCGGGGACGCTGCTGCCGCTGCATGTGAATGCGAGCAGCCCCGTGCTGCTGCGCGTGGGTGACCGCGTGGTCGCGCGTGCGGAGTTGGTGGAGATCGAAGGCGAAGTGGGCGCCCGCATCCTGGCGTTGCTGCCGTGAGCACCTCCGTGAACACGCTGCTGTCCTCGTTCTCTCCACGCGGCCGACTGCTGTTCGCGTCAGCCCTGCTCTTGGGGCTGGCAACGCTCGCGCCACTGGGGGGACTGTCACTGGTGGGCACCTCGCGTCTGCTGATTGGCTCGATGGCGCTGGCAGGGCTGGGCTGGGTGTTGCTCCACAAAGGGCGCGCGGCGGGGAGTGCCGATGCCGCCGCTCCCGAGCCCCTGCGCATCGTCTCTCGGACGGGGCTTTCTCAGCGCTGCGGCCTCGCGCTCGTGGAGGCGGATGGACGGCGCTACCTCGTGGCCTACGGCGACGCCTTCGCGGAGATCCATGAGACCCGGGCCATGGCGGTCGTGTCCGGAGCCGTGCCCAGGCCCTCGGTGAAGCCCCGGGCGGATCTGGACCTGGAGCCGACGGTGCTTTTCCCTCGTGCTCCACAGGTCCGGGCTGCGTGCGGCGCACCCCGGAAGCGGGGTGGGGGATGAAGGCCCTCGGATTGGGATGCGGCGTGTTCCTGCCCTCGCTCGCTTCCGCGGCGGAGACGTCGTTGTCGCAAGCCTCCTATGCCGGCAGTCCGCTGGCGATGATGGGAATGCTCGCGCTCTTGTCGCTGCTGCCGTTCGCGGTGCTGATGCTGACGAGCTTCTCGAAGATCGCCGTGGTGCTCTCCCTGGCCCGCTCTGCGATGGGCACTCAGCAGGCACCGCCGACACTGGTGCTCACCGGGTTGGCGGTGGTGCTGACGGGGCACATCATGGCGCCGGTGATGGAGCGCATGTACGACGCCGGCCAGGCGGCGTACGACGAAGTGCATTCCGGAGCGCAGATCCTCTCCGCCGCGAAGCAGGTGACGGAGCCCCTGCGCGGCTTCCTCATGAAGCACGGCAGCCCGGAGGAACGGGCCCGCTTCGTGGACCTCGCCCGCGAGCTGCGTCCTCCAGAGGAGTCAGAGCAGGTTCAGGAGACGGACCTGTTCGTGGTCATCCCGGCCTTCGTCATCACCGAGCTGAAAGAGGCCTTCCAGATTGGCTTCATCGTCTTCCTGCCGTTCCTGGTGCTCGACATGGTCATCGCCAACGTCTTGCTCGCCCTGGGCATGCAGACGTTGTCGCCGGGGCAGGTGAGCCTGCCCTTCAAGATCCTCCTCTTCGTGGCCGTGGATGGCTGGGCCCTGCTCGCGCGGGGACTCATCCTCGGCTACCGGTGATGCCATGACCCAGGACGTCCTGCTCACCCTGGGGCGTGAAGCCCTGCTGTTGATGGTGGTCGCCTCGCTGCCGCCCATCGGCGCGAGCCTGCTGGTGGGCTTCCTGATGAGTCTCTTCCAGGCAACGACGCAGCTGCAGGAGAGCACGCTGTCCGTGGTGCCCAAGCTGTGCGCGGCGGTGCTGTCCCTGGTGCTAGCGGGCCCGTGGATCGCCGGTCAGCTCACGCGCTTCACCCAGCAGCTCCTCATGCTCATCGCGGAGGTGGCGCTGTGAACCCGGACGCGCTGGGCGAACAACTGCTGTCACTGGGACCGAACGTCGTCGCGGTGGCGCTGTGCGCGGCACGGCTCGTGCCCATCGCGTTCCTCTGTCCGTTGCTGGGGGGCCAGGCCGCTCCCACGACGGTCCGGCTGGGCCTGGTGCTGGCGCTGTCGCTCTTCCTGCACATCGAAGCGGGAGTGGCGTTCAGCGGCACGGTGGAGACGCCGGTGGTGATGGCGGCACTCGTGGTTCGCGAGCTGGCCTACGGAGTTTCCGTGGGGCTCGTCTCCGCACTGCCCTTCGACGCGGCGAGGATGGGGGGCCGCTTCATCGACCTGTTCCGGGGAACCTCCGCGGAGGCGAGTCTGCCGCAGGCGGGAAGCCGCGAGTCCGCCACGGGGGATGTGCTGTACCACCTGCTGGTGGCGAGGGTGGTGACGGGGGCGCTGTTTCCAGTGGTCATCTCGGCCTTGCTGCGCGGCTTCGGGGTGGTTCGGTTGGGCGCCTACGTACCCACGGAGGCTTCGGCCCTGCACGTAGTGGTGATGGTGGGCGGCGCCATGGCCACGGGGCTCGCGGTGGGGGCCCCGGTGGCCGCCGCATCGCTCGCGGTGGATTGCTTCCTGGGCATGGCCTCCCGGGCCGCGGCGCAGGTGAACCTCCAGGAACTGGGGGCGCCTCTGCGCATCCTCGGAGGCGGGGCGCTGCTGTGGCTGGGCGTGGGACTGCTGTGTGAGCGGCTGCTCGCGGGCGTGGCCTCGACGGAAGGGGCGCTGGCGCTGCTAGGCGAGGTCTCCCGATGAGCGGCGAGAAGACGGAGCAGCCCACCGCGAAACGGCTGCGGGATGCGAGGCGCAAGGGCCAGCTTCCTCGCAGCCGGATGTTGTCCTCCAGCGCGGCGACGCTGGGCGGACTGCTGGGCTTCATCGCGTTCGCACCCGAGGGCTTCGCGCGGCTGCGGGACTGGGCCGCGCGGCTGATGCTGGAGCAGACCCTCGCGGGCGCATGGGAGGAGGGGGCCTGGATTGCTGCCCGGCTGTGCGGCCCTGCCCTGGGCGGAGCCTTCGTGGCATCGCTGGCCGTCTCTTTCACCACCGTGGGCTTCGAACTGGACGCGCGCCATGCCGCGCCGAAGCTCGAGCGCATCAACCCCGCCGCGGGTTTCAAGCGACTCTTCAGCGTCCGGCCGTTGGTTGAGTCGGGTAAGGCGCTGCTCGTGGCGGCACTGCTGGGCCTCATCGTCTGGAACGAGGTGGAGACGGTTGGCCCTGATGCCCTGCGGTCCGCGTGGCTCGATGGAACCCGCGGACTGGAGTTCCTGATCGGCAGGCTGGCGGCGCTGGTGACGCGACTCGCGTGGGTGGTGCTGGGGTGCGGCGCCGTGGACTACGCGCTCGCCCGACGAAGGCACCAGCGCGAGCTGATGATGACCCGCGAAGAGGTCAAACGGGAGCACAAGGAAAGCGAGGGCGACCCGCGCCACAAGGGGCAGCGGAAGGCCCTGCATCGGCAACTGGCTCAAGGCGGTCCGGCACGCGGGGTGCAGAAGGCCACCGCAGTGATCGTCAACCCCACGCACATCGCGGTCGCGCTCCGCTACGACGCGGGCGAATGCGACGCGCCCTACCTCGTGGCCAAGGGCCGCGAACAGGACGCGCTCGCGCTCAAGGAAGAAGCTCGCCGGCAGGGCATCCCCGTGGTCCGGGACGTGCCGCTGGCCCGCAGCCTCATCCACTTCGACGTCGGAGAGTCCATCCCCGAGGAGCTGTACCAGGCGGCGGCCGTCGTGTTGCGGACCGCGATGGAGTTGCGCGAGCCGGACGACCGTCCACGGAGCCAGACGTGATGCCGCCATTCCTGAAGGTCTTGCTGAAGGCCCGCCAGTCCTCGGACGTCGTGCTCGCGGTGGCCATGGCCGCGGTGCTGGGGGCGCTCATCATCCCGCTGCCCGCGTGGCTCCTCGACGTGGGGCTCGCGGTGAACCTGGCCGCGGCGGTGGCGCTCCTGGTCGCGGCGCTGAATGCGAAGGACGCGCTGCGGGTGACGTCGTTCCCCACGTTGCTGCTCTTCACCACGCTGTTCCGGCTGTCACTCAACGTGTCGTCCACGCGGCTGGCGCTCTCCGAGGGCCATGCGGGCGAGGTCATCCAGGCCTTCGGCGAGTTCGTGGTGCGCGGCGACTACGTGGTGGGCGCGGTGGTGTTCGCCATCCTCACGCTGGTGCAGTTGCTGGTGGTGACCAAGGGCGCCGAGCGGGTCGCGGAGGTGTCGGCCCGCTTCACGCTGGACGCCATGCCCGGCAAGCAGATGTCCATCGACGCGGACCTGCGCGCGGGCGCCATCGACCAGACGGTGGCCCGGCGGCGCCGGCGCGACCTGGAGCGAGAGTCCCAGATGTTCGGCGCCATGGACGGCGCGATGAAGTTCGTGAAGGGAGACGTCGTCGCGGGGCTCGTCATCGTCGCGGTGAACCTGTTGGGGGGCACCCTCATCGGCGTCCTGCAGAACGGCCAGTCCTTCTCCGAGGCCGCCGCCACCTTCGCCCTCATCGCCATCGGCGACGGGCTCGTGTCCCAGGTGCCCTCCTTGTGCATCGCGGTGGCCGCGGGCCTCGTCGTCACGCGGGTGGCGTCGGAAAAGGAAGAGGATTCGCTCGGGACGGAGATTGGTTCCCAGTTCTTCGGCGACTACCGCACGCTGACCACCGTCGCGGGCCTGTGTGTCGCGCTGGCCTTGATGCCGGGCATGCCGCACCTGACCTTCCTCGCCCTGGCGGCGGGCCTCGGAGGGCTCGGGTATGCGCTGCGGCGTAAGGCCCAGGCGCCGGAGAAGCCCGCGTCGAAGGACGGCACCGCCCAGGGGGGCGCGGAGGCGGCCGGAGCCGCGGGCAGGCCGCCGGAAAGCGCGAAGGCGCCGGTCGGGGTGACGCCGCTCACGCTGGACCTGTCCGCGCAGCTGACGCCGCTCGCGGAGGCCGACGGAGGCGCCTTCGTGCATACGGTGCTGAACGCCGTGCGCGACGAGCTGTTCTTCGAACTGGGCGTACGCATCCCCGGCATCCGGGTGCGCACCCACGCCGCCTACCTGGGGCCGGGCGAGTACCGCATCCTCCTGGACGAAGTGCCCGCGGGTGGCGGCGTGGTTCAGCCCGGCGCCCTGTACGCGCTCGTGCCTCCCGGTGAGCTGGCCTTCCTGGAGGTCCAGGCGGAGGCGTCGGTGGAGCCCGCCAGCGGACGGCCCATCAGCCGCGTGGGGGAAGGGGCCCGCTCCCGGCTGGAGCTGGCCCAGGTGCCGCTGCGCAAGGCTTCGGAGCTCATCGCGGACCACCTGCGGGCCGTGCTCCGCCTGCGGGCCGCCGCACTGCTGGGACTCCAGGAGGTGCAGGGGCTGCTGGAAGGGCTTGAGGCCCAGTCACCCGTGCTGGTGAAGGAAGCACTGCAGAAGGTGCCGCTGCCGCTGCTGGTGGACGTGCTGCGGCGGCTCGTGCAGGAGCAGGTGAGCATCCGCGACCTGCGCGCCATCCTGGAGGCGCTCGTGGCGCCTACCACCGAAGGGGACGCGACCGCCCTGGCCGAGCGCTGCCGTCAAGCCCTGCACCGCTACCTGAGCCACCAGTTCGCGCCCACGGGCCCGCTGTATGCGTACCTCGTGGATCCGGAGGTGGAGGAGGTGCTGCGCGCCAGCGGTCCCCGGGGGCCCGCGCCGGAGCCGGAGCGCATCATGGAGATTCTGGAAGGGGTGCGGCAGATCGCCAACGGGGGCCGGGCGGTGCTGCTCGCGGCCCCGGACATCCGCCGCCCGCTGCGCAAGCTGTGCGAGGGCCCGTTCCCGGACGTGGCGGTGCTCACCTACGGCGAGCTGGACGGGGACCTGCAGATTCGCCCCATCGGCCGTCTGGCGCCGGTCGCCGTGGGGCGGTGAGGCCTAGAGGGTGCCGGTGCCGCTGCTGCCCTTGAACTCGGAGGAGGGCGGCAGATCCGACTGGGCCTGCAGCGGCGCGGGGCGGTTGACCCGGTCGCGCAGCTCCTTGCCGGTGCGGAAGAGCAGGCCGCGCTTGGGCTTCACCGGGATGACCTGACCCGTCTTCGGGTTGCGGCCCTGGTATCCCTGGTAGTTCTTCACGTGAAAGGCGCCAAGCCCGCGGATCTCGATGTTCTCCCCGCGGCAGAGGGCGTCCTTCATCGACTCGAAGATCGTCTCGATGGTCGCCTCCGCCTGCTTCTGGGTCACGCCTCGTTTGGCAACGAGGATGTTGATCAGATCGGACTTGAGCATCGGACGCTCCCGCAAACCCCGTGACCCCTTGGTGACAGGGCTCTCTGGCCCGTGGTCGAGTCGCGAATACATAACAGAACACCTCCTCCTTGCAAGCCGGGTGGGCTCCCAACCCTCTAAAAACGTTACGGATTTCCGCCAGCGACCGCTGCCTTGGGGGCCTCGGGGGCGGGCGGGGCAAGCAGCCCCGGTCGCAGCGGTATCACGAGGTCCAGCCACCGGGTGCGGCGCAGCAGGTCGACCCCGGCACAGTCGGCTGCCTGGAACAGGGGTTCGAACTGTTCGAAGCCCGGGGCCTTGGGACCCGTCCAGGTCTCCGGGCCGCCGGTGATCATCACCCCGTGCACCGCGAGCGTGAGGTCGGCGAGCGTGAGCTCCGCGGGGTCCTTCGCAGGGCGCAGGCCGCCCCGGCGCCCTCGCTCCAGCAGGCGGGCCTCCACCATCCGGTCCACCACTTCGTGCACCAGTGACTCCGGCACGCGCAGCCGCGTGGCCAGCTCCCGCGGCAGGGGCGGCGTGAGCCCATCCACCCAGCACAGGGTGACGTCCTGGGCGACGCGTGCGCCCACCAATTCATGCGCGCGCGGGTGGCTGCCAAAGGCGAAGAGGGAGCCTCGGAAGGAGACGTGCTCCACCGCGTAGGACAGCCGGGCGCCGAACAGCATCACCAGCCAGCTCACGTACACCCAGGCCAGGAACAGGGGCAGGGCGCCCAGCGACGCGTAGAGGGGGTTGTAGAGGAAGCTGCGCGCGGCGAACTCGGCGTACACCTGCTTCGCCAGCATCCATCCCAGGCCGGCCACCAGTCCGCCCGCCAGCGCCGAGCGCACGCGCACGTGGGCGTAGGGCGTCCAGAGGTACAGCAGCGTCAGGCTGCCCATGGCGATGAGCGTGGTGCCCACGGCGATGAACAACGACGCCGAGGGCGCGTAGGTCTGCAGCAGCACCCGGACACGGCCCGTGCCGGAGAAGGAGATGGCCAGGAAGATGGGGCCCAGGAGCAGCAGCCCCGCGTAGATGGACAGGCGCGTCAGCCACGGGCGCTGGCGGCGGATGCCCCACAGCTCATTCACCGCGCCGTCGATGTGGCGCAGCAGCGAGCCCGCGGACAGCAGCACCGCGAGGAAGCCCACACTGCCCACCGCGATGGAGTCGCCCGGGTGAAGGAACCGGTCGAGCAGGGCGGCGGACTCCTCGCTGACCCCTGGCGCCAGCACTTCGGAGATGACGAAGCGCAGCTTCCGCTGGAACTGATCCTGGTGGAGCGTGCGCAGCAGCACGATGCCCACGGTCAGCAACGGCACCAGCGAGAACATGCTGATGTACGTGAGCGCGGCGGCACGCAGGCGCAGGTTCTCGCCCATGAAGCCGCGCGCCACGGTGCGCCCCGCGATGAAGATGTCCGCCGCGAAGCGGCCCGCTGACGTAGCCCCGATGGGCGCCCACAGACGGGTCGCGGTCTGAAGCGCCCACGCTCGCGCTCGGACCAGGGGACGGCGGACGCGCCAGGACAGCTTCCGGAACATCCTCACCGCTGCCTCCTGGCGTGCTTCCAGCCGGGTGCGGCCAGGTCGCGGGAGTCCAGCAGCGTGCGAAGGCGCGGAGGCAAGCGGTTCATCCCAGGCGATTCAAATGGGCCGGGGAGTGGACGACCCCCGGTGTGGAACTGCCACCGTAGCCAAACTTCGCCCCGGCGAACCAGCCCGCCCCCAGTGCTGGAGCGGACGTTGTCGGCACATTCACGGGCCTCGTCCGCCTGCCTGCCCACCGTGCGGGAGGCCTGCGTCTGGCTCGATGCGCCTCGCGGTCATCGGTCCAAACCCGGAAGGGCTGGCTCCAATGCAGAAGGCCCGGCGGGGTGTGCACCCACCGGGCCTTCGCTGTCACTCACGGACCGGACTCATCGGGTCCGGTGCCGCTCACGGGCTCAGCCTTCGCTGCCCCCGCCGGACGGCTCCGATGAGCCTCCACCGGACGACGCGGGAGGCGTACCCCCGCCATTGCCGCCGTTGTGGCCACCATTGGAACCGCCTCCGCGCTCGCCGCGCTCGGACCGCTCCCCACCCCGGTTCTCACCGCCGCCGCGCTCGCCGCCACGGCCCTCACCGCCGCGGCGCTCGCGGTCTCCGCCCCGGTTGCGTTCGCCGCCGCGCTCGCTGCGCTCGGGACGCCGGCCCTCGCGACGGTCTCCGCCGCCGCGCTCGCCTCCGCTACGGTTCTCACCGCCACCGCGGTTCTCACCACCACCGCGGGCCTCACCGCCGCCACGGTTCTCACCGCCGCCGCGCTCACGGTCGCGGTCCCGGCCGCCGCCACGACGGCCCTGGTCCTGCCGGCCGCCGTAGTTGTTCTCCGGACGGCGCTGCTGCATCGCCAATTCGCCGTCACCGGAGCCCGGCGACGAGGCCACCATGTGCTCGGGGCCCGTGGCCGACCGGCCGTAGATGTCGTACTGCTCGCGGTGGTAGTTCTGCTGCGCCTTCACCTGGATGGACTTGTTGTACCGGTCCATCAGGTGCCGCAGCTCGTTGCGCTCCTCGCCCTGGAGCAGCCGCGCGACCTCCGCGTTGCAGTTGATGACGAGCGTGGAGTCCTTGTAGCCCGGCGCCTCGCGGCGGATCTCCCGGAAGATTTCGTACGCGACCGTGGTCGCCGTCTTCACGAAGCCCTTGCCGTCGCAGTACGGGCAGTCCTCGTGCAGCACGCGGCCAATGGACTCGCGCACGCGCTTGCGCGTCATCTCCACCAGACCCAGCTCGGAGATGCGCAGCACGTTCGTCTTGGCCTTGTCGCGGCCCAGCGCTTCCTGCAGCGACTTGAAGACCTTGTCGCGGTTCTGCGCCTTCTCCATGTCGATGAAGTCGCAGATGATGATGCCGCCGATGTTGCGCAGCCGGAGCTGGTAGACGATCTCCTTGGCTGCCTCGACGTTGATCTTGGTGATGGTCTCCTCGAGGCTCTTCTTGCCGACGTAGCGTCCCGAGTTGACGTCGATGGCGGTGAGCGCCTCCGCCTGGTCGATGATCAGGTAGCCGCCGCTCTTCAGCCACACCTTGCGCTGGGTGGCCCGCTGCAGCTCCTGCTCAATCCCGTAGGCGTCGAAGACGGGCTCGTCCGTTTCATGCAGCACCACGCGGTCGCGCAGCGCGGGGTCCTGCGCGGTGACGAAGCCCTGGATGCGCTCGTACTCCTCCGCGTCGTCCACGACGAGCTTCTCCACGTCGTGGGCGAACAGGTCGCGCGTGGCGCGCAGGATGAGGTCCAGGTCCGGGTGCAGCAGGCCCGGTCCGCCGCGCTTCTCGTTGCGGCGCACCACCTGGTTCCACACCTCGATGAGGAACCGGATGTCGCTCTCCAGCTTCTCCTGGGGAACGTTCTCCGCCACGGTGCGCACGATGAAGCCCGTGCCGGGCGGCCGCAGCCGGTCCACGATTTCACGCAGCCGGCGGCGCTCCTTCTCGTTGGAGATGCGGCGGCTGATGCCCACGTGGTCCACCGTGGGCATGAACACCAGGTGACGGCCGGGGATGGAGATGTGCGACGTGAGCCGCGCGCCCTTCGTGCCGATGGGGTCCTTGGAAATCTGGACCACCACCTCCTGGCCCACCTTCAGCAGGTCTTCAATCTTGTCCGTCTTGCGCTGCTTGGGCTTCTCCTTCGCTTCCTCGTCGCGCTTCTCGCGGCGGGGCGGCTCCTGGCGGCGCTTGTCCTTTTCCTTCTCGCGGCTGCGCGGCTCGCGGGCCTCGCGCGCTTCACGAGGCGTGCGGCGGCGGCTCGGCGGCACTGCCCTCCGTGGGCGCGGCGCCGGACTCGGCGAGGGTGGCGACGGTGACGCTCTCCGCGGGCGTCTCCTGCACCACCGCGGGGGCTTCCAGCTCGGGCGAGCCGTTCTCCGTCAGCGGCACCGCCACGGCGGCGGTGGACACCGCGACCTGCGGCTCCTGCGCGGCACCTTCGGCCGGGGCGGCCACGGGCTCGGCGGACGCGGCGGGCTCGGACGAAGCCTGGGCCTCCACCGGCGTCGGGGCGGCCTCTGGAGCCGGCTTCACGGCCTCGGGCGCGGCCTCATGCGGCTCGCCCTGGGGGACGGCGGCCTGGGCCTGGACGTCCAGGGCCAGCGCGCCGTCGTGGGCCAGCACCGGCTCCGGGGGGGCCGGAGCGGCCTCCGTGCCGGCGGGCAGGGCGTGCGTGGCGTCCGGGACGGTGGCGGCCGCGAGCTCCACGGCGTCGGCCTCGGACTCCGTGGGGACCTCCGGGGCGTCCTCGTGCTCGCCCTCGGTCAGCTCGAACTGGGCGCGGGCGAAGTCCGGGTCGTAGACGACGTCGCTGACATACAGGAAGGCGGCCTTCTCCAACCCGATGTCGACAAAGGCCGCCTGCATGCCGGGGAGCACCCGGACGACGCGACCCTTGTAGATGTTTCCGACGACGCCCTTGTCCTTCTTACGCTCGAGGTAGAACTCCGCGATATGGCCGCCCTCGACGAGCGCCACCCGGGTCTCCCGACCCGCGGCATTGATGACGAGCACACTGCTCATGGATGAATCCTGGTAGCGCGCGCGGTAGGGGGGACCTCACCGGACGGGAGGCGGCGAGACGCCACACCTCCGAGCACGCTGCGATGGGGGAGGCGGCCAGAGGCCCCCCGGCGTGTGCACGCCACCCGGAAGACCCGGAGGGAGAACGCATCACCTGGGTGGGGGCCGAGGACATCGCCGCCTGCTCCTCCGAGTTCATGTCGCCCCGCATTGCGACCGGCACCGTGCCGGGGGGGCTGCTTCTCTTCACGCGCTCGAGGCTTCCCCCACGCCCGTGCCGTCCGCCCCCTCTTCCACACCCGGTCGGTGCCCGTCATGTGGGTCACCTTGGGGGGGCGTCTGGGGGCCCCGGAGCAGCAGGGGCATCCGGAGGAAACCGGAAGCGCAACCCGTCGAAATTCCTGCCTGGGCCTGATGTCCCGCCAACGCGGGGCGTCACACAACCACCCAGAAACACGGAGAGTTTTCCACGCCCCTCCAGGTGTGTAAAGGCCCGATGCGCCCGTTCATCCACTGTCGGGCAGATGGAGGGCAGGCCCACCCGCCGGGTCCCCGGGCGCTCGGAAACGGACGTTCAGGCCTGGGCAGGGGCCTGCTTGCGCCCTTCCGGCTTGTCCAGCTTCCCTCGCGGACGGCGCACCAGCCGCAGGCCGGTCCAGGTCTCGTCGATGATGCAGATCTTGTTGTCCACGAGGCCAATGTCGAGCGCCGCCTGGCGCACGAAGTCCTCGGACAGCCGCGTCTTCACGCCCTCGCCGGCGGGCCAGCAGACCCAGATGCCGCCGTTGAGGGTGGTGGCGCGCGACAGCGCGGGCAGCCGCTGCACCAGCTCCGTGGCGTCGGAGGTGAAGAAGAGGATGACGTCCAGCCCCGTCTGGGCCGTGACGAGGAACTCCACCCCGTCCGGCAGCGGGTTGAGCTTCTGCACGAAGCCCCGCGGGGGGTTGATGACGGAAACCTTGGTGCCGGACCGGATGCCCAGCATGGCCGGCAGGGAAGCCAGGGCGTAGGGCGTCATGATGTGCGCTCCACGGTGAAGGTGCGGAACTCGCCAGTGGATTGCCCGTCAGTGCGCGCCACGTCCGTGACGCGCGCCATGCGGGGACCTGAGTGACACCAGCGGATGAAGTCTTCCAGCGCGCCCGGTTCGCCTTCCACCGTGGCCTCCACGGAGCCATCGCTCCGGTTGCGCACCCAGCCTGACAGGCCGAGGCGCAGCGCCTCCTGGCGGGCGCTCTCCCGGTAGGAGACGCCCTGGACCGTGCCCTGGATGCGCAGGGACACCCGGCGCTGCGTGCTCATGCCTCTGGCCTCATGCTCTGACGTCCCCTTCTAGCAGCTTCAGGAACGCCTGCTCATCCAGGATTCTTACCCCCAATTCCTGCGCCTTCTTCAGCTTGGTGCCCGCGTCCTCGCCGGCGACGACGAAATCGGTCTTGCGCGAGACACTTCCGGAGACCTTCCCCCCGCGCCGTTCGATTTCCTCCTTGGCCTGCTCGCGCGCAAGCCCCGCCATGGTGCCGGTGAGCACCACCGTCTTGCCCACGAAGGGGCCGCCCGTGGCGACCGCCGGGGGCGCCGGCCGCACGCCCGCGTCCAGGAGTGCCTGGATGGCGGCCTGGTTCTGCGGCTCCTGGAAGAAGGTGTGGATGACCTGCGCCATCACCGGACCCACGTCCTTCACCCGGCTGATGTCCTCCAGGCTGGCCGTGAAGAGCGACTTCACGTCCGGGAAGGCCTCCGCCAGGGCGCGCGCCGTGGAGTCGCCCACGTGGCGGATGCCCAGTGAATACAGGAAGCGGCGCTGGGTGGTGTCCTTGCTGCCCTCGATGGAGGCCAGGATGTTGTCCGCGCTCTTCTCCCCCATGCGCTCCAGCTTGAGCAGCGAGTCCCGGGTGAGCGCGTACACGTCCGCGAACGTCTTCACCTGCCCGGACGTCACCAGCTGCGTGGCCAGCTTGTCGCCCAGGCCCTCGATGTCCATGGCGATGCGGCTGGCGAAGTGGCGCACCTTCTCCACCAGCTGCGCGGGGCAGGACGCGCCCGTGCAGCGGATGATGGCGCCATCCTCGTCCTTGGCCGCCACCGCGCCGCACACCGGGCAGTGGGTGGGGAAGGTGAAGGGCTGCGAGTCCTCCGGGCGCTTGGACAGCACCACGGAGACGATCTCCGGAATCACGTCCCCCGCGCGGCGCACGAAGACGGTGTCGCCCTTGCGCACGTTCTTGCGGCGCAGCTCGTCCTCGTTGTGCAGCGTGGCGCGCGACACCGTCACGCCGCCCACCTTCACCGGCTTCAGGTGCGCCACCGGCGTGAGCGCGCCCGTGCGGCCCACCTGGATGCCGATGTCCTCCACCGTGGTGGACTCCTCCTCCGGCGGGAACTTGTAGGCCACGGCCCAGCGCGGGCTCTTGGACACCTGGCCCAGGCGGCGGCGCAGGTCCTCGTCGTCCACCTTCACCACCATGCCGTCCACTTCGAAGGGCAGGGCGTGGCGGCCCTTCATGGACTCGTCGTAGCGCTGGCGCACCCCGTCGGCGCCCTCCGCGGGCTGGTAGCGGTTGATGGGCAGGCCCAGCGTCTTGAGGTACTCCAGCTTCTGCGTGTGCGTCTTGAAGGCGGGCACGCCGTCGCCGGGCACGCATTCGTAGAGGTAGACGGACAGGGGCCGGGCGGCGGTCTCCTTGGGGTCCAGCTGGCGCAGGCTTCCCGCGGCGGCGTTGCGCGGGTTGGCGAAGAGCGACTCGCCTTCCTCCTCGCGCTTCTCGTTGAGCTTGCGGAAGTCCTCCTTGCGGATGAAGACCTCGCCGCGCACCTCCAGCCGCTTGGGCACCTTCACGCCGTCCTGGGGGAACAGCTCCAGGGGCAGGCTCTTGATGGTGCGCAGGTTGGCCGTGACGTCCTCGCCGGTGGTGCCGTCGCCGCGCGTGGCGCCCTGGACGAAGCGGCCACCCTCGAACCGCAGCGAGATGGCCAGGCCGTCCAGCTTGGGCTCGCACACGTAGCCCACCTGCGTGAGGCCCGTCAGCTTGCGGATGCGCTCGTCGAACTCCACCAGCCCGGCGTCATCGAAGATGTTCGCCAGCGACAGCATCTGCGTGGTGTGCACCACCTGCCCGAAGTCCTCCACCGCCGCGCCGCCCACGCGCTGGGTGGGCGAGTCCGGCGTGGCCAGCTGGGGGTGCTTCTCCTCCAACGCCTGGAGCTCACGCATCAGCGTGTCGTACTGCGCGTCGCTGATCTCCGGCGCGTCCAGCACGTAGTAGCGGTGGTTGTGGTGGGCCAGCTCCTGACGGAGCGCTCGGGCGCGGGCTTCGGCTTTCGGGAAGGTGTCCACGGGGTGTGTCCTTACCCCAATTCAAGGGCGCGGCCAGTTGCGCACGCCCCGCGTTGGAGGAGCACCACTCTACCGGCCCCACCTGACACGCCTGCCTGCCCTCACGGGAAGGGGAACCCGGGGACGCGTGTTGCAGCCAGGAAGGCGCATCCGCCGCCCCATTAGGCCCGGATTTCAGCTACATAGCGGATTCCCTGTTCGCAATCCCCCCGCCCTCCAGTGCAACCCCCTGAAAAACGGGACAGAGCCAGGCACGGATGCCTTGACAGCTCTGGAGGCGGTCAATAGTTTCCAGCGCGGTTCCTGGCGCAGGGGTTCCCCCGGCGCCGTCTCTTCCCAACCACAGGCCCACGCGCCCTCCGGTCCGCTCCCAGGACTTGGGTGGTGCTGCCCCCTGGAAGGTGCTTCCGAGCGCCGCGCGGACGGACCGCCGTCCCGCGTACAGCCTGCCCGAGCCTTCGGGCGATTCCCCCCCTTTTCCGTCTGTAGACCGTCATGGCCAAAGCCCGTTCCCCCCGAGAGAAGGTAGTCGAGCCCGCGTTCACCGCGGAGGAGAAGCCCCGCCGCAAGCGCGCGGCCGCGAAGGAGGCGGAGAAGCCCGCGCCCCGCTCGCGCCGTGCGCCCGCCCGTCGGGAAGAGGCTCCCGCCGAGGAGGCCGAGGCTCCCGAGGTCGTCGCGGAGGCGCCCCGCCCGGTGCTCACGCCCATCTCCCGCCCGGTGCGCGACGATGAGCTCCAGGAGCTGCGCGGCACGGAAGAGGAGCCGCACGCCGAGGAGGCCGCTCCAGCCGCGCCGCAGGAGTCCACCGAGTCCCCCGCCATCACGGAAGTCGAGCGTGACGGCACCCCGATGCAGGTCATCCGGCTCAATGACCTGAAGCGGATGAAGATCACCGACCTGTCCAAGATGGCCCACGACACGGGCATCGAGGGCTACCAGGGGCTGAAGAAGCAGGACCTCATCTTCGCGCTGCTGGGCGGCATCGCGGACAAGCGGTTCGAGGTGCACGCGGAAGGCGTGCTGGAGCTCTTGAGCGACGGCTTCGGGTTCCTGCGCAGCGCGGACAGCGACTACCAGCCGTCCCCGGACGACATCTACGTGTCGCCGTCGCAGGTGCGCCGCTTCAACCTGCGGCCCGGCGACACGGTGACGGGCCCCATCCGCCAGCCCCGCGAGGGCGAGCGCTTCTTCGCGCTGCAGAAGGTGGACAAGGTCAACTTCGCGGACCCCATGTCGGACGCGGCGCGCGAGCGCATCCTGTTCGACAACCTCACGCCGCTCTATCCGACGCGCAAGCTCAAGCTGGAGCACGAGTCGTCGGAGATGACCACGCGCATCATCGACATGTTCTGCCCCATCGGTCTGGGCCAGCGCTGTCTCATCGTGGCGCCTCCGAAGGCCGGCAAGACGGTGCTGCTGCAGAACATCGCGCACGCCATCAGCCGCAACCACCCGGACGTCTACCTCATCGTGCTGCTCGTGGACGAGCGCCCGGAGGAAGTGACGGACATGGAGCGCAGCGTGCGCGGTGAGGTGGTGTCCTCCACCTTCGACGAGCCCGCCACGCGTCACGTGCAGGTGGCGGAGATGGTCATCGACAAGGCGAAGCGCCTGGTCGAGCAGAAGTACGACGTGTGCATCCTGCTGGACTCCATCACCCGTCTGGCGCGCGCCTACAACACGGTGGTGCCGGCGTCCGGAAAGATTCTCTCCGGCGGCGTGGACGCCAACGCGCTCCACAAGCCCAAGCGCTTCTTCGGTGCGGCCCGCAACATCGAAGAGGGCGGCAGCCTCACCATCATCGGCACGGCGCTCATCGACACCGGCAGCCGCATGGACGAGGTGATTTTCGAGGAGTTCAAGGGCACGGGTAACTCCGAAATCGTCCTGGATCGGAAGTTGATGGAGAAGCGCATCTTCCCAACGCTCGACATCAACAAATCCGGTACCCGCAAGGAGGAACTCCTCTTGTCTCAGGCGGACCTGGTGCGCATTACGGCGTTGCGCCAGGTGCTCCACCCCTTCACCCCCATCGACGCGATGGAGTTCGTGCTCAAGCACATGCGTCCGACGGCGGCGAACACGGAGTTCCTGGGCTCGATGAACCGGTAGTCACCTCCGGCCCAAGGAGCCCCATATGCGTCGTGCCCACCTCCTGCGTTTCGTCGCCCGCGCTGTCGCGGGCCTCACCCTGGGGTTGCTGCCGGGGTGCGACATCGGGGTGGAGGACCTGCCGCTGGAGGACACCCCGCCGGTGCTCTCCAGCCAGGTCTGCTACGACGACTCGGACTGCGTGGCGAACACGTGCTGTGGTGAGGGCACCGCCATCACCCACCGCGACGTGGGACCGAACTGCGCGGGCGTGCGCTGTGACGGGACGTGTCCTCCCAACAGCGTGGACTGCGGCCGCTGCATCCCGACGTGCCGCGAGGCGCGCTGCGCCGCCGCCTGTCAGTAGCGGGCGCCCGCACTCCCCGGGGTTTCAGCCGGTCAGGCCGCTGGGGCCACGTCCACCGGCGGGTCGCGCAGCGGCAGCGTCACGCGGAAGGTGGTGCCGCCGCCCGGCGTGTCCTCCACGTCGATGCGGCCCTGGTGCGCCTCCACCACCTGACGTGACACCCAGAGCCCCAGGCCCAGGCCGCCGTAGTGGTGCGTGGACACGGCGCGCTCGAAGCGCTGGAAGATGCGCTCGCGGTCCTCCGGCTTGATGCCGATGCCGTGGTCCACGACGGACAGGCGCACCACCTCGCCGTCCGGTTGCAGCGTCACGTCCACCGGCCGGCCCCGGCCGAACTTCAGCGCGTTGGCGACCAGGTTGTGCACCACCTGGGAGATGCGTGACGGGTCGAAGGCGCCCATCACCGGGCCCTTCACGTCCACGGTGAGCGGCGTGCCGTCGCGGCGCGCCTCTTCCTCCGCGAAGCGCGTCACCTCCACCAGCAGGTCGCCCAGGTCCACGTCCGTGCGGGTGAGCTTCAGCCGGCCGCTGGTGATTTGCGACACGTCCATCAGCACGTCCACGAGCGTCGCCAGCCGCCGGATGAAGGACCGGGCCTGCTTCAGGCGCTCCAGGGCCTTGGCGGGCGCGTCCTTGCCCAGGCCCCGCTCCACCAGCTCCAGGTGCAGCTGGAAGGCCGCCAGCGGCGTGCGCAGCTCGTGCGCCGCCACGGAGAGGAAGTCGTCCCGGGCGCGCAGCGCTTCGGCCAGCCCTTCCGCGCGGGCGCGCTCGTCGGCCATCTCCCCGCGCATCCTCGCGAGCTTGAGGTTGGACGCGATGCGCGCGAGCAGCTCGCCGGCGGAGAAGGGCTTCACCAGGTAGTCGTCCGCGCCGGACGTCAGGCCCTGCACCGTGGCCTCTTCGCCGGCCTTCGCGGACAGCAGCAGGATGGGCAGCTCGCGCGTGCTGGGCGCGGCACGCAGCGCGCGCAGGAGGCCCATGCCGTCCAGCTTCGGCATCATCACGTCCGACAGCACCAGGTCCGGCGGCCGGGCCAGCGCGGACTCCAGGCCCTTCTCGCCATCCGTCACCGCCTCCACGTCGTACTCGGAGGAGAGCACGCGCTGGATGTAGTCGCGCATGTCCCGGTTGTCGTCCACGAGCAGGATGCGCGGGCGGGGCGCCGGGTTCGAGGCCTGGTCCTCCGCGGACGGCGGGTGGTGGTGCGAGGACTGGGTGCGGTCCTTGGGCTTGGAGACGCTCCACAGCAGCGCCTCCTCCACGTAGGCGGACGTGGCCTCGCGCGCCGCGGAGCGCGGCCGGGCGGTGGTGCGGATGCGCTCCGGCGGCAGGTGCGCATGGCCCAGCGGCAGCTCCACCGTGAAGACGCTGCCCACGCCCTCCGTGCTGCGCGCGGACACGGCGCCGCCGTGCAGCCGCGCGAACTCCTGCACCAGCGCGAGCCCGATGCCGCTGCCCTCCACGGTGCGCGACGGCGAGCCCGGCACGCGGTGGAAGCGCTCGAAGAGGCGGGGCAGTTCGTGCGCGGGGATGCCCGAGCCGGTGTCCTCCACCTCCAGCGTCACCCGCTGCCCGGACTCGCGCAGCCGCAGCGTGACGCCGCCCTGGAGCGTGAACTTGAACGCGTTGGATACCAGGTTGAGGACGATCTGCTCCCACAGGTCCGGCGCCACGTAGACGGGCTGGGACAGGGGCGGACAGTCCACCGTGAGCTTCAGGCTCGCGCGTTCCATGGCGGAGCGGAAGCTGGCCGCCGCGTCCTTCGTCAGCGCGGACAGGTCCGCGGGCACGAAGCGCTCCTCCTTGGGGCCCGCCTCCAGCTTGGACAGGTCCAGGAGCGCGTTCACCAGCTTGAGCAGGCGCCCCGCGTTGCGGTGCACCCGCTCCATCTCCTTGCGGACCTCGTCGGACAGCGGGCCCGCTCTCCCGGCGAGCAGGTCCTCCGTGGGGCCCAGCATCAGCGTCAGCGGCGTGCGGAACTCGTGGCTGACGTTGGCGAAGAACTCCGACTTGAGCCGGTCCAGCTCTCCCAGTTGCTCGTTCGCGACGCGCAGCTGCTGGTTGGCCTCTTGAATCTGCTGGGCGCGCCGGAAGATTTCGCCCTCCATCTCATCCGCGCGGGCCCGGAGCGCGGCGTGCTGGCGGCTCTGCTCGTCGTCCGGGTGTCTCTGGTGGATGAAGTCGGTGACGTCCTCCACGCGGTGGATGATGTGGCGCAGCGTGCCGTCCTCGCCGAACACCGGGGAGTTCAGCGGGCTCCAGTAGCGCAGCTCGAACCCGCCCTCGGCCCCGAGGCGGGGGATGTCGTACTTCTGGACCGCCATCGCGTCCGGGGCGCCCGTCTTCACCACGCGCTCCAGCGACGCGCGCAGGTTGGTCACCCCGCTGGCCCCCGCTTCCTGGGGGTTGTCCGGGAAGACTTCGAAGATGTGGCGGCCCAGGATGTCCTCGCGCCGCGTCCCCGTGGCGTGCAGGTACGAGTCCGTCACCGCGACGATGACGAATCCCGGCGTCAGCACCAGGTACGGGTTGGGCGAGGCTTCGAACAGGCTCCGGTAGTCCGGGGCCGGTGAGGGGCTGGGGGGCATCACACGTCCTCAGATGCGGAGGAGTGCCTGGAATTAGTCATCCGGCCCCGGGATGGCCAGGGGGGAAAGTGGGAGAAAACCCCCTGTTTTCAACCGTGGACGCTTCAGGCGGCGGGGGCCGCGTCCGTGGAGGCGACCGCCTGCTGGGAGACGGTGGCCACCAGCGGGGGCGGCTGGGCCTTGATGCGCGCGTAGTCGAAGCAGGCCACCGCGATGGAGGCCACCGGCACCGCGAACAGCGCGCCCCAGAGGCCGAAGAGCTTCTCGCCCGCGATGAGGGAGAAGGCCACCACCACGGGGTGGATGCGCGCGGCCTCGCCCATGATCTTCGGGTTGAGGAAGTACGCCTCCAGCGCGTGGATGCCGATGATCCACAGGAGCAGCGCCACGCCCTTCTGGAACCCATCCGCCAGCGCGATGAGCACGATGGGCACCGAGCTGATGATGGTGCCGAAGATGGGGATGAGGCTGAAGAGCGTGGCGATGGTGGCCAGCAGGAAGGCGAACTTCACGCCGAACAGCAGCAGGCCCACCAGCGTGAGGCCGCCGTTCACCAGGCAGATGGTGACCTGGCCGCGAACGACGCCGGACAGCGACTTGTCGATGCGGGCCACCAGCGTCTTCGCGTCAGGCAGGAACTCCGCGGGGATGAGCGTGCCGAAGTAGCGGCGGATGGCCTGCGCGTCGATGGAGAAGAACGCGGCGACCATCAGGATGAAGAACAGCATGAAGACGCCGGTCAGCACCTCCGTGACGATGCGGCGCGACACGTTGACGATGTCCCCCAGGTTCTCCTTCGCGAACGACGTCGTGCGCGCCACCGCGTCCGTGAACATCTGCTCCAGGTCCAGCGCCAGGCTGAATCCGCCGGTAGCGCCCGCCGCGCCCTCCATGGCCCGGTCCGACAGGGCCACGGGGATGCCATACACGTTGAGCCACTCTTCCGCGCGCTGCGCGAGCGTCTGCACGTGCTCCGGCGTGAGCGCGCTGGCGAAGCCGGCCATCTCGCGGCTGATGCGCGCCACCTCGCGGTAGAGCTGCGGCACCAGCGCGATGAAGAAGAGGTACACCGCGAGGAAGAAGCCCGTGTAGATGAGCAGGATGGCCACCCAGCGCGGCACGTAGCGGCCGGCCACCTTCAGCCGCGTGATGCGCGCCACCAGCGGCTGCACCAGGTACGCGATGAGCGCCGCGCCCGCGAAGGGCATCACCACCGAGCGCAGGGCGAAGAGCGTCACCGCGAGGGCCACCCACAATCCGGCGAGGAGGAGCAGGCGCTTGCGGCGTTCGTCGGGGGCGGTGGCTTCCACGGGCTGCGACATGCACCCGGGCTTAGGGCAGCAGCCTCCCTCCTGACAAGCTCCCGACTTAAAGCTTCTGGTGGGCCCGGGCTCCTATGCCCCCCAAGGGTCGGGAATGGCCTGGAATGGACTCAGGCAGCCGGTCAGGCCTGGGGCAGCCGGGCCCGCTCGCCCAGCCGGGCCTCCAGCCGGTCCAGGCAGTCGCGCATCAGGGGGCGCTTGATGCGGCCCTGGGTGGCCTCTCCCAGGCCCAGCATCTGCTCCGTCAGCCAGCGAGTGAGGAAGAGCAGGGGGACGCGGTCGTCGGGGACCAGGCCCCGCTCCAGGTAGCGCTTGTTGCGGACGTAGTCGTCGAAGGCGTCGAACTCGCGCGCCAGGTCCCACTTCGCCAGCCGCAGGGCCTCCGTGTAGACGGCCGGGTCGGGGCGCCGGGTGGCTTCCTGGAACAGCGGGGCGAATTCCCCCAGGGTGGCCGGGTCCAGGTCCTGAACGGGCGGGGGCCAGGACTCCAGGTCCTTGGCCAACAGCCGTGACACCTCCTCCAGCAGGTGGTCCAGGAGGGTGACGGGCTTGAGGTCGAAGAGGTGGTCCCAGCGCGAGGGCATGTGTCAGGGGCTGGCTGCGGCGGCGGGCAGGGCCACCGGAAGGAGAGGGGAGGGCAGCGCCGTGACGGACGCGGGCGCCGGGGCGTCAGCATAGCCCAGGGCCAGCTCGCGCTGGATGACCTCCCACACGGCCCGGCGCGTGAGCAGCTCGCCGTGGGGCACCACGCCGGACAGCTCCACGTTGAAGACGTTGGGCTGGCCGTCCACGTCCAGCACGGAGGAGGGATAGCGCGCGATGACGTCGTCGCGCGAGTAGATGGACGTGAGCCGCACGTGGCGCGGGAAGGCGCCCACGCTCAGGTCCTTGATGAAGCGCGATGACGGCGTGAGCTGCCACATGCTGCGGCTGAACCAGCCCAGCGTCGCGCAGCCCAGGTAGGCCATGCGCGTGCCCCGGTGCGGTGTGCCCAGCGTGATGAGGCTCTTCACCCGGGCATCCCCGCCCAGCCGCTTCACGTAGTACGTGCCGATGAGGCCGCCCTTGGAGTGGCCGATGATGGTGAGCGGCCCCATGCCCGGGTGGCGCTCGTAGAGCCGGTCCACCTTGCCCTGGACCTTGCGCGCCAGCTCGTCGATGCGGTGCGTGTTGAAGCGGTCCATGGTGCCACCCAGGTGGATGGACCAGACGCAGTAGCCCTCGCGGCGCAGGCGGTGCTCCAGCACCTCCAAAACTCGGCGCGTGCTGAAGAAGCCGTGCAGGAGGAGCACCGGCTTCTGGCAGTGCTTGAAGTCCGTGCGGCGCACGACCTGGTTGCCGCGTGGATCCAGATCCACGTAGCTGGCCAGGTACTTCAGGTGGCACTTCAGCCTTCGGTACTGCATCACGAACGGATTCATCCCCAGCCCCCGTCCTGGAACACGGAGCAAGCTAGGGAGCGGGTCACCCCACGGCCCGGATCAGCGCGCGTCCGGTCAGGTGAAGTGTTGAAGGAAGTTCATCAGCACCCGGTGCGCGAACGGCGTCGGGGTGATGCCGGACAGGAGCCGGGGGACGTACTCGCCCCCGGGGACGCCCTTTTCTTGTGCGAGCGCGTCCAGCTTCTCCTCGCGGGCGAGGATGACCGCGCGCATGGCGTCCGTGGGCATCTCCGGGTGGAACTGCACGCCGCGCACGTTGGGGCGGAACGCGAGCGCCTGGTTCGCGGTGTTGGCGTTGCCCGCGAGCACCGTGGCGCCTTCTGGCAGGCGCGAGACGATGTCCTCGTGCGTCGCCTGCACGGCGAAGCGCTCCGGCAGGCCGGTGAACAGCGGATCCGCGCGCCCTTGCGGTGAGAGCGACACCTCCACGGTGCCCGTCTCGCGGCCGTTGGGATTGCGCGCCACCTTGCCGCCGTAGGCTTCAGCGAGCAGCTGTTGGCCAAAGCACACGCCGAGCACGGGGATGCCCTGCTCGCCCGCCTCCACCATGAAGGCGCCGGCCCGCTCCATCCACGGCTCGCGCTGCGTCACCGACAGGGGGGAGCCCGTCATCATCACCGCGTCGTAGCCCTTCGCGTCCTTCGGCAGGGGCGCGCCCTTGTGCACCGGAAGGATGTCGAAGCGTTGGCCCGACAGTCCGATGGTTTGCAGAAACCACCGCTCATAGTCGCCCACGGAGAGCTGGACGGAGGTCGCCGCGTCGCCGGCTTTCAGCAGGAGGACGTTCTTCATGGGGGCAGCTTGCCGCGTCATGCCCTCATTCCTACCGTGTCGAGCCGTCCGTGTCCGGTGCCCGCCACTTCCAGGCCGCTTGTGCGCCGTGCTCACCCGAGGCTTCGCCATGACCGACGCTCGTTCGCTCACTCCCAAGCTCCCCGTGCTCAAGCTGCTCATCGACGGGCAGCAGGTGGACCCCATTGAAGGGGGCACCTTCGCGGTGGTGAACCCCGCCACCGGCCAGAAGCTGGCGGACGTGCCCGCCGGCACCGCCGCGGACGTGGACCGCGCGGTGAAGGCCGCGCGCCGCGCCTTCGAATCCGGACCGTGGGGGAAGATGACCGGCCGCGAGCGCGGCAAGCTCATCCGCAAGCTGGCGGACCTGCTCTACGAGCGCCGCGAGGAGTTCGCGCTCGTCGAGTCGATGAACAACGGCAAGACGTTCAAGGACGCCATCCGGGGGGACGTGGCGCCGGGCGCCGCGACGCTCGCGAACTTCGCCGACCTGGCCGGCACCATCATGGGCGAGGTGCTGCCCGTCGACGGCCCCTTCCACACCTACGCGCTCAAGGAGCCGGTGGGCGTGGTGGGCATCATCGTTCCGTGGAACTACCCCACGTGCATGCTGGGCTGGAAGCTGGGGCCCGCGCTGGCCTCCGGCTGCACGGTGGTGGTGAAGCCGTCCGAGTACACGCCGCTCACCGCGCTGAAGCTGGGCGCGCTGGCGCTGGAGGCGAGCTTCCCGCCCGGCGTCATCAACGTCGTCACCGGCCTGGGTGACCCCGCGGGCGAGGCGATTGCCCGGCACCCGGACGTGGACAAGATCTCCTTCACCGGCTCCGGACGCACCGCGCGCCGGCTGCTCCAGGCGTCCGCCGCGAGCAACCTGAAGAAGCTGACCCTGGAGCTGGGCGGCAAGAGCCCGCAGATCATCTTCCCGGACGCGGACTTCGACCGCGCGGTGGAGGCGTGCTTCTGGGGCATCTTCGGCAACAAGGGTGAGACGTGCAACGCGGGCAGCCGCGTGCTGGTGCACGAGAAGGCCTACGAGGCGTTCGTCGCGAAGCTGGCGCAGAAGGCCGGCACCATGAAGGTGGGCGATCCGCTGGACGCGACCACGGAGATGGGCGCGCTGGTGAGCCAGAAGCAGATGGACATGGTGCTGGGCTACATCGAGAGCGGCAAGCAGCAGGGCGCGAAGCTGCTCGCGGGCGGTGTGCGCGACACGGAGGGCTTCAAGGCGAAGGGCTGCTTCGTGAAGCCCACCATCTTCGGCGACGTGAAGCCGGACATGAAGATTGCCCAGGAAGAGATTTTTGGCCCGGTGCTCAGCTGCCTGCGCTTCCGCGACGACGCGGAGGCGATGACGCTGGCCAACAGCACGCAGTACGGCCTGGCCGCGTCCATCTGGACGGGGGACGTGGCCAAGGCGCACGCGCTGGCGAAGCAGGTGAAGAGCGGCGTGGTGTGGATCAACTGCTTCAACGAGTTCGACGACGCGGCGCCCTTCGGTGGCTACAAGGAATCCGGCTGGGGCAAGGACCTGGGCCACCACGCGCTGGACGGCTACCTCCAGACGAAGGCCGTGTGGACGAAGCTGCCGTCCCCCTGACTTCCGCGCGCTCTTTTCCATCCACCGCTCCACCGCCGCATGACGAAGAAAAGGAAGGTCCCGATGGCATCGCGTCCCAAGGCCAAGGTGCTCACCCATCCGGCGATGGCCCGCCGGGCTCGCGCGAAGGAGCGCGGCGAGGGCGTGCCGCGCGCGGTGCCCGCTCAGCAGGGGGACATGGACTCCCTGCGCCGGTGGATGGACGAGAAGGGCGTCCGCAAGGTGAAGCTGGGCGCCATCGACGTGGATGGCGTCTTCCGCGGTAAGTACGTCTCGCTGGAGAAGTTCTACAGCGCCGCGAAGAGCAACATGGGCTTCTGCGACGTCGTCTTCGGCTGGGACCTGGGCGACGAGCTCCTGGACAACACCAAGGTCACGGGCTGGCACACGGGCTACCCGGACACGCCCGCGAAGGTGGACCTGTCCACCGCGCGCATCATCCCGTGGGAGCCGGACACCGCGGCCTTCCTGCTGGACTTCGTGAACCCGGACGGCACGCCCTTCGAGGCGAGCCCGCGCCAGCTGCTCCAGAAGATGGGCCAGCGCGCGCGCAAGCTGGGCTTCCTGCCCAAGTTCGGCGCCGAGTACGAGTTCTTCCTCTTCAAGGAGGGCCCGCAGAGCCTGCATGAGAAGGGCTTCAAGAACCTCACGCCGCTGACGCCGGGCATGTTCGGCTACTCGTGGCTGCGCACGTCCATGAACGCGCCGCTGGTGCACGCGCTCATCGACGGGTGCAACGCGTACGGGCTCAACATCGAGGGCTTCCACACGGAGACGGGCCCCGGCGTCTTCGAAGCGGCCATCCGCTACGACACGCTGGAGCTGGCGGCGGACCGCGCGGCGCTGTTCAAGACGGTGGTGAAGGAGATCTGCGCGAAGCACGGCGTGTCCGCGTGCTTCATGGCGAAGGTGGACCCCAAGCTGCCCGGCTGCTCCGGCCACGTGCACCAGTCGCTGTGGAACCTGAAGGGGGAGGACAACCTCTTCCACGACCCGTCCCAGAAGCACGGAATGAGCAAGCTGATGCGGCACTACATTGGCGGGCAGGTGGCGCTGATGCCGGAGCTGACGGCGCTCTACTGGCCCACCATCAACAGCTACAAGCGCAGCGTGGAGAACACCTGGGCGCCCACCACCGCGACGTGGGGCCTGGAGAACCGCACCTGCGCCATCCGCGTCATCGGCGACAGCGGCAAGTCCATGCGCATCGAGTACCGCCAGCTGGGCGCGGACATGAACGCGTACATCGGCATGGCGGTGAGCCTGGCCGCGGGCCTGTGGGGCATCGAGAACGAAATCGAGCCGCCCGCGCCCGTGCTGTCCAACGCCTACGAAGCGAAGAACACGAAGCCGCTGCCCCGGAACCTGAAGGACGCGGTGGCGCTCTTGAAGAACAGCGAGCGCGCCCGCGAAATCCTGGGCGAGGGCTTCGTCGACCATTTCGTGCGCACCCGCGAATGGGAGGTGCGCCAGTACGAACGGGCGGTCACCTCCTGGGAGCTGGAGCGCTACCTGGAACTCATCTGAAGGAGGACCTTCCATGAAGCCTTTCGACATTCCCTCGGAGCCGCGTGTCACGGAGATGTCGTGGCCCACGCGCATCGTGTTTGGCGCGGGCGCGCTCCAGCGGTTGCCCGCGCACGCCTCGCGGTTGGAGATGAAGCGCCCGCTGCTGGTGACGGACGCGGGCGTGGTGAAGGCGGGCGTCGCCACGCGCGTCACGGACGTGCTCAAGGCCGCGGGCATGGACTGCGCGGTGTTCGACCGCGTGGAGCCCAACCCCACGGAGCGTGACGTGTTCGCGGGCCTGGAGGCGTACCGCGCGCACAAGGCCGACGGCATCATCGCCCTGGGCGGTGGCAGCGCGCTGGACGCCGGCAAGCTGGTGCAGTTGCTCACCACGCACGAGCCGCCGCTCAGCCGCTACGACGACGCGAAGGGCGGCGACCAGTACGTGCGCGACGACCTGCCTCCGCTCATCGCCATCCCGACGACGGCGGGCACGGGTTCGGAAGTGGGCCGCTCCGGCGTGGTGACGCTGGCGGACACGGGCCGCAAGACGGTCATCTTCAGCCCGTACCTGCTGCCGAAGGCGGCGGTCATCGACCCGGAGTTGACGCTGGGCCTGCCCCCGTCCGTCACGGCGGCCACGGGCATGGACGCGCTCACCCACTGCATCGAGGCGTACGTCGCCAACGGCTTCCATCCGCTCGCGGACGCGGTGGCCATTGACGGCGTGATGCGCGTGGGGCGCTCGCTGGTGACGGCGGTGAAGGAGGGCCGCGACCTGGCGGCGCGCACGGACATGATGGTGGCCGCGATGGAGGGCGCCATGGCCTTCCAGAAGGGCCTGGGCGCGAGCCACGCGCTGGCGCACGCGCTCACGCCCATCTCCAACGTGCCGCACGGCCTGGCGAACGCCATCGTGTTGCCCGCGGTGATGGAGTTCAACCGCGCGGCGAGCACGGCGCGGCTGGCGCGCATCGCCACGGCGCTGGGAGACACGTCCAACGCGCGCGAGGAGGTGCTCGCCGCGAACGCCATCGACCGCGTGCGCAAGCTGGCAGCGTCCGTGGGGATTCCGGCGCGGCTGCGCGACGCGGGCGTGCAGGAAAAGGACCTGGAGCACATCGCGCAGAAGGCCTTCCTGGACGCGTCTCACCAGGGGAACCCACGCTCCGTGACGGAGGCGGACCTGCTGGCCATGGCCCGCGAGGCGTACTGAAAAGCGGCTTCACGCAGGCTTGATTTCAGAGTGTTTCAGCGGGGCCTCTTCCGAGGGAAACGGGAGGGGCCCCGTGCCTTTGGAGCGGTGAATCAACCCGGGCCTCCCCCGTCAGTAGGTTCAGAACGCAGCACAACGCGGTTCACGGAGGCAGGTCATGAAGGCAATGCTCAAGAAGATGGTGGTGGCTGTGGCGCTCGTCGCGAGCTCCCCGGTGATGGCGGCGGACTTCCACGCTGCCACCCCCCTCGTGAGCCGCCAGGACCAGTCCCGCATGGAGCGCGAGCGTCAGGAGCGTGAGCGTCAGGCCCGGCTGGAGCGCGAACGGCATGAGCGGATGCGTCAGGAGCGCGAGCGTCAGGCCCGGCTGGAGCGCGAGCGGCAGGAGCGGGAGCGGCAGGCGCGCATGGAGCGCGAGCGCCAGGAGCGCGAGCGTCAGGCCCGGCTGGAGCGTGAGCGTCAGGAGCGCGAGCGGCTGGCGCGGATGGAGCGTGAACGGCAGGAGCGGGCGCGGTTGGCCCGGCTGGAGCGCGAGCGGCTGGCGCGGCGTGACCGGGCCCCCGCGTACAACGGTGGCTGGCTGAACTAGGCAGCGCCAGCGTCACAGCCTGAAGCAGCGCGGAGGCCCGGGGGCGGAGATTCCACCCTCGGGCTTCTTCGCGTCTGGAGGTCAGTGGGCCGTGGGTTCCACGGGCCGCTCGCGCGTGCCCGCGTCTGGAGCGGTGCCGGCGTCGGACGTCACCACGACGCCCGTTGCCTCGGGTTCAACCGTCTCCGGCGTGAACTCCAGTGTCTCCATGTAGATGCGCCCCGGCAGCCGCAGGTCCATGGCGGTGATGTGCTCGCGGTCGCGCAAACCATAGAGCTGTTGCGCCACCCAGCCTGTCGGCACGGGTTCATCGGAGAAGACGACGTAGACGCGGACCTTCCCCTCCTGCACCGGCACGCGGAAGCTGGTGTTCGCGACGGGCCGGTTTGCGTCGCAGCGGATGGAGCGCTTCTCGCGCGTGAGCGTGAGCTGCCGGATGACGCCTTTCTCGGACGTCGTGAAGAGCATGCAGTAGGGGAGTTGTCCCCCAAGGGGGATGATCTCCATCGTCGTGGGGCCCGTCCGTTTCACCTGGGCACGCATCAGCTTCACGGGCGGCTTCGCGTCGTCGCAGCTCACGAAGCCCGCGCCCAGCGCCATCACCGTCAGCAAGCCCGCCCAGCGCGTCACGTGTTCCTCCCCCGGGAAGGTGGAATGGCAGATACCGCGAGCCTGCCCTGACCTAACACGGCGGGCGTGTGCGGTGGCCATCGGCGGCATGGCGGAGGCGGACCCGCTGGCCCATGGCCCGCGAGCGGCTGGCGCGGCGTGACCGGGCCCCGGCGTACAACGGCGGCTGGCTGAACCAGGCCGCTGCGGCGACACAGACTGAAGCAGCACGAAGGCCCGGGGGCGGAGGTCCACCCTCGGGCTTCTTCGCGGCTGGAGGTCAGTTGTCGGCGGGCTCCACGGACAGCGTGCTGGTGCCCGCATCCGGGGCCGTGCCTCCGTCGGAGGTCACCACGCCGCCCGCGCCCACGATGACGCCCGTCGCTTCGGGCTCGCCCGTCTCCGGCGTGAACTCCAGTGTCTCCACGAAGATGCGCCCCGGCAGCCGCAGGTCCATGGCGGTGACGCGCTCGCGGTCGCGCAGGTCGTAGAGCTGCTGCGCCACGGAGCCCGCGGGCACGCGCTCGTCGGAGAAGAAGATGTAGACGCGCACCTTCCCCTCCTGCACCGGCACGCGGAAGCTGGTGTTCGCGACGGGCCGGTTCGCATCGCAGCGGATGGAGCGGTTCTCCCGCGTGAGCGTGAGCTGCCGGATGACGCCCTTCTCGGACATCGTGAAGAGCATGCAGTAGGGGAGCTGTCCCTCGACGGGGATGATCTCCATCGTCGCGGGGCCCGTCCGCTTCACCTGCGCCCGCTCCACCTTCGCGGGCGGCTTCGCGTCGTCGCAGCTCACGATGCCCGCACCCAGCACCATCACCGTCAGCAAGCCCGTCCAGCGCGTCATGTGGTTCTCCCCCGGGAAGGTGGAATGGCCTACACGGCGAGCCTACCCCGGCTCCACGCCTTCCCGTCCTGTCCGCTTTTCGTGGAAGCCTGGGGGGCCGCCGAGTGCACGGTCGTGCACATGGCTTCCTGCGTCATCACCGCCCGGGACTACTCCGGGCGCTGGTAGACGATGACCTGCGGCGTTTCGTCCAGGTACAGCCCGGTGACGGGCGTGCGCGTGCCGAAGGCCTGCCACGTGAGGAACTCGTGCTCGCGGAACTCCTGGTGGTACTGGTACGCGACGATGTCCGCGTCGAACGGGCTGTTCACCGGCCGCACGTCCGGACGCAGCATCCCGTTGCGCTGGTAGTCGCGGAACGAGAAGCCGTTCACCTCGTGCAGGTAGATGCGTGCACCCGGCTTCGCGTGTTCGTTGATCCACGGCAGCACGCCGGTGACGTGGCTGGACCAGAACTGCCGCTGCATCCCCAGCGTCGCAGCGCCCGGCAAGCCGCCCGCCAGCTCCGAGTACGCGGCCGTGCCGTACGGGAACACCCGCACCGACCCCAGCAGCGCGGGCACGAGCAGCAGCGCGAACACCGGCACCGTCACCGCCAGCGGTGACACCGAGGGACGCCGGGCCTTCAGCACCTCCCACACCGCGAAGCACCCGCGCGCCACCGCCGCGCCCGCGAGGATGCCCAGGAAGGTCATGGACGGGAACCAGTGCTTCACCCCGCCGAAGTGCGGCACCTGCGGGTGGCTGATGATGAGGATGGACGTCACCGCGTTGACGCCCACCAGCGCCTCGGAAGCCGTGGGCATCCGCACCCACTCCCGCGTGCGGGCGCTCAGGCTCAACAGCGCCCGGCCCACGAGCGCGACGAAGCCCGTCACCATGGGCGCGAAGAGGCTGGTGGGCACCGTCAGCGCCGTCTTCACCAGCACGTAGGTGAGCGGGAAGGGCGGCCCGCGCATCAGCGTGCCCAGGTAGAACCAGGCGTAGTGGTTGTGCGTCGCGTGGAAGGCCAGGTACCACGCGGTGCGGTCCACCGGCGCGTGCCAGAGGTAGGGCCAGTGCAGGTAGAAGAGGACGGGGCCCAGCACCGCCATGGCCGCCAGCGGCACCAGCGCCCGCGTCACCGGCAGGCTCACGTGCTTCAGGTCCCGCAGCAGCACCCCGCTGCCCACCGCGAGGCCCACGAAGAACAGCGTGTGCGGGCTCAGGAGCAGGAACTTCTTCTGGAACGCGGCGGGCCCGCCCAGGAACACCACCAGCAGGCCGTAGAGCACCGCCACCGCGGCGTACAGCCCCACGAAGCGGACCGCCCGTACGCGGGCCTCCGGGACGCCCTCGCTCACCTGCCACGCGCGCCACAGCGCGAACGGTGACAGCACGAAGGGCATGAAGAGGGCGTTGTGCTTCGTGGCGATGGCCAGGCCGAATGCCACGCCGCACGCGATGCCCCAGCGGGTGCTCTCCAGTGCGCGCCAGAAGCAGTACACGACCAGCAGCCACATCGCGGCCACCGGCAGGTCGAAGCACGCCAGCTCCGCGTTGAAGTACTGGCGGGGCACCAGCAGGAAGGAGAGGGCGGCGAACCACCCCGCGGTGCGGCCGTACAGCGCGCTGCCCAGGAGGAAGCACAGCGCGGGCACCAGCGCCGCCATCGCGAACGCGGGCAGCCGGTACGCCGTCGCGTCGCGCATGAGGCCCAGCGTGTCGTGGAAGAGCAGGTGGCTCAACCCGAACAGCGTCTTCATCAGCACCGGGTGCTCGTGGTTGTAGTCCCACGCGCGCACGATGGCGCTGTCCGTGAACGCCTGCGCGGGCGAGTGCAGCAGCAGCCGGAACCACTGCGAGTAGCCCTCCGCCGCGGCGAAGTAGACGCTCTCGTCACGCGTGAAGCCCACGGCGGCTTCCGTGCTCCACAGCGCCGCGAACGCCAGCACCCACAAGGCCAGGGCCGTGAGCTTCTCCTCGCGCGTGGCGGGGCGTCCCGTCAGCGGGAGTGACACCGGAGCCTGCACCGGAGCTGTCATGGCCTCACCCCCACCGCGGGCTCCAGCGCCATCACGTCCAGGCACACCTGCCGCGACTCCGCGTTGTCCGCCTGCACCCAGACCTTCACCGTGCGCGGCGGCCCAGGTGGCAGCACCACCTCCGCCTTCTGCACGCCCTCGCGGCCCGGGGGAATGGGCACGTTCAACAGCCGCTCGCCCGTGGCCGCGTCATCCACGCCCAGATAGGACGTGCTCAGGCGCGGGTCCTTCGGGTGCGCGAACTCGAAGATGATGCCGCCCTCCAGCCTCAGGCCCATGCCGGACGGCACGTTGGCGAACTCCGCCACCAGCCGCTGCGCGCCTCCCGGCGCATGCATCCACAGGCAGTGCCGGGGCTCGTAGAGGATTTCGTGCCACTCCGGCGCCACGTACAGGTGCGGCGGGCCGGGGCAGCGGTGCACCTTGCCGTCGAAGGGGCAGTCCCGGCGCGAGCCGTCCGGCTGCTCCAGGTACACGCGCGCCGCGCTCACGGCCTCGCTCGCCACCCAGTGGCGGGGACGGTAGCGGCCGTTCTCGTAGAGGCGCAGCGACAGCGGGCCCATGCGGGCTTCGGGGTTCAGCGCCTTGCGTCCGGGGAGGAAGGCCGCGTCGAACGCGCCCACGTCGGAGCGGGGAAGCTCCGGCTGGCCCAGCACCCAGATGCGCGGGTGCGCGCCCAGGTCCGCGCCGTCCGACTCCAGCCACCCGTACACAGGGACGGATGGGGGCACGAAGAGACGGGCGCGCTCGGTCCACCAGGGAAAGAGCAGCACCGCGTCCCCGGGGCGTGCGTCGCGGGCCAGCACGTCCGCCACGGCGCGCTCGTCCGCGTCCGTGGGCAGCCGGCCTGGAAGCCGCAGCTGGAAGACGAGGCACCACAGCGCGACGAGCAGCAGGGCCCCCAGTTCCACCAGGGGCAGGGCGCGCAGGGCCTTAGGACTTGGCAAGACGGATCTTCTGCTCGCTCTTTTCGCGGCAGAAGGTGCAGAAGATGTGGTCGCCCTGGTTGAAGGACGGCGTCCAGGGTGGGTACATCGAGCAGCGCGGATCCAGGCAGTGGTGCAGCTCCCAGAGCGTGCCCAGCTGGTGCAGCGCGTGCCGCGCGATGGGCTTGAAGTCCTTCTCCAGGTCCTTGAACGGCGCGATGGAGAGTACCGCCCGGTCCTTGCCGTACCTCGCGAAGCCAGACGTGGGCGCCTTGCCGCTGGGCAGGTCCCGGTCCTTCAGCTTGCGCGAGGTGAGCAGCAGCACCTTGTCGTCCTTGTAGGCCCGGATGCCCTTCACCTCTTCCAGCAGCTTCTCCGCGTCCAGGGGCTCGGACATGCCCGCGGGGACTTCCGCGGAGCCGCTGTGCTCGCTGCCCACGCCGAAGGCCGTGTAGAGCGTGCGGTTGAACTTGGCGAGCTGCTTGTCGTCGAAGGGGTCCAGCGTCACGACGCGAATCACGGGGCGTCACCTCGGCGGGAAGGCCCTCGCGGTGCCGGGTGCGCGCTTGAGGCGCGACGCGGGCACCGGGAGGGCCGTGGAGTCCTGCGGTTCACTCGTCCTCGGCCGGCTTGGCCTTGGGCGGACGGCCGCGCTTCTTGGGAGCGGCGGGCTCCGCGGGCGCGGCGCCTTCCGGCGGCCTGGCCTTGGGCGGACGGCCACGCTTCTTCGGAGCGGCGGGTTCGGCGCCCTCCGCCGCCACCCCTTCCGGCTTCGGCTTGGGCGGACGGCCGCGCTTCTTCGGGGCGGCGGGCTCGCCACCTTCGCCTTCGGCCGGCTTGGCCTTGGGCGGACGGCCGCGCTTCTTCGGAGCGTCCTCGGACGACTCCTCGCCGCCTTCCTCCTCGGCACCCTCCTCGGAGGACTCCTCCTCGGATTCGGACTCGGCCTGCGGCTCCTCATCAGAGGGCAGGTCCAGCTCTCCGCCCTCCAGACCCATGAGGTCGCCGTCCAGGTCCATGTCGTCCTCGTCGCCACCGGGCCGCGCGAACTCCGCGGCGGTGCGCTTGGGACGCTCCTTCCCGGGCGGGAAGAGGACGATGTCGATGGAGTCCTCGGCGTTGGCCTCGGCGGTGCCCAGCGCGGCGGCGACCTCCGATACCAGCAGGTGCCGGGCATTGTCGTAGAGCTCGCGCTCCTTGGTGGGCAGCGGACGCAGCTCACTCAGGACCTGGAGGCCCTTGACGACCTCCGCCAGACCCAGGATGCCGCCCTGGGTCATGCGGTCCAGGTTGGTGCGCGCGCGCTGCTTCCAGTCGAGGTCCGCCTTGTCGCTGTCCGAGCGGAGGAATGAGTAGATCTCCTCCACGTCCGACGGACTGGCGACCTTGCGCACACCGATGGAAATGATTTTTCCCTGCGGCACCATCACGACCGCGCCGTCTTCCTCGCGGCGCATGGTGACGAAGGTGAGGCTCTGTCCCGCCACTTCCTTCACATCGATGGCGGCGACGCGACAGACCCCCTGGTTGGGGTAGACGACCCGGTCTCCAACCTGGAGCTGGAGTGCAGCGGACCCTTCTGGCATGGCCCCCTCGTGGGCGGGTGGATGATCACCGAAGCGAGCGACCGGTCGTAGCACCGTGCCTCGCCGGATGCCACGAGATTACCGGGGAAGCATTGTCATCCGGTTGGCATTGCGCTGCGCTTCCAACAGCTTGGCCATCACCTCGTGCGCCTGCGAGTCCAGAACAGCGTCGATCTGGGCGTCGGTCGGCCCCTCGTCCGCCGTGCTTCCGGGCCGCGCGTCCACGCGGGTGGAAAGTCCCACCGTGGCCATCACCGCGATTCCCAGGCCCAGCACCGCCAGCAGCTTCTTCATGAGCGTCCTCCGTGGCGGCCCAGGGTAGGGGCGGCGCCCGGATGATCAATTTTTCGGCTACAGGCCGCGGGCATCCTGTAGCGGCCCGTCGCGCGCGCTACTGGTGCAGCGGCGCCACTGGCGTCACCTCCAGCGTGAGGCCGCCGGCGTTGTCGTTCACGTCGTCGTCCGGGAACGCGAGCCGCAGCCAGCTGGCGCCGCGCATCACCGTGGGCTGGTTGACCTCCAGCACCTCCAGCGTGCCCGGGGCCATGGCCGGGGACGGTCCCGCGCCGTGCAGCGCGAGCACGCCGCCCACCTCTCCGCCGCCGAAGCCCCGCGTGCGCGCCGGTTCCTGCGCCGCGCGCACGACCACGCGGTAGGTGGTGGACGGATCCAGCTCCCTGAGCGTGAAGCCGTCGTGGGGGGACAGCGAGACGGCGTGCCGGCGCGCGTCCAGCAGCAGCGTGGTGATGGCGCCGCTCGCCTGTTCCCGCACGTGCACCTGGAGGGCGCCGCGGTTGTCGTCGGGCCGGTCGTCCCAGAGGAACACGTAGAGGACGGAGGCGTCGCGCACCAGCACCTCGTCCGCGCCCACCAGGCCGAAGCTGTCGCGCGCGGCCAGGGCCGTGCCGCCCTCCAGGAAGTAGACGGCCTGGGCCACCGGCAGCGGGCCGCCCACCGACACGCGGCCCTCCACGCGCAGGCCGTAGGTGCGGGAGGGATCCAACCGCATGCGCGCGGCCTGGGACGGGGGCACGCGCAGGGCATGCGCCACCGCGCTGAGCGCGAACGGGCCTCCCGTGGAGTAACGGGCGCCGGAGACGGGCGCGTCGTCCTTCCCCGCGCGGGGCGGGGCGCGCGCCGCGGCCGGATGCTTCGGCCCGAGCCGGGCGTGGACCGCCAGCGTGGTGCCGCGTTCCGCATGCACGCGCTGGCTGAAGGGCACCATGCCCGGCAGCAGCACCTCCAGCACGTGCTCGCGGTCCGACGGCAGCTGGGTGATGAGTGTGGGCGTCGTCTCCGCCAGCGTCCGGCCATCCACGCGGATGGTGGCGCCCGCGGGCGAGGAGCTGAGCTCCACCGCGAACGTGTTGGGGCCGCCCATGACCAAGCCCAGCCACGTGGCCACGAGCGCGGCCACCACCACCGGCGCGCCGCGCACCGCCCAGCCGCGCAGGGAGCGGTGCCACGCGGGCGGCGGGATGGGCGGCATGGCCTGCGGGGGCAGGGGCTGCGTCGTCAGGTCGCCCCGGGGTTCGCCATGGGGCTCCCCCCAGGCTTCGGAGACGTGGCGGGGCAGCTCCGGCGGCGTCGGCACGGGCGGCGGCTCGGCGATGCCGCTCCAGCGGCCCACCCGCGCGATGAACTCACGCGGCAGCTGCACCGGGCGGCCGGCCTCCACGAGCTCCGGCTCGAAGAGGTAGCCCATGAAGTGGCCCAGGTCGCTGGCGGACACGTCCGGCGCGGTGACGTGGAGCTGCCGCGTCAGCGCCTCCGCGAAGGCCTGCGCGGTGGAGTAGCGCTGCTCCGGGCTCGTGGCCATCGCGGTGAGCAGGATGCGCTCCAGCGTGGCCGGGATGCCCGGCGTCCACTCGCGAGGCCGGGGGAAGTCGCCCTGGGCAATCTTGCGCAGCACGTCCTGGAGTGAGCCCTCGAAGGGGCGCCGCCCGCAGAGCATCTCGTAGAGGACCGTGCCCGCGGCGAACACGTCCGTGCGCGCATCCAGCGCCTCGCCGCGCGCCTGCTCCGGCGCGAAGTAGACGTACTTGCCCTTCGCCGGGTCTGGCTTCGTGTCGCTGCGTCCGGCGAGCCGGGCCCGCGCGATGCCGAAGTCCACCAGCTTCACCTGCCCCTCGAAGGAGAGGAGCACGTTCTGCGGGCTCACGTCCCGGTGGACGATGTGCAGCGGACGGCCGTTGTCGTCCAGCCGCGTGTGCGCGTACGCAAGGCCGCGCAACATGTCGATGGCCACCAGCACCGCCAGCGGCGGCGGCAGCGCGGGCAGCCCCTTCTCCCGCGCGCGGCGCAGCACGTGCGAGAGCGGGTGGCCGTCCACCCACTCCATCGCGAGGAAGTACTCGCCCTCCACCTCCCCGAAGTCGAAGATCTGCGCGATGTTGCCGTGCGACAGCCCCAGCGCGATGCGTGCCTCGTTGATGAACATGGACACGAACGCGCTGTCATCCGCGTAGCCGGGGAGGATCTTCTTGATGACCACCGGCTTCGTCACGCCCGCCACCGCCGTCATCCGCGCGCGGTAGATCTCCGCCATGCCGCCCGTCGCGATGCGCTCGAGCAGCTTGTACTTTCCGAATTGGAAGCCGGCGGAAGGCTGCGGCACGTTCGAATCGGCTCCTGTGGAGGGGAGGCCTTCGGAAAAACCGCGAGAAGCTATCATGAGGCCATTCAGACGCTCCGGGTGGAATATTCCGCTACGCTCGCCAGCCTGTTCCCGTAACCCTGCATTCTTCCTCCTGCTCATGGGCTGCCTGTCATCGGGCGGCTGTCGCGAGCCCTCGCCCCCGGAACCGGCACGCGCGGCGTCCGCGGAGGCCCCACTCCGCGAGGAGGCAGGGGCCCGTCCGGCGGCTTCCACGGACGCAGGCACCTGGGCGAACGCGACCGTCGCGCCCGTGTCCGCGCCCGCCTATGGCGAGCCCCTTCCGGACGACGTCGTCCGGTTGGAGCTGGCGGGAGACGCGGTGCGGCTGGGCAAGGAGACCTTCGTTCCTGCACGGGAGGCGGGCCGGTTCGCGGAGCGGGTGCGGGGCAGGGACGTGCTCATCGGGGTCGAGGACGCGGACACGTTTCTCGCACAGGTGTCCGACACGCTGGCGGCGCTGCGCACGCAGGCGGCGGACGTGTGGCTCCAGCATCCGGATGCGCCCGTGGCCTACCGGCTGGTGCTTCGTGATGAGCAGGGCTTCCGTGCGTGGCTGGAGGAGGTGGCGCCCGGCAAGCTGCGCATCATCCAGCGCGCGGACGGCTTCGAGCTGACCACCAGCGTGGGCAAGCTGCCGGGGCCGGACCGCAACGGCCCGTCCGTGCCGGTGCGCGGTGGGCGCCAGGACATCGCGGCGTTGCGACGGGAGCTGGCCCGGCTGAAGGGACGCTTCACCACGTCGGACGACCTGTGCCTCGTCCCCTCGTTCGGCACGGAGGTGGTGCAGGTGGCGCGGGCGCTCGGCGGTACGTACGTCGCGCCGGAAGAGGGGCTCTTCGACACGCTCTGCCTCGTGTACCCCACGCCGAGGGCCGCGCCGGATGCGGGTTCCCCGTAAGCAAGGGCGCTGAACCCTCCGGCCTGGCTGCCGGGCACGCACCCTGCGTGGATTCCTCAATCTGTTGAGGGGGTGGGGCCGAGCCGCTACTACCCCTGGCGGTCCGCGCGCCCTAATGTGCCGCGCGCCTTTTTTCTGAAGGCATCGGAGGGCAATGCTCCCTCCCCGGAGGTCGTCGATGGTCGCCGCAACCGAGCCCGCTTCCCGTCCCCAGGATGTACTCGCTGGGGCGACGTTCCTGTTCCAGGAGGTGGGCGCCACCCGCATCCTCACGCCGGAGGCGTTCTCCGAGGAGCAGCGGCTCTTCTTCAAGACGGCGCTCCAGTTCTGCCGTGAGCAGGTGCTGCCCCAGGCCGCGCGCATCGAGGGCAAGGACAACGCGCTCTTGCGCGACCTCTTGCGCCGCGCGGGCGAGCTGGGCCTCTTGAGCGTGGACATCGCGGAGACGTACGGCGGCACGGGCCTGGACAAGACGACGTCGCTCCTGCTCGCGGAGGCCATGAGCCTGCAGGGCTCCTGGTCGGTGACGTCCAGCGCGCACACCGGCATCGGGTCGCTGCCCATCGTGTGGTTCGGCAACGAGGCGCAGAAGGCGAAGTACCTGCCCAAGCTCGCCACGGGCGAGTGGGTGGCGGCGTACGCGCTGACGGAGCAGGGCAGCGGCAGCGACGCGCGCGGGGCGAAGACGAAGGCGGTGAAGTCCGCCGACGGCAAGCACTACGTCCTCAACGGCTCCAAGCTCTACATCACCAACGCGGCCTTCGCGGACGTGTTCGTCGTCTTCGCGCAGGTGGACGGCGACAAGTTCACCGGCTTCATCGTGGAGAAGGACACCCCGGGCCTCACCGTGGGCCCGGAGGAGCACAAGATGGGCATCCGCGGCTCGTCCACGTGTCCGCTCTACTTCGAGGACGCGCAGGTGCCCGTGGAGAACCTGCTGGGCGAGCTGGGCAAGGGCCACCGCATCGCCTTCAACATCCTCAACTACGGCCGGCTCAAGCTGGGCGCGGGCGTCATCGGCGGCATGAAGCTGCAGCTGCAGAACGCGCTCAAGTTCGCGCAGGAGCGCAAGCAGTTCAAGGCGCCCATCGCCACGTTCCCGCTCATCCGCGAGAAGCTCGCGCGCATGGCCTCGCTCGTCTACGCGGTGGAGAGCATGACGTACCGCACGGCGGGCCTCGTGGACGGGCGCCTGGCGTCCAAGGAGCGCTCGGACGCGGACTACGACGCGCACGTCATCGCCGCCATGGAGGAGTTCGCCACCGAGGCCTCCATCATGAAGGTCTTCGGCTCGGAGGCCCTGGGCCACCTGGTGGACGACGCGGTGCAGGTGCACGGCGGCGCCGGCTACATCGAGGAGTACCCGGTGGAGCGCGCCTACCGCGACGCGCGCATCAACCGCATCTTCGAGGGCACCAACGAAATCAACCGCATGCTGATCACCGGCATGCTGCTCAAGCGCGCGGTGAAGGGGGACCTGCCGCTGTTCGCGCAGGCGCGCTCCGTGGCGGAGGAGCTCAGCCGGGGCGAGCGTCCCCGCGCGGGCCGCCAGGACGCGCTGGCCCACGAGGAGATCGCCGCCGAGTGCGCCAAGCACCTGGCCATCCACGGGATGCGCCTGGCCGCGGAGACCTTCGGCACGGAGCTGGACAAGCACCAGGAGGTCATGGCCGCGCTGGCGGACGTGGTGATGGACGCGTACGCCCTGGACTCCATGGTGACGCGCACCCGCCAGGCCGCCACCGGCGGCGTGCTGGACCCCATGCGCGTGGCGCTGGTGCGGCTGTACGCGATGGAGTCCACCACGCGCGCCTTCGAGCGCACCCGCCGCGCGCTCTGCGCCACGCTCAAGGGCGACGCGCTCGCGCTGGAGCTGAAGCGCCTGACCGCGCTGGACGCCTTCACGCCGTATGACCCCGCGGAGCTGCGCGAGACGATTGTCGCGGGCCTGGAAGAGGCCGGCGGCTACCCGTACAACCCGCTGTAGGCCGCGCGCCGGAGCGCGGGTGCCCTGGACGAAGCGTCAGGGCATCCGCGACACGGCATCCAGGCCGAAGCTGACCCGGGCCCGCCAGGGCGCGGGCGGCAGGTGCTCCAGCACCATCAGGGCCTCCAGCCGCTGGAGCATGTCCGGCCGCAGGCGGCCGAACGTCGCGCCGAAGCCCGGCGTCACCGCCTGCGCCACGCCCTTGCGCGGCACCGTCGACGTCCACGCCACCTCGCCGTGGAGCAGCAGCGGGCCCTCCTGCATGTCCATCTCCATGAGGAAGGGCGTGCCCACCTGCACCTCGCGGGGCAGGGTGGGGGCCTCCACCTCCAGGCCCACACCGCCCCGGGAGATGTCGCGCACGAAGAAGGAGGGGACGCGGGCGTCGCCTTCCAGCGCGCGCACGTGCAGCGGGATGCGCGGGAAGCGGCGCAGGCCGTTCTGCTCCTCCTGGGCGAAGATGTGCTGGAGCACCGCGTCCAGCGGGCTGCGATCCTGTGAGCCGTCGTAGCGCACGGTGAGCAGGAAGCGCTCGCCGGGGCGCGGCTCCACCCGGATGACCTCGCCCAGCACCTCCACCGGACGCGGCATGCCGGCCGCGTGCAGCTCGAAGGTGAAGCGGGTGCCCGGCGGCAGGGCCTTGCGCGTCTCCAGGGTGACGCCGCCTTGACCCACGCTGCGGGTGTACTCGCCGACCAGCGACTGCGGCGTCTTGTAGGCCACCTTCAGTCGAACGTTCGTGTTCACGCGTCCGGCACTCTCAGCCTGGGAGCGGAAAAACTCAAGTTTACCCCACCCCCAAAGGTAGGCCGTCCGGCACGTGCCCTGGGGGATGTCCGGCGCCGGGCGCGCGGTGTTCCAGCCTGTTGCGCGCTTTCTTGACCCCCCTGGGGGGGGCGCGTATGTATGCCGGCCGTTGAGGGGTAAGAAGTGGGAAGGAGTGGTGGTCCGTCCCGTGCTGGGCTGAAAAGGTGGATCGTCCCGCGTGTTCCGAGGCGTCTATGAGCACCAGATCGACGCGAAGGGGCGCACCAGCCTCCCGGCCAGGCTGCGGGAGACGTTGGTGGGCGCCTACGACGAGCGGCTCATCGTCACCACGGCCCTGGACCCCTGCCTCCACGCCTATCCGGTGCGGGAGTGGGAGGCGTTGGAGACCGCGCTCGCCCGGCGCAACCCCATGGAGCCGGGGGTCAAGACGTTGATGCGGCTGTACGTGGCCAGCGCGCAGGAGTGCCCGTTGGACAAGCTGGGCCGGTTGCTCATCCCGCCGTCGCTCAGGACGTACGCGAAGCTGGAGAAGGAAGTGGTGTGGGCGGGGATGGTGAAGGTGATTGAGCTTTGGAGCCAGGAAGGCTGGGCGAAGGCGCAGGAGGACGCGCGCCAGGAAGCCACCTCCCAGGACGTGTTGAGGGTGCTGGGCGAGCTGCGCCAGCCGTAGCCAGGAAGTCGACAGCCTCGAGTTCGCAGGAGAAGGGTGGGCAGGCGCATGGACCAGGTGCAGGAGGTTCGTCGGAACAGGGCGGTGGTGGCGGCGTCCGAGCGCGTGGAGACGCTGATGCTGGAGGGCGAGCTGGAGGAGGCGGACCTGCTCAAGCTGTGCGAGGACCTGATGCACCGGCTGCACCGGGGCACGCGCCAGGTCGTCCTGGACTTCGCGGACGTGTCACACCTGAACTACCGCGGCGTGCGTCCGCTGATGGCCCGCACGGAGGCGTTCCGCCGCTCCGGTGGGGACGTGAAGCTGTCCGGGCTGTCGCCGTACCTGGCCGCCATCTTCCGCGCGGCCGGCGCCCATGACGCCTTCGAGCTGTACCCGCACATGAACGACGCCCGGGCCGCCTTCCAGCTCTCGCGCGCTCCCTTCGTCTGACCCGCACCCAAGGCCCCCCTCCCGTGGACTTCCAGCACCAGACCGTCCTGCTCCACGAGACGGTGGAGCTGCTGAACCCGGCGGAGGGCAAGGTGATCCTCGACGGCACGCTCGGCGGCGGTGGCCACACCCAGGCGCTGCTCGCCCGGGGCGCCACCGTGGTGGGCGTGGACCGGGACCCCGTGGCGCTGGCGGCGGCCACCGCCCGCATGGGTGGCAACGCGCGCTTCCAGGCCCGGCAGGGCAACTTCGCGGACCTTTCCCGTGTCGCGCAGGACCTGCTCCCCGTGGACGGCGTGCTGGTGGACCTGGGCGTGTCCTCGCCGCAGCTGGACGTGGCCGAGCGCGGCTTCTCCTTCATGAAGGACGGCCCGCTGGACATGCGCATGGGCGACACCGGCATCACCGCCGCGGAGCTCATCGCCGAAACGGACGAGCGCGACCTGGCGAGGCTGCTCAAGGACTACGGTGAAGAGCCGTTCGCGCGGCCCATTGCCCGGGAGCTGAAGAAGGCGCTGCCCCAGCGCACGCTGGAGGCCGTGGAGGTGGTGAAGCGCGCCGTGCCCCGCAAGGCGTGGCCGGACCGCATCAACGTGGCCACCCGCACGTTCCAGGCGCTGCGCATGGCGGTGAACGGGGAGCTGGAGGCGCTGGACGCGCTGCTCGCCGCGCTGCCCTCGCTGCTCAAGGTGGGCGGCCGCGCCGCGGTCATCTCCTTCCACTCCCTGGAGGACCGCAAGGTGAAGGAAGCCTTCCGCGCCCTGGTCGGTGGGTGCACCTGTCCGCCGGGCTTCCCGGTGTGCGTGTGCAACAGCCAGGGTGACTTCGCCCTCGTGTCCAAGAAGGCCGTCGCGGCTTCCGAAGCGGAAGTCGAGGCCAACCCCCGCTCTCGCAGCGCGCACCTGCGCGCGGTGGAGAAAATCCGATGAGCAAGGCCCTCTCGCGTCCCTCCGTGTCCGTGGCCGGCGTGCTGATGCACCTCTTGCCCGCCGTCATGCTCTTCACCCTGTTCGCTGGCGTGGGCATCCTCCACGTGACCAGCCGCGTGCTCGTGGTGGACATGGGCTACCGCCTGTCCAACGCGGAGGGCGAGAGCCGCTCGCTCACCCGGGAGAACGACCGGCTCAAGCTGGAGCTGGCCACGCTCAAGGCCCCGGGGCGGCTGGAGCGCGTGGCGCGTGAGCAGCTGGGCATGGCCATGCCCAAGGGCGGCGCGGTGGTGTCCATCGCCGACGAGCGCGTGAAGGACTCGCGCACCGCGCAGGCCCGGAGCAGCGCCCCCGCCGTCCGCGTGGCGGAGCGGGGGACCGGGCGGTGAGGGACCTGAAGAGCGCGCGGATTCCGGAGTCGAACACGAAGGGGCTCAGGCTGCGGGTCCAGCTGCTGTTCGGGCTGTTCCTCGCGCTCCTGGGCACGGCGTTCGGCCGCGCGGTCTACCTCCAGGTCTTCCAGCAGGAGAAGCTGCGCGGCCTGGCGCAGGACCAGTACGTCCGGCAGATCGACATCCCGGCCCGGCGCGGGGACATCTTCGACCGGCGCGGCACGCCGCTCGCGCAGAGCGTGGAGGTGGACTCCATCTGGGTGGACCCGTCCATGCTCCCCAACGTGCCCCAGGCGGCGCGGCAGCTCGCGCGCGCGGTGCACCTGGATGGCAACGACGTGGCCGCGCGCCTGTCCCGCGCCAAGCGCTTCGCGTGGGTGAAGCGCCAGGCGAAGCCCCAGGAGGTGGAGGCGGTGAAGGCGCTGGGCCTGCCCGGCCTGGGCTTCATGAAAGAGCCCAAGCGCTTCTATCCCCAGCGAGAGCTGGGCGCGCACATCGTCGGCATGGTGGGCACCGACGGCCACGGCCTGGAGGGCCTGGAACTCGCCTTCGAGGACGAGCTGTCCGGGCAGAACTCGCGCACCTCCGGCTTCCGGGACGCCAAGGGCCGCAAGCTGATGGTCCAGGGCGCCCTGGATCCGCTGGAGCGCCAGGGCGCCGCGGTGACGCTCACGCTGGACCGCCACCTCCAGTACGTCGCGGAGAAGGCGCTGGCCAAGGCCGTGGACGACGCCAAGGCGGTCGCGGGCATGGCGGTGGTGCTGGACCCTCGCACCGGGGAGCTGCTGGCGCTGGCCAACAACCCGCGCTTCAACCCCAACACGCCGGAGGACGGCGTGAAGAACGCCATCCGCAACCGCGCCGCGCTGGACGCCTTCGAGCCCGGCTCCACGATGAAGGCCTTCGTGGTGGCCGCCGCGCTGGAGCAGAAGACCATCACCCCGGACACGCTCTTCTTCTGTGAGAACGGCGCCTTCCGCATCGGCCGCCACACCGTCAACGACACCCACCCGCACGGCTGGCTCAACGCGCAGGGCATCCTCCAGGTGTCCTCCAACATCTGCGCCGCCAAGGTCGCGGAGGCCCTGGGCCGGGAGAAGATGGTGGCCGCCTACCACGCCTTCGGCTTCGCGGAGCGCACCGGCCTGGCGCTCACCGGGGAGAGCCGCGGCGTCATCCCGTTTCCGAAATCGGACATCTCCCTGGCCACCCAATCCTTCGGCCAGGGCATGACCTCCACCGCCGTCCAGCTGGCGGCGGCCTATGGCGCGCTGGCCAACGACGGCGTGCTGATGCGCCCGTACCTCGTCTCCAGGGTCGTGGACCCGGACGGCGTGGTGCTGCTGGAGAACCAGCCCACGGAGCTGCGCCGGGTCGTTTCCCAGAGGGTGGCGCGGCAGGTCGTGGGCATGCTTGAGAGCGTGGTGGTCAAGGGAGGGACCGCGCCCAAGGCCGCCATGGACGACTACCGGGTGGCCGGCAAGACGGGCACGGCGCAGAAGGCGGACCCCGTGGCACGGGGGTATTCCGACAAACGCATTGCGTCGTTCGCGGGCATGGTGCCAGCCGAGGCACCACGCGCCGTGATTCTCGTGGTGGTGGACGAACCCAAGACAGACGTATACGGGGGGAACGTGGCTGCCCCTGCCTTCAAGGAAATCGCTACCGCTGCCATGGCCCACCTGGCCGTGCCCCCGTCCCGGACGGTGGCACCCGCCGAGGTGGCCGCGGCCGCCGCGCCCGTGGTGCCCCCTCCGGCACCGAAGGCGTTGGCGAAGGCCGTGCCCGTCCGGGCCGGCCTGGAGGTTGCGGTGACCGAGACCCCGGAGCCCGGCACGGTGCGTGTGCCGGACGTCCAGGGTCAGGCAGGACGCGAAGCCGTGGTGAAGTTGCTCGCCGCGGCGTTGGAGCCACAGCTGCAAGGCAGTGGACGAGTCGTATCTCAGACCCCCCCCGCCGGTGCGCTGGTGGAGAAGGGGGCCCGGGTGACGCTGGAACTGGCGACGCGGCAATGAGGCCGTGTCCTTTCCAGGCCCCGCATCAGCAATGCGTGTGAAGGGGAAGAGATGAAGCTGACGGATGTCCTCGCAGGGTGTGGAGCCGAGCAGACCTCGGGCGGCCGTTCCGCGGTCGACGTCACGGGAGTGACGCAGGATTCGCGGCGCGTGAAGCCGGGGGATCTCTTCATCGCCGTGCCGGGCCTGAAGGAAGATGGGGCCCAGTTCATTGGCGAAGCCGTGTCGCGCGGTGCCGTGGCCGTGGTGTCGGAGAAGCAGGGGCAGTCCTCGCAGGTGCCGTTCTTCAAGGTGAGCAGCGCGCGCAAGGCGCTGGCCCTCATCGCGGCCAACTTCCACGGCCGCCCCGCCGACAAGCTCACGCTCCTGGGCGTCACCGGCACCAACGGGAAGACGACGACGACGTACCTGCTGGAGGCCATCCTCGCGACGGCCGCCATGTACACCGGCTCCCCGGCGCCGGGCGTCATCGGCACGCTGGGCTACAAGTTCGGTGGCAAGACGACGGAGCTGGCCAACACCACGCCGGACCCGTTGGATCTGCACCGCATCTTCCGCGAGATGGTGGACGCGGGTGTGGAGACGGTGGTCATGGAGGTCTCCAGCCACGCGCTCGCGCAGGAGCGCGTGCACGGGCTCACCTTCAAGGCCGTGGGCTTCAGCAACCTGTCCCGCGACCACCTGGACTACCACAAGGACCTGGAGGAGTACTTCCAGGTGAAGCGCAAGCTCTTCGTGGAGAACCTCTCCGCCACGGGCACCGCGGTGGTGAACGGCGACGACACCTTCGCCAGCCGCATCTACAACGAGCTGCGCGGCCAGAAGCGCATGGCGTGGAAGTTCAGCCGCACGGGCGCGGGTGAAATCTCCGCCGCGGACGCCGCCTACTCGCTCAAGGGCATCGAGGCCACCCTGAAGACGCCCGCGGGCGACATCAAGGTCAAGAGCAAGCTCCTGGGGCCCCACAACCTGGAGAACATCATGCTCGCCGCCGGCATCGCGCTGGGCGCGGGCATCAGCCGCTCGGACGTGAAGAGCGGCATCGAGCTGGTCTCCCAGGTCGCCGGCCGCATGGACCGCGCGGAGAACCACCGCGGCGGTCCCGCGCCGGCGGTGCTGGTGGACTACGCGCACACGGATGACGCGCTCAAGCGCTCCATCGAGGCGGCGCGCACGCTGGCCAAGGGCCGCGTCATCGTCGTCTTCGGCTGCGGCGGTGACCGCGACAAGGGCAAGCGCCCGCTGATGGGCACCGTGGCCGCGGAGGGCGCCGACCTGGTGATGGTGACCAGCGACAACCCGCGCACGGAGGACCCGGAGGCCATCATCGCGGAGGTGACGCCGGGCCTGGAGAAGGGCGGCCTGCGCCGCATCTCCGCGGGCAAGGCGAAGGTCGGGGAGAAGGGCTACCTCGTGGACGCGGACCGCCGCGCCGCCATCGAGCAGGTCATCAACCTGGCCAAGGACGACGACGTCGTCCTCATCGCCGGCAAGGGCCACGAGACCTACCAGACGGTGGGCACGGAGAAGCTCGCGTTCGACGACCGTGAAGTCGCCGCGCGCGCGCTGGCCAACCGCATCCCGGGCTGACCCTCCTTCAAGGCCAACACCCCCCCTCCATGGCCGCTCGATTCTCCGATGACGAGGTGGTGCAGGCGACGGGTGCGACCCGTCGCGGGGAGCCCGTTGACGCGGGCTTCCCCGCCGTCTGCACCGACACGCGGTCGCTCACCCCGGGGTGCCTCTTCGTGGCGCTGCAGGGTGAGCGCTTCGACGCCCACGACTTCGTGGACGGAGCCCAGCGCCAGGGAGCGGCCGGGGCGGTGGTGAAGCGGGGGAGGGCGCTGCCGGCCCTGCCCCCGGGCTTCGCGCTCTATGAAGTGGAGGACACCCTGGCCGCGCTCGGCGGGCTGGGGGCGCTGCACCGCCGCCGCTTCCGGATTCCGGTGGCGGCGGTGGGGGGCTCCAACGGGAAGACGACCACCAAGGAGATGGTGGGCGCCATCCTGGCCACGCGCGGCCCCGCGCTGAAGACCGAGGGCAACTTCAACAACGAGGTGGGCGTCCCGCTCACGCTCTTCCGGCTGGAGCCGTCCCACGTGGCGGCCGTCATCGAAGTGGGGATGAACCAGCCGGGCGAAATCGAACGGCTCACCCGCAAGGTGCAGCCGGACGCGGGTGTCATCACCGTGGTCCAGCCGGAGCACCTGGAGGGGCTGGGCAGCCTGGAGGGCGTGGCGGAGGCGGAGGGCGAGATGTTCCGCGAGCTCTTGCCCCAGGCCACCGCCGTCGTGAACCTGGATGACATCCTCATCGTGCACCAGGCCGCGCGCAGCGGCGCGAAGCACCTGACGTTCGGCCGGGCGGAAGGGGCGGACGTGCGCCTCACCGCCGTCCACACCCTGGGCCGCGACGGCATGGTGGCCACCGTGCGCTACGGGGGGAAGGACTGGCCGGTGCGCCTGCACTTCGTGGGGCCGCACAACGCGCAGAACGCGACGGCGGCGTTCGCGACGGCGCTGGCCCTGGGCTACTCCCCGGAGGAGTGCGTGAAGGGCCTGGAGTCCGCGCGGCCGTACGCGCGCAGGCTCAACATCGTGGACGGCCGCAACGGCGTCACGGTGGTGGACGACTGCTACAACGCCAACCCGGCCTCCATGGAGGCCGCGCTCGTCACGCTGGGCACGCTGGTGCCCGAAGGCGGCCGGGCGGTGGCGGTGCTGGGCGACATGCTGGAGCTGGGCGCGGGCGAGGCGCAGGAGCATGCCCGGCTGGGTGAGCTCGTCGCGCGGCACGCGAAGCTGGTCGCGTTCTTCGGCCCCCGTTCGGCGGGCGGTCTGGGGAGCGCGGACATGGGAGATTCCGCCGCACACTTCACCGAAGTGGAGCCATTGGTGGCGTGGTTGACGCCCCGGCTGTCACCCGGTGACGTGGTGCTGGTGAAGGCCAGTCGCGGCATGCGATTGGAGCGCGTGGTGGCGGCCCTCACGGGCGCGGCACCCCCCGGAGGGAGTCACTAGTGCTGTACCTTCTGTACGAGCTCATCCAGAACACCGAAGCCGGGCGCGTCCTCAACTTCCTGCGCTACCCGACCTTCCGCATCATCGCCGCGGGCGTCTTCGCCCTGCTCCTGGGGATGCTCATCGGGCCGCGCCTCATCGCGCGGCTGCGCCTGAAGCAGCACGGGCAGAGCAACGTGCGCGAGGACACCCCGGACACGCACCAGAAGAAGAAGGGCACGCCCACCATGGGTGGCGCGCTCATCCTCATCTGCATCGCGGCGGGCACCCTGCTGTTCGCGGACCTGAAGTCCCGCGGCGTCTGGGTGATGATCCTCCTCACCTTCGGCTACGGCTTCATCGGCTTCCTGGACGACTGGCTCAAGCTGTCCAAGCGCAACTCCAAGGGCCTGGCGGGGCGCAAGAAGATGGTGCTGCAGACCGTCTTCTACCTCATCGCCATCTTCGGCCTGATGTGCACGTGGACGAAGGCGGACGGCTCCTTCGGGCCCACGCTGCTCATCGACACGCGGCTCACGCTGCCGTTCGTGCCGTCCCATTGGTTCAACCCGGACCTGGGCTGGTTCTATGTCGTCTTCGCGTGGATCGTCATCGTGGGCACGTCCAACGCGGTGAACCTCACGGACGGCCTGGACGGCCTGGCCATCGTCCCCACCATCGTGTCGGCGGTGACCTTCTGCGTGCTCTGCTACGTGGCGGGCACCACGCTGCACATCGCGGACACGGAGACGGTGAACGGCGTCGCCAGGCTGACCGCCACGCCGCTGTACCGCTACCTGGGCATCCTCCAGGTGCCGGGTGGCGCGGAGCTGGCCGTCTTCTGCGCGAGCATCGTGGGCGCGGGCATCTCCTTCCTCTGGTTCAACACCTACCCGGCGTCCGTGTTCATGGGCGACATCGGCTCGCTGGCCCTGGGCGGCGCGCTGGGCGCGCTGGCGGTGTTCTCCAAGAACGAAGTCGTCTCCGCCATCATCCACGGCATCTTCTTCGCGGAGGCGCTCTCCGTGATGATCCAGGTGGCGTCCTTCAAGATGACGGGCAAGCGCGTCTTCAAGATGGCGCCCGTGCACCACCACTTCGAGCTCAAGGGATTGGCCGAGCCGAAGATCATCGTGCGTTTCTGGATTGTCGCCATCCTCTGTGGTGGCGTGGCGCTGCTGTCCCTGAAGCTGCGCTAGTCGTTTTGCCCCCTGTCGTTGCTCCCGTAGACGAGGTCGGCCCGCCCCATGAATCCCTCGCTGTCCGGTCGGAAGGTCGCGGTGTTCGGGCTGGCCAAGAGCGGCGTCGCGGCGCTCCGGCTGCTCGTGCAGCAGGGCGCGCAGGTGACGGCGCTGGACGCGCGCTCCGAGGACGCGCTCGGTGACCTCGCGAAGGAGCTGCACGCGAAGGGCGTGACGCTCGTCACCGGCGCCACGCCTCCGGGGCTGCTCACCCGCCAGGACCTGGTGGTGGTGAGCCCGGGCGTGCCGCTGTCCCTGCCGGAGCTGGAGGCCGCGCGCACGTCGGGCGTCCCCGTGTGGGGCGAGATTGAGCTCGCGGGGCGCTTCCTCACGGGCACGCGCTTGCTGGGCATCACCGGCACCAACGGCAAGAGCACCACCACGGCGCTCACCGGCGAGCTGTACGCGAAGGCGGGCCTGCGCACCTTCGTGGGCGGCAACCTGGGGCGTCCGCTGGCGGAGGCCGCCATGGCCCCAGGGGACTGGGACGCGCTGGTGGTGGAGCTGTCCAGCTTCCAGCTGGAGGGCATCCACCAGCTCAAGCCCACGGGCGCGGCCATCCTCAACCTCACGCCGGACCACCTGGACCGCTACGCCAACCACGCCGAGTACGGCGCGGCCAAGGCGCGCATCTTCATGAACCAGGACGGTGGCAGCGACTTCGCGGTGGTGAACGCGGACGACGCGGCGGTGATGGGGTTGGCCGCTTCCGCGCGCGCGCCCGTGTACGGCTTCAGCCTCACGGGCCGCCCGGTGGTGGACGCGCCGAAGCTGGCGGGGCTGGCCATCGCGCGGCCCGGCGGCTTCGAGCTGGAGTTCGCGGGCGAGTCCTACACCCTCACCAACCGCTCCCTCCGGGGCGCGCACAACGCGCAGAACGCGATGGCGGCTGCTCTGCTGGCGCGGCTGGGCGGCGTGGCTCGGGACGCGGTGCAGGCGGGCCTGGACAGCTACCCGGGCCTGGCGCACCGGCTGGAGAGCGTGCGCGTGCTGGACGGCGTGGAGTGGGTGAACGACTCCAAGGCCACCAACGTGGACTCCGTGCTGGTGGCGCTCAAGGCGTTCGCCGGTGACGTGTGGCTCATCGCGGGCGGCAAGGGCAAGGGCGCGCCGTACGCGCCCATGGTGGAGGCGGGGCAGGGGAAGGTGAAGGGCGTGCTGACCATTGGCCAGGACGCGGACGCGCTGGCGCGGGCGTACGCGAACGACGCTCCGGTGCACGCGTGCGGCACGCTGGACGCGGCGGTGGCGAAGGCGCGCGAGGTCGCGAGGGCAGGGGACACGGTGCTCCTGTCCCCGGCGTGCGCGTCGTACGACCAGTTCAAGAACTTCGAGGACCGGGGCGACACGTTCAAGCGCCTGGTCGGGGCGCTCTGACCGTGATGAAGACCTCTCCTCCGGCCGCCCCCGTGCGGTTCGATCCGATCCTGCTGTGCGCGGTGCTGGCGCTCGTGTCGCTGGGCCTGGTGATGACGTACTCGGCCAGCGCGGTGCTGGCGCAGGACAAGCTGGGTGACAGCCTCTACTTCCTCAAGCGGCAGTTGTCCGCCGCGGGCCTGGGCCTCGTCGCCATGGCGGTGGCCATGAAGCTGGGGTGGCGGAAGCTGGCGCGGCTGGCGTACCCGCTGCTGCTCGTCTCCATCGTGCTGCTCATCGCGGTGGCCATCCCCGGCATCGGCACCACGGCGGGTGGCGCGCGGCGGTGGATCCGCCTGCCGGGCTTCAGCCTCCAGCCGGCGGAGGTCGCCAAGTTCGCGTGGCTCGTCTACCTGGCCTACTCGTTGGCGAAGAAGCGGGAGAAGGTGGCCACGTTCTCCATCGGCTTCCTGCCGCACCTGGCCCTGTGCGGCATCCTGGTGTTCCTGTGCATGCTCCAGCCGGACTTCGGCAGCAGCGTGCTGCTGGTGTTCATGCTCTTCGTGCTGCTGTTCGCGGCGGGCACGAAGCTGAGCTACCTCGTGGGCTCCATCCTGCTCGCGCTGCCGCTGGCGTTCGTCGCCATCGCGACCAGCCCCTACCGCATGAAGCGCATCCTCGCGTTCCTGGACCCGTGGGCCCACCGGCATGACGTGGGCTACCAGGTGGCGGAGTCGCTGATGTCCATCGGCTCCGGCGGCATCACCGGCCTGGGGCTGGGGGACGGCCGGCAGAAGCTGTTCTTCCTGCCGGAGGCGCACACGGACTTCATCTTCTCCATCCTCGGTGAGGAGCTGGGGCTCATCGGCGTGGGGCTCCTGGTGGTGCTGTACGCCATCGTCCTCTGGCGCGGCATCCGCGCGGCCCTGGCGGCGGGGGAGACGTTCGGCACGTACCTGGGCCTGGGCATCAGCTCCATCATCGCGTTCCAGGCCACGGTGAACATGTGCGTGGCCATGGGGCTGTTGCCCACGAAGGGCCTGACGCTGCCGTTCGTGTCCTACGGCGGCACGTCGCTGGTGGTGCTGATGGGCTCCGCGGGCGTGCTGCTGTCGCTTTCCGCGAACACGCAGGGCGCGGCGCGGCCGGTGCGCACGGGCACGACGGACCTGCGGGAGGTGACGGCGTGAAGGTGCTCATCGCGGGCGGCGGCACCGGCGGTCACCTGTTCCCGGGCATCGCGCTGGCCGAAGAGGTCGTCACGCGCCACCCGGCCAACGAAGTGGTCTTCGTGGGCACGGAGAAGGGGCTGGAGGCGCGCGTGGTGCCCAAGGAGGGCTACCCGCTGGAGTTCGTGAAGGTGCAGGGGCTCAAGGGCAAGGGGCTCTGGGGGCTCCTCAAGGGGCTCATCGCGCTGCCCATGGCGTTCCTCGCGTCGTTCCGCATCCTGTCGCGCCACAAGCCGGACGTGGTGGTGGGCGTGGGCGGCTACGCGAGCGGGCCGGTGGTGCTGGCCGCGTGGATGATGGGCATTCCCACCGCCATCCAGGAGCAGAACGCGCTGCCGGGGCTCACCAACAAGGTGCTGGGCCGCATCGTGAAGGTCGTCTTCACCGCCTTCGAGGAAGCGCGCGCGTTCTTCCCCGAAGCCAAGGTGCAGATGATTGGCAACCCCATCCGCCGGAAGCTGATGGACAACTACCTGCGCAGCAGCGCCGCGCACGAGAAGTTCTCCGTCCTCATCTTCGGCGGCAGCCTGGGCGCGCGCGGCCTCAACAACCGCGTGCTGGACGCGCTGGACTCGCTGGGGGACGTGAAGGAGCAGATCGCCATCGTCCACCAGACGGGGAAGCTGGACCTGGAGACGGTGAGGAAGGGCTACGCGGACAAGGGCTTCGCGGGCGTGGCCCAGGTGGTGGAGTTCATCGACGACATGTCCTCCGCGTACGCGCAGGCGGACCTGGTCATCTGCCGCGCGGGCGCCACGTCGCTGGCGGAGCTGACGGTCTGCAAGAAGGCCAGCATCCTGGTGCCCTTCCCGCACGCGACGGACAACCACCAGGAGGTGAACGCCCGCGCGCTGGTGGACGCGGGCGCGGCCCTCATGTTCCGCGAGTCGGAGCTCACCGGTCAGCAACTGGCGGAAGTGCTGCGCGGCCTGATGACGGACCCGGCGAAGCTCAAGCAGATGGCGAAGAAGGCGGGCATCCTGGGCCGCCCCGCCGCCGCGAAGGAACTGGCGGACGTGTGCGTGGACCTCACGACCCAGGCCTGGGGCCCGGGCGGACGGGACCGCGGGCAGAAGGACGTGAAGAAGGCACCCGGGAGCAAGGCATGAGCAAGACCGTCAGCAACAAGCCCGGCAGCCTCTACAAGACGCGCCACGCGGCGCACGTGCACTTCGTGGGCGTGGGCGGCATCGGCATGAGCGGCATCGCGGAGGTGCTGCTCAACCTGGGCTACCGCGTGTCCGGTTCGGACCTGCGCGAGAGCGACATCACCCGCCGCCTGGCGAAGCTGGGCGCCACGCTCTACGAGGGCCACAAGGCGTCCAACCTCGTCCACGCGGACGTGGTGGTCATCTCCTCCGCGGTGCGCAAGGACAACCCGGAGGTGGTGACGGCGCGCCAGCGCAAGATTCCCGTCATCCCTCGCGCGGAGATGCTCGCGGAGCTGATGCGCCTGAAGTACGCGGTCGCCGTCGCCGGAAGCCACGGCAAGACGACGACGACGTCCATGGTGGCCACGGTGCTATCCGCGGCGGGCCTGGACCCCACGGCGGTGGTGGGCGGCAAGGTGAACGTGCTCGACTCCAACGCCAAGCTGGGCAAGAGCGAGCTGATGGTGGTGGAGGCGGACGAGTCCGACGGCAGCTTCCTCAAGCTGCATCCGTCCATCGCGGTCGTCACCAACATCGACCCGGAGCACATGGACCACTACGGCGACCTGGACACGCTCCAGTCCGCGTTCGTGGAGTTCTGCAACCGGGTTCCCTTCTACGGCCTCAACGTGCTGTGCCTGGACAACCCCAACGTCCAGGCGCTGCTGCCGCGCATCGAGAAGCGCTTCGTCACCTACGGCAGCTCGCACATGGCGGACTACCGGCTGGAGGGCATCTCGCTGGACGGCTTCACCACCACCTTCCGCGCCTTCCGCCGCGAGGAGGACCTGGGCGAGTTCCGCGTGCGCATGGTGGGCGCGCACAACGCCTTCAACGCGCTGGCGGTGGTGGCCATCGCGGAGGAGATGGACATCCCGCTGGAGACGGTTCGCGGCGCGCTGGCGGAGTTCGGCGGCGTGCAGCGCCGCTTCACCGTGCGCGGCGAGGTGGGCGGCATCACCGTGGTGGACGACTACGGACACCACCCCACGGAGGTCATGGCCACGCTGTCCGGCGCGCGCAGGGCCTTTGGCCGCCGGGTGGTGGCCGCCTTCCAGCCGCACCGCTACACGCGCACGCACGACCTGATGAAGGAGTTCGCCACCGCGTTCAACGACGCGGACGTGCTCTTCGTCACCAGCGTCTACGCGGCGGGCGAGGAGCCCATCCCGGGCGCCACCGGCGACGCGCTGGCGGACGCCATCCGCGCGCACGGCCACCGCGACGTGACCTTCGTGGAGAAGCGCGCGGACGTGGCGAAGGCGCTCCACGAGCGCGTGCGCGAGGGCGACCTGGTGCTGACGCTGGGCGCGGGCGACATCACCCAGGTGGGCCCGGACCTGCTCACCCTGATGGGCGCGGCGAAGGGCGGGTAGGGGATGGAGCCGGGCGAGGTGACACCGCTGGCGGCGCGCGTGGCGCGTCTGCCGGGCCTGGACGTCAAGCCGGGCGAGCCCCTGGCGCCGCTCATCAGCGTGCGCGTGGGCGGCCCGGCGGAGGCCCTGGTGCGTCCCCGTTCACCGGACGCGCTGGTGGACCTGCTGCGCCTGGCCCGCGACGAGGGCATCCCCGTGACGGTGCTGGGCGGCGGGGCCAACACGCTGGTGGGCGACGGCGGCGTGCCGGGGCTCACCGTGAAGCTGCCGCCGGATTTGTTCCCGGAAGCGCTGGACGTGGGCCCGGACGACGGGCGGGTGACGCTGGGCACGGGCGCGGCCATTGCCCGGCTGGTCAACGTGATGCGCGCGCAGGGCCTGGTGGGCGCGGAGTTCCTCGCGGGCATTCCCGGCACCCTGGGCGGCGCCGTCACCATGAACGCGGGCACCAAGAACGGCGAGTGCTTCCGCGTGGTGGAGGCCATTGAAGTGGCCACCGCGGACGGGGTGGGGTGGCTGGACAAAGCGCAGGTGCCGCACACCTACCGTCACGCCACGCTGCCCGCCGGAGGTATCGTCACCCGCGTGCGCTTCCATCTTCCCAAGGGCGATGTCGTGGCCAGCAAGGCGGCCATGGACGCGGACCTGGGCTACCGCAAGCGCACGCAGCCCTTGAGTCAGCCCAACTTCGGCAGCGTGTTCACCAACCCGCCGGGCGACCATGCCGGGCGGCTGATTGAACTTGTCGGCCTGAAGGGGCACACCCTGGGGCGCGCGCAGGTGTCCACCCTGCACGCGAACTGGATCGTCAACCTGGGCGGCGCGGCCGCTCGGGACGTGCGGGGCCTCATCACCCTGATGCAAGAGCGGGTACAAGAGGCCACCGGCATCGTCATGCACCCCGAAGTCAAAAGCGTTGGAGTCTTCTCCCCATGACCATCGGTCCCCGAGGCTTCACCCCCGCTGAGTTGAAGGCGAAGCGCGTCGGCGTGCTGTACGGCGGCCTCTCCAGCGAGCGCGAGGTGTCGCTGCGCACGGGCGCCGCGGTGTCGGGCGCCCTCAAGGGGCTGGGCTACGACGTGGTCGAAATCGACGTGGGCAAGGACCTGCCCGCGCGCCTCATCGCGGAGAAGGTGGACGTGGCGTGGCTCGCGCTGCACGGCCGCTTCGGCGAGGACGGCTGCATCCAGGGCCTCCTGGAGGCCATGTTCATCCCCTACACCGGCAGCGGCGTGATGGCGTCCGCGGTGGGCATGGACAAGGTGTACGCGAAGGAGATCTTCGTCGCGCGCGGCATCCCCACGCCGCCCTACCGGGCCTTCGACTCGGCGGAAGGCGCGCTCGCGGAGGCGGACCGGCTGCCGTTCCCCTTCCCGGTGGTGGTGAAGCCCAGCCGCGAGGGCAGCAGCGTGGGCGTGCACATCTGCAAGACGCGCGAGGACTACACCGCCGCCGTCCAGGACGCCGCGAAGCACGCGGGCACGCTCCTGGTGGAGCAGTTCATCAAGGGCCGGGAAGTGCAGGGCGGCGTGCTGGACAACGAGGCGCTGGGCGTCATCGAGGTCAAGGCCGCGCGCGAGTTCTACGACTACGAAGCGAAGTACAAGGCCGGCAGCGGTACTCAGTATCTCTTCCCCGCGCCGCTGCCGCCGGACCTGTACGCGCGCGTGAACGAGGTCTCCCTGGCCGCGCACAAGGCGCTGGGGTGTTCCGGCGGTTCGCGCTCGGATGTCATCGTCACGGAAGCCGGTGACGTGTTCCTGCTGGAAATCAACACGCTGCCCGGAATGACGGCCTCCAGCCTCCTGCCCAAAATCGCGGCGGGGCGGGGCATCGACTTCCCGGCCCTCTGTGAGCGGCTGCTCCAGGGCGCCTCGCTCAAGGCCTGAGCCGCTCCGCGTTGTTCTCTGGAGTTCCGGGCCCTTGCAGGGCCGGGGTGTCCCTTCAGGCCGCTACAGCGACGTGCCTGTAGCCAAAAACTGGCGTGGTTCGACGTCCGCACGCAGCATGCGCCTCCCCTAGTCATGGCCTTCGGAAAATCCAAGAACCGCCGCCGTCTGGACGCCGCACCGCGCAACGACGCGGTGAAGGGTGCCGTCCGTTCGCACGGGCCGTCGGTGGCGAAGGCGCTGGGCCTGGCCGTGGCGACGGCGGGGCTCATCTGGGGCAGCATCGAGCTGCGTGCGTGGGCGGTGGTGTCGCCGCGCTTCGCGCTGGAGTCGGTGAACTTCTCCGGGCTGGAGCGGGCGTCGCGCCCGGAGCTCTTGAAGCTGTCGGGGCTCGCGGCGGGGCAGAACCTGTGGACGCTGGACCCGGCCGCGCTGGCGCGGTCCATGGGCCAGCACCCCTGGGTGCGCACGGTGGAGGTGACGCGGCGGTTTCCGCGCGGCGTGTCCGTGGAGGTGACGGAGCACGCACCCGCGGCGCTGGCGGTGCTGGGCGACCTGTACGTGCTGGACGACGAGGGCGAGCCCTTCAAGCGCGTCACCCCGGGGGACGGGCTGGACCTGCCGCTCGTCACCGGCATGGAGCGCGATGCGTACGTGGCGGACCCGGACGGGGTGCGCTCCAAGTTCCGCGAGGCGCTGGATGTAACCCGTGCTTATGCGCGGCTGTTGCCCGGACGATCCGAGCGGCTTTCTGAAGTGCGCCTGGAGAACACCGGGCTTGCGCTGGTGACGGCGACGGGGCAGGAGGTGCGCCTCGGCGCGGGCGATACGGAAGTCAAGCTCCAGCGGCTGGCGCGCGTTCGACGCGAGCTCAGCACAAGGGGGCTTGCGGCCGCGATCATTCGCCTGGATAACCGTGCCCGACCGGGTTGGGTGGCGGTGAGGCTTTCGAGTGGGTCCGACTCCGTGCGGAGCGGGGACTCGACGCAGTGAGGATGCTTCCTTCACGAAAGTGAGGGAGCCTGGGAGGATTCATGGCGAAGCAGAAGTCGGGGGAGATCATCGTCGGCCTCGACATCGGCACGACGAAGATCTGCGCCATCGTCGGCGAGCTGACCGATAGCGGTATCGACATCATCGGTATCGGCACGCATCCGTCGAAGGGATTGCGCAAGGGCGTCGTGGTCAACATCGAGGCCACGGTGTCGTCCATCCGGCGCGCCGTGGAGGAAGCCGAGCTGATGGCCGGGGCGGAGATCTCCCACGTCTACACGGGGATCGCCGGCGGCCACATCAAGGGCTTCAACTCCCAGGGCATCGTCGCGGTGAAGGACAAGGAGGTCCGCGACGCGGACATCGCGCGCGTCATCGACGCCGCGAAGGCGGTGGCCATCCCGTTGGACCGGGAAGTCATCCACGTCCTGCCGCAGGAGTTCATCATCGACGACCAGGGCGGCATCAAGGAGCCCCTGGGCATGGCCGGCGTGCGCCTGGAGGCCAAGGTGCACATCGTCACGGGCGCCGTCTCCAGCGCGCAGAACATCGTCAAGTGCGCCAACCGCACGGGCCTGAACGTCTCCGACATCGTGCTCCAGCCGCTCGCTTCCGCTGAAGCCGTGCTGAGCGAGGACGAGAAGGAGCTGGGCGTGTGCCTCGTCGACATCGGCGGCGGCACCACGGACATCGCCATCTTCTCTGGCGGCTCCATCGTCCACACGGCCGTCATCGCCCTGGGCGGCAACAACCTGACGAGCGACATCGCCATCGGCCTGCGCACCCCCGCGCACGAGGCCGAGCGCATCAAGCAGAAGTACGGCTGCGCGCTCGCGTCGATGATCAACAAGGACGAGACGATTGAAGTGCCCAGCGTGGGCGGCCGTCAGCCGCGCGTCCTGGGCCGGCAGATCCTCTCGGAGATCCTCGAGCCGCGCGTGGAGGAAATCTTCCAGCTCGTGCACCGCGAGATCCAGAAGTGCGGTTACGAGGACCTGCTCGCGTCCGGCATCGTCATCACGGGTGGCTCCACGCTGCTCGCGGGCATGCCGGAGCTGGCGGAAGAGGTGCTGGGCCTGCCGGTGCGCCGGGGCATGCCGCGCGGCATTGGCGGTCTGGTGGACGTGGTGAAGAGCCCCATGTACGCCACGGGCGTGGGCCTGGTCGTCTACGGCGCCAAGCACATGGACCGCCGCATGTTCCGCATCCGCGAGGACGGCAACGTCTACAAGAAGGTGAAGGGCCGGATGCGCGAGTGGCTGGAAGAGATTTTCTAGGCGTTCCCGGCGCGGCAACGCGCTGAGTCAGGGCTCCCTTCGGGGGGCCCTTTCGCGTTTCTGGAGGGCGTGTCGGGGCAGGGGATTGACGTGTCAGGGAGGACGCTGACGCGTCAGTTCCGAACGCGGAAGAGGTTCCAGATTCCGGAATCTGGATCCGGCTTCCGGACGGCCGCCTTAAGCACGGGCAACCAGCCGTGCAAGATCCAGGATTTGGACGGATCGGGAATCCGACAGAGGATGGCTCCTGGCTTGCTAGGGGGGCCTGTGGCCCCCGAACGGATTTCTCCGTTCCCGGTGGGCCTCAGACCCTATGACTCCACAAAAGACTTCGCGGTTGCTGACGCCCCTCACGGGACTTCGCCGCTCGGCCGCAGGCCTGTTGGCCCTGCTGTGTGCCGTGCTGTTGGCGCCACCCGCGTTCGCGGAACCCGACACCTTGGGCCTGGGTACCGGCCGGAATGGTGTGCTGACGGTCAATGCGGCCAACACGATCGTCAACACGTACACGCGACTGACCGCGACCGCGAACGCGGGTGCGACGTCCGTGACGGTGACAAGCACGGCGGGCTTCGCGGCGGGCGACCTGGTGATGGTGTACCAAAGCACCGGGTTGACGGCGGTGGCCATTGGCTCCCAAACGGCCATTGATCTCTCTACGGCCCAGGTCGGGCGCTGGCAGTTCGCGCGTGTTCTTTCGCTGACGGGGACCACCCGCCTTAACTTCGTTGCTGGAACCACGCTGACCCAGGCCTTCACGGTGGGAACGACGGCGAACCTAGCTGCGCAGGTCCTCCGCGTGCCCGAGTACCAGTCCGTCACCGTCAACGCTGGTGCGAGCATCGTTGCCGCGCCCTGGGATGGTCAGGTGGGCGGCCTCGTCGTCTTCCTGTCCCAGGGAGCCGTGAACAATGCCGGAGCCATTTCCGCCAATGGAATGGGCTTTCGCGGCGGCCTCTATCGCAATGGCAACGGCGATGGCTGCACCGGCATCAATCAGGCCTATCCAGGTGGAACGTCCAAGGGGGAAGGCGTCGTCCCCGGGAACTTCAGCATCGCGGGCGTCCCTCCGACGAACACGACGGGTTACGGCAACGTCGGTAACGCGGGTGGCGGTGGCATCTGCCACAACTCCGGTGGAGGTGGCGGTGGAGCCGCCGGGGCAGGTGGACGTGGCGGTCGGACCTGGAGCGGCGACAACGGTGGCGGGGCATCCGCGTCACGCGATGTGGGCGGGCTGGGTGGCGTGCCGATGAACTTCAGCGCCGTTGATCACCTGCTCTTCGGTGGCGGCGGCGGCGCCGGACATAGC
>NZ_RAWK01000119.1 GCF_003612165.1 Corallococcus aberystwythensis | reverse complement strand
CCCCGCCAGGAGCGCCGGGGCCGCGCCGAGCCCACCGAAGCCCTTCCCGCCGAGCCCCGGTCGGAGCGCCGCATGGCCCCTCCGAAGGCGGAGGGCCGCGTGCGCCACGACATGGCGGAGCCCGCGCCGTCGGACCGGCACCTTCCGGTGCACCAGCGCTTCGACACGGTAGAGACGCCGCGCATGGAGGCGGTGGACGTCGTGGCCCGCCGCAAGCGCCTGCGCCTCATCGCGGGCGGCATCGCCGGGGTGGGCCTGTTCATGTTCGCGGTCGCCGCGTGGCGGCTGGGCCTGGATCCGGTGCAGGAGCCGGAGCTGCCCCGCTACGACCCGAACGCGCCCGGGGCCAACGGCACCCCGGCACCGCCCGCGAACCCGTCCGCGCTCAAGCCCATCACGCCCCCACCGCCCGCGCCGCCGCCCACCCCGGGCGCGCGCGACGTGGAGGACGAGGACGCGGAGGAGGACACCGCCGAGCCGGGCGTTCCTCCCAAGACCCAGCGCGCGTTCCTCACGCTGCGCACCAACCTCCCGGCGCACGTCTACATCGACGGGGCGCGGGTGCGCCGGCAGACGCCGCTCGTGAACTTCCCGGTCCGCGTGGGCACGCGCGACATCCGCGTGGTCGCCGTCTCCACCGGTGAGCAGAAGGACTTCCAGCTCCGCTTCTCGCGGGGCCAGCACCAGAAGCTGGACGAACAGTTCCAGCCTCCCCCCACCAGGCGGTGAGTTCCGTGGAGCGCACGCGCATCTTCGTCGTCGAGGACCAGCCCCAGCTCCTGCGCAACCTGGTCAAGGTGCTGGGCACCTTTCCGGAGCTGGACGTGGTGGGCACCTCCCAGGACGGTGAGCAGGCGGTGGACGACATCGTCCGGGAACGCCCGCAGCTCGTCCTGCTGGACCTGGAGCTGCCGGGGCTCAACGGCATCCAGGTGACCCAGAAGGTCAAGCGCCGCGCCCCCGAGGTGGAGATCCTCATCCTCACGTCCTTCGAGGACGAGCAGAAGGTCTACGAGGCCATCCAGGCGGGCGCGTCCGGCTACCTGGTGAAGCGGGTGGGGCCGGAGAAGATCCGCTCCGGCATCCAGGAGGTCATGGACGGCGGCACCGTGCTGGAGCCCATCATCGCCCGGCGCTTCTGGAACTACTTCCAGTCCGTCCAGGCGAAGCCCGCCCAGAAGCCCGCCGAGCTGCCCTGGGGGCTGACGGCCCTGGAGCTGGACGTCCTGCGCTTCGTGGCCAAGGGCCTGTCCAACGCGGAGGTGGGGCGGGTGATGACGCTGGAGCGGCGCACGGTGCGCACGCACCTGTCGCATATCTACCGGAAGATGGGCGTCAACTCGCACGTGGACGCGGTGGTGAAGGCCCTGCGTGAAGGTGTCGTGGATCTCTAGCCGCGCCGTGGTTACGGTGGGGGACCTATGTCCAAGGCATCCCCGCGGTCCACCGCCGTGCGCGCGGTGGACCCCACCCTCGCCGCACTCTTCGACGTTCACGAGGCAACGCTGCCCAATGGCCTGAAGGTCCGCCTGCTGGCGAACCACCAGGCCCCGGTGGTCAGCCTCTACACCTTCTTCCAGGTGGGCAGCCGCAATGAGCGGCCCGGCATCACCGGCATCAGCCACCTGTTCGAACACATGATGTTCAACGGGGCGAAGAAGTACGGCCCCAAGATGTTCGACAAGACGCTGGAGTCCAACGGCGGCCGCTCCAACGCGTACACGTCCAACGACATGACGGTGTACTACGACGACTTCTCCGCCGACGCGCTGGAGACGGTGCTCGACCTGGAGTCGGACCGGATGCGCTCCTTGCGCATCTCCCAGGAGACGTTGACGAGCGAGCGCCAGGTCGTGATGGAGGAGCGCCGCGTCCGCGTGGACAACGAGATCCCCGGGATGATGGACGAGGAGCTGGGCACGCTCGTCTACAAGGCGCACGCGTACCGCTGGCCCGTCATCGGGTGGATGGCGGACATCGAGAACATCACCCGCGAGGACTGCCAGGAGTACTTCCGCACGTACTACGCGCCCAACAACGCGGTGCTCTACATCGTCGGGGACATCGACCCGAAGAAGACGCTCGCGCTGGTGAAGCGCTACTACGGCAACATCCCGCGCGGCCCCACGCCCGCGCCGGTGCTCAACGCGGAGCCGGAGCAGAAGGGTGAGCGCCGCGCCGTGGTCCGCCACCCCGCGCAGTCTCCGTCCGTGATGATTGGCTTCCGCGGTCCCGCCGCCAGCGACGAGGACACGCTGGTGCTGGACGTCGTCCAGTACGTCCTCACCAAGGGCGAGGGCAGCCGGCTGGTGAAGTCCCTCGTGTATGACCAGAAGGCCGCCGTGTCGGTGATGCTGGACTGGAGCTGGCGCATCGACCCGGGGACCATCCTGTTCTACCTGGAGCTCAAGCCGGACTCGGATGCGGCGAAGGTGGAGGGCCAGCTGTACGCGGAGTTGGAGCGGCTTGCGCGCGAGGGCGTCACCGACAAGGAACTGCAGAAGGCGAAGAACAACCTGCGCGCGGACCACCTGCGGGAGCTGTCCACCAACAGCGGCCGGGGTCACGCCCTGGGCCACTACGAGGCCCTGCTGGGGGATTGGCGCGAGGGCCTGTCCCTGCCGACCTTCTACGCGAACGTCACGGCGGAGCAGGTGAAGGCCGTGGCCGCGAAGTACTTCGCCCCCGAGCGCCGCTCGGTGGTCACCCTCCATCCCGAAGCCGGCGCCAACGAAGCCGGTGATGAAGCGGCGGACGCGTAAACATGGCCTCCCGAAAACTCGCCTCCGTGAAGAACACCGTCCGCAAGGCCGCCAAGGCCGCGCGCAAGCAGGCCTCCGCCGCTCGCAAGAAGGTCGCGCAGGTCAAGAAGGTCGTCCCGGCCCGCGCCAGGAAGCTGAAGGCCGTGCCCGCGCCGAAGTCCGCCGCCACCGGCGAACTGAAGCTGCCCGTGCTGCATGAGAGCGTCACGTCCTCCGGCGTCCAGGTCATCGCCGCGGAGCGCGGGCCGCTGCCGCTCGTCTCCGTGCGGCTGGTGATGCGCGCGGGTGGCGCGTGGGATCCGCCGGGCAAGGACGGCCTGGCGGACTTCACCGCGCGCCTGCTGCGCCGGGGCACGAAGCGCATGGACGCCGACGGCATCAGCGAGGCCATCGAGTTCGTGGGCGCCAGCCTCTACGCGGGCGTCAACGAGGACGTGCTGTCCGTCTACCTCACCACGCCCGCGGAGCACTTCTCCGCGATGCTCGACGTGCTGGGGCAGGTGGTGCGCGAGCCCACGTTCCCGGAGAAGGAAGTGGCGGACGCCCGCGAGCGCGCGCTGGCGCAGTTCGCCAACGACCTGGATGATCCGTCCTCCATCGCGGACCGCGCCTTCACGCGCGCCGTGTGGGGAGACCATCCGTACGGGCGCGACCTGGGCGGCATCAAGCGCACCGTGTCCACCTTCACCCGCGAGGACGTGGTCCGCTTCCACGCGGAGCGCATGGGGCCGCGCGTGTCGCTGCTCACCGTCGTGGGCGCCATCGCGCCGGAGACGGTGGCCGCGGAGGCGGAGCGCGCCTTTGGCGGCTGGGTGGGCGGGCCGGAGGCGGCCCCGGAGCTGTCCCGCGAGCAGAAGCCGCTGGAGAAGGCCGGGACGGTGCTGCTGGTGGACAAGCCGGACCAGACGCAGTCCCAGGTGCGCCTGGGCGGCCCGGGCTTCTGGCTGGGCCACGAGGACTACTTCCCGGCCACGGCGATGAACATCGCGCTGGGCGGCGGCTTCACGTCGCGGCTGATGAACGAGATCCGCGTCAACCGCGGCCTCACCTACGGCGTCAGCTCCTACTTCGACACCATGAGCGCGGGCGGCATCTTCGGCCTGTCCACGTTCACGAAGACGGCGTCCACGCGGGAGATCATCGACGTGGCGCTGAAGGAGATCCACGGCGTGCGCGACGCGGGCCTCAAGCCCCGCGAATTGAAGGACGCGCAGAGCTACCTGGCCGGCCTGTATCCGCTGCGCACGGAGACCAACGAGTCCGTGGCCTCCGTCATCGCGGACATGCGCCTGCACGGCCTGGGCGACGACTGGGTGGAGAAGTTCCGCGACCGGCTGCGCGCGGTGACGCCCAGGGACGTGGCCGCCGCCGCGAAGAAGTATGCGTTCGCGGACCGGCCCGTCATCGTGGTGCTGGGCAAGGCGTCGGAGGTGAAGCCGCTCCTGGAAGGGCTGGGCCCCATCACCGTCGTGCCGGCGTCGGACTACGAATGAGCGGAGAGGTTCCCCGCGTCCTCTTCGAGGGCGCGGGCGTGATGGTGGTGGACAAGCCGGCCGGGGTGCTCGTCATCCCCGGCCGCGAGGGCGGTCCGTCCCTGCGCGACACGCTGGAGGCCGCGTTGGGCCGCAAGGTGTACGTGGTGCACCGGCTGGACCGCGACACCTCCGGCGCGCTGGTGTTCGCGCTGGACGCGGACGTGCACCGCGCGCTGTCCCAGGCCTTCGAGGCGGGCAAGGTGCGCAAGCGCTACCGCGCCCTGGTGGAGGGCCGGCTGGAGGCGCCCCGGATGGTGGACGCGCCGCTGGTGGCCGGCCGCAAGGGGCGAATGCGCGTGGCCAGGCCCGACGAGCCGGACGCGAAGCCGTCCCGCACCCGGGTGCGTCCGGTGGAGACCTTCGCGCGTTCATCGCTGGTGGAGGCGGAGCCGCTCACGGGCCGCACGCATCAGATTCGCGTGCACCTGCTGTCGCTGGGGCACCCGCTGCTCGTGGACCACCAGTACGGCCGCGAGGCCCCGCTCACGGAAGGCGACCTGGGAGGGCAGGGGACCCAGGAGGTGCTGGCCCGCACGCCGCTGCACGCCGCCCGCGTGGAGTGGCCCGCGCTGCCTGGAGTGCCAGCCCGGGGCGTGGACGCGCCGCTGCCGCCGGACATGCTGCGCACGTTGGAGCTGCTGCGCGCGGCGGGGTGAAGGCCCCGCGCTACTTGTACGGCTCCAGCCGGAACGTGTTGGACTCGCCGGCCGCGCCGAAGCTGTCCTTCGCGTTGAGGTGCACGTTGCCCGCGGGCGCGTCCATGACGATGCTCGCGGAGCACACGCCGTTGTCGCAGGGGCCGATCTTGGTGGGCGTCACGGTGCCGCGCGACGCGTAGAGCTCCACGGAGCCCTTGAAGTGCCCCGCCCGGGGACCCTGCGCCCGCACCGTGATGGCGAAGGAGGTCCGGCTCATGCGCGTGCCCTCGATGGCGTCGAAGGCGAAGGCCGTGATGTCGCCCTCGCGCATCGGATCATCCGGCCCGGGGCCCGCGTCCACGGTTTCGCCGCCGTCCGAGGTGTCGACCCCGCCGTCGAAGTCGCCGTAGATGGGCCCCGCGTCAGTCAGGATGAGCACGCCCGCGTCCTCGGAGATGGGCGGATCCACCACGCCCTGGCCCGGAGGACGCAGGGTGAGGCCCTCTTCGGCCACCGCCTCGCGCCCGTCATCCAGCCGCAGCCGCACCGCGTGCGCGCCCGCGCCCAGTCCCCGGGGCACCGTCACGATGGCCAGTCCCGCCGGGTCGAAGTGCGTCACCGCCGCTTCCTTCTCATCCACCCAGATGCGGCCGGAACCCATGCGCGCATCCACCTTCTCCGCGCCGTAGTCCACGGCCACGCTGTAGCGCGCGTCGAACCGCACGGTGAGGGCTTCGTCCTTCGCGTTCACCGGCAGCGTCGCGGGCTCGATTCCGACGATGGTGGGCGGAGGCAGGGACTCGGGGCCGCCCGTGCAGGCCCAGGCCAGCACCGCCATCCCCACCACGCCCAGGCCCGCGCGCATCACGGAACGAACCTCAGTCCCGCGGACACGGACACGCCGCCCAGTTCGGCGCGCAGCGACGGCGTCTCCACGGGCGCCAGCGCCGCGCGCACCTCCGCGAGGACACTCCAGCGACCCCATGCATAAGCACCCTGCGCGGCCAGGAATCCCATGGGGCGCACTTTGCGCTCATCCACGGCGTCAGGAAAGACAGCCCCGGTCTCAGTGGCCTCCGTTGACAGGTGATGGCTCAAAGCGAGCACGCCCCCGCCTGCACGGCCGTCCAGCTGAAAGGAACCCTGCTGGAAAAGGGTGACTCGCGCGGACAGAAGCAGGGGAATCCCCCACACGCGTGAGTGCACCGTCGTGGCGCCCTGCTGCCCATCCAGGCTCGCGTGACGCAGGCCCACCTCCGCCTCCGCCGCCACGCGGTAGTGCCACACCGGCAGCGGCCTGGTCACGCCCAGCCCCAGCAGCGGTCCACCATTGGCGCCGCTCGCGAACGCCGCGCCGCCCAGGAGGAACAGCGACGTTTGCCACTGCGCCGGGCGCACGACCCCATGCGCCGGGAAGAGGCGGGCGGCGGGCGGGATGATCACCGCCTCCGCGGGCCGTGCGGCCGCGGGCTTCACCGTGCCCTGGAGCCGCACCGCGTTTCCGGTGGGCTCATCCCTCCAGCGGACGGTGACGGACACCTCCGTGGCGTCCGCGCGCGGCTGCACCGGGTAGCGCGCGCGCTCCGGATCCACCGGCGCCACCGTGGCGCCCTCCGCCTCCACGTCCAGCGCCGTGGCGGGGATCCGCTCCTCCATCCCCGCGATGATCAGCCAGCCACCGCCGTCTCCGGGCAGCGGATCCGGCGTGAGGGCGGCGGCGAGCGGATGACTGACAGGCACCTCCAGCGGCGCGCTGCGATCCGTGGTGAGCGTTCCCCGGGTCGCGAGCACGCGCGCCTCCGTCGCATCTGGAGGCACCTCCACGGGCACCTGCGCCCGGCCGCGTCCGTCCGCCTTCACCGGGCCGAATCTCGCTTCGCCCACCGCGACCACCACCTCCGCGCCCGGCGCGGTGGACACGTCCAGCGTGGTGCGCCCCAGCATGGGCAGCCGCAGGGTGGTGACCTCCGGCGCGCGGCCGTCCTCCACCCAGAACGCGAGCACCGCCCACAGCGGGTAGCGCACGGGCGGAGGCGTCCAGTGGAAGACGCGCTCGGCGCCACCCTCCACCCGCGCTTCCGCCCAGGTGCCGGAAGAGGCCGCCGCGCGCACGGGGCCGGCGCCCTTGGGCACCCGCACCCGCACCTCCACGGCCGTGTCCTGCCCGAGCACCACGCGCCCGGGCGTCGCTTCCACCTCCGGCGGTTCCGCCCGCGCCACGGCGGCACCCAGCATCAGGAGGCAGACAGCGAGGTGGAGCGGCGGACGCATACGGGAAACCCAGCGTCACAGTTGACCGCCGCTCCGGCCTCCGGGTCAATCCCCGGAAGGCAGGGAAGTCTCAGCGGAGGCTTCCTCTTCAGGGGGCAGGTCGGCCATGGGCTTGTCCGCGGGCCCCGACTGCTTGTTCGTGGGCGGGCTGAAGGCGGGCCTGTCCACCGGAACCCCTCCGCGGCCGTGCACCAGCGTCTTGGTGTCCGAGCGGAAGGTGAGGTCCACCTTGTCGCCGCGCACCGCCGTCACCAGGCCCACCCCGAACGTCGGGTGGTGGATGACCTGATCCACCTTGTAGGTGTCCTTGGGGCTGTACTTGGGGGCGCTCGCGATGTCCTTGCCCGCCAGCTGATCGTCGAAGGAGATGACCACCTTCTCCGCGCGGGTCGTGCCGGAAGCGGCGCGGGGCGCGCGGGTCGCGGCCGTCTTGGTGGGGCGGTCCGTGAGGCCCGCGGTGCCCCGGAACGCGTGGTCACCACCGCACGTGTTGCAGCGGACACGCACAATCTTCGGACCCACCATCGCGAGGATGGTGTGCGCCAGATTCATCTTGCAGCGGGTGCACTGGGCATCCACCTCGCCGCCGACCTTCAGGGTAGCCATGCTGTCGTGTCGCTCTGGCCCGGCAACTCCCCCACGGGGGCGCGCCGGGCGTTGAAGTAAAGGGCCGCGGAACATAACGGCCGACCCCAGGCGGAGGAAGCCCCATCGCATCGCACCCGCATGTCGCGTGGGAGCCCCCCGGGCAACCAGCCATGGAGGTGGGGGTGGGATGGGCCAGCGCTCAGTTCCCTTGTGCCGCCGTCCGGAGCACGTAGAGTCGCCCGCCTGAACGCATGACCACCGAGACCCCCACCAAACCCAACCGGTTCACCGGCGCCTTCACTCAGTCGGTGGAGGGCATCGGCAAGGGCATCATCGATGTCGTCAGCAGCATTGGCGGCGTGGTCGCCCTGGGCCTGGACGTCTTCCGCTGGAGCGTGCGCCGCCCGTTCCGCCTGCACAACCTCTTCACCCAGCTGGACTTCGTGGGCGTGGGCTCCATCTTCATCGTGGGGCTCACCGGCACCTTCACCGGCATGGTGTTCGCCCTCCAGACGTCCACGGCCTTCGCCCTGTTCGACGCGGAGAGCCTCGTGGGCCCCACCGTGGCCCTGACGCTCACGCGAGAGCTGGCCTCCGTGTTCGCCGCGCTGATGGTCACCATGCGCGCCGGCTCCGCCATGTGCACGGAGCTGGGCACCATGCGCGTCACCGAGCAGGTGGACGCGCTGGAGACCATGGCCGTCAACCCGGTGCAGTACCTGCTGGTGCCCCGGGTGCTCGCCGGCCTGTTCATGGTCCCCGCGCTCACCATGCTCTTCAACACCACGGGCATGACGGGCGCCTACATCGTCGCCGTGTTCGGCCTGGGCATCTCCCCCGGCACGTTCCTGTCACGCACCCAGCAGTGGATGGCCCCGGCGGACATCTACGAGGGGCTGATCAAGGGCGCCATCTTCGGTCTCTCCGTGGCCCTCGTCTGTTGTTACAAGGGCTTCAACGCGTCCGGCGGCGCCAAGGGCGTGGGCCAGGCCACCACGGAGGCGATGGTGGCGAGCGCGCTGTCCATCTTCATCCTCGACTTCATCGTCGGCATGTTGATGCACTGATGGGCCCGCCGAATCCGCCACCGTCCGAGTCCACCGGGGCTGCTCGGGCGATGATCGACATCGTGGACCTGCACAAGACGTTCGCGGGGAACAAGGTCCTCACCGGCATCAACCTGACCGTGCCCGCGGGCAGCACCTGCGTCATCCTGGGCGGTTCCGGCTCCGGCAAGACGGTGCTGATGAAGCACATGATCGGCCTGCTCAAGCCGGACAGCGGCCAGGTCATCATCGACGGGCAGGACATCGTCCCCATGAGCGTGGAGGGGCTGCAGCAGGTCCGCCGCAGCTTCGGCATGGTGTTCCAGGCCGCCGCGCTCTTCGACTCCATGACGGTGTTCGAGAACGTCGCCTTCCCGCTGCGCCAGCACACGGCGCTGTCCGAGGATGAGATCCACGTGCAGGTGCGCAAGCGCCTGGACCTCATGGGCCTCAAGCGCGAGGTGGAGGGCCGCTTCCCCGCGGACCTGTCCGGCGGCATGCGCAAGCGCGTGGGCCTGGCGCGCGCGGTGGTGCTGGACCCCAAGGTCGTCCTCTACGACGAGCCCACCACCGGACTGGATCCCATCACCACGGACTCCGTGGACGACATGATCCTCACCGCGCAGAAGGAGCTGGGCGTCACCAGCGTGGTCATCAGCCACGACATCGCGTCCGCCTTCAACGTGGCCAACCAGATCGCCTTCCTGTCCAAGGGCGTCATCGTGGAGCACGGCCCGCCGGAGCAGCTGCGGGAGTCCACGCACCCCGCCGTCCAGGTCTTCCTCCAGACGTGGTTCGGCAAGAACTAGGACGCCGGGCGGGGTAGGCGGTCCCCCAAGGATTCCAGCCCAACATGAAAAGCTGGCACCCGGCATGCAAATCGTTAGAGTCGCGCGCGGCCGGTGGTAGCGGTGGTAGCGCTCGGAGTCACATCAGGTGAAGAAGCTCGTCACGCCCTTCCGTGTTGGCCTGCTGGTCCTCGCCGCCGGGGGCTTCCTCATCGCGTTCGTGCTGTTCGCCAAGAAGGGCGGACTGAGCGACCGTGACTCCACCCAGGTGTGGGCCTACTTCCGGGACGCGTCCGGGCTCGCGGTGCGCGGCCGGGTGCAGATCGCCGGCATCCCCGTGGGGGAGATCAGCGACATCAGCCTGGAGGGCACCCGCGCGAAGATCTGGCTGAAGATCCGCAAGGGCGTGGACATCCGCCAGGACGCCGCGATCACCAAGCGCTCGGAGTCGCTGCTGGGTGACTACCTCCTGGACCTGAACCCCGGCACCGAGCAGGCCCCGGAGATCGAGAACGGCGGGCAGATCCGCCGCGTCATCGACACCCAGGGCATGGAGGCCGTCTTCGAGTCCCTGTCGCAGATCACCTCCGACATCCAGCAGGTGACGGGCGCGCTGCGCGAGGTGCTGGGCGGTGAGAAGGGCGCGGGCAGCCTGGAGCGCATCGTGGAGAACCTGGTCCGCCTGTCGGACTCGGTGGATGCGACGGTGCGCCGCAACACGGACCGCCTGGACACCATCATGGCGAACGTGGAGGGCGTGTCCTCCGACGTGCGCGCCATCACCCAGGGCAACGGCGCGGAAGTCACCCGCATCGTCACCAACGTGGAGCGCATCACCCAGGACGTCCGCGAGGTGCTGGGCACCGTCAAGAACATCGTGGGCAGCGGGGAAGGGGAGCTCAAGGACAGCGTCTCCAGCCTCAAGCAGACGCTGGGCCGGCTGGACAACACCCTGGCCAACCTGGAGGACATCACCCGCAAGGTGAAGGACGGCGAGGGCGCCGCGGGCGCGCTGCTCACCGACGAGCAGCTGGGGCAGCGCGTCAGCGAGGCCGTCACCGACGTCAGCGAGTTCGCCACCCGCCTCTCCACCCTCCAGACGGAGGTGGGCCTGTTCAGCACCTACCTGGTGTCCCAGGGCGCGTCGAAGAACGGCCTGACGCTGAAGCTCATCCCCAAGCCGGACAAGTACTACCTGCTGGAGATCATCGACGACCCGCGCGGCTCCGTCAGCACGCAGGTGGTGCAGACGAACCCGCCGTCGGAAGGGGACCCGGTCATCCAGACGCAGAAGGTGACCAAGGAGTCCTTCAAGGTCAGCCTCCAGTTCGCCAAGCGCTACTACTTCACCACGCTGCGTGTGGGCCTCATCGAATCCACGGGCGGCGTGGGCGCGGACCTGCACCTCTTCGACGACGCGCTCACCCTGAAGATGGACGCGTTCAACTTCACCGCGGACGAGCTGCGCTACCCACGCCTGCGCGCCATGCTGAAGGCCCAGGCGTTCGACCACCTGTACGTCATGGCGGGCATGGACGACATCCTCAACGCCAGGCAGCGGGACGCGGCCACCCGGCGCCTCATCGCCGGGCGTGACTTCTTCTTCGGCGCGGGCTTCTTCTTCACCGACGACGACCTGAAGGCCCTCATCACCACCATTGGCGTCCCGGCGTTCTAGACCGTTGTCCCCTTGACGTTGCCGGGAAGGTGTCGTACCCGGCACGGGCACGGGGTTTCCCCTGGGAACGCGCCGTGCCCTGACGCGATGCCGTACGCGCGCCGGGTCACCCCCAGGAAGAAGCCTTCATGTCTCTGCTCGTCGTCGGTTCAATCGCGCTGGACTCGCTGGAAACGCCCTTCGGCAAGAAGGAGGACGTGCTGGGTGGCTCCGCCACCTACTTCTCCACCACCGCGTCCTTCTTCGGCCCCGTCCAGCTGGTGGCGGTGATTGGCGAGGACTTCCCGGAGTCGCACCTTCAGTTCCTGCGCGGGCGCGGCATCGACCTGGAGGGGCTCACCCGCGAGGCCGGCCGCACGTTCCGCTGGAAGGGCAAGTACGGCTGGGAGCTCAACGAGGCGCAGACGCTGGACACCCAGCTCAACGTCTTCGAGTCCTTCTCGCCCAACCTGCCGGCCGCCTACCGGGAGACGCCCTACGTCTTCCTGGGCAACATCCACCCGGAGCTCCAGTCGCGCGTGCTGGACCAGGTGAAGGCGCCCAAGCTGGTGGCCGCGGACACGATGAACTTCTGGATCCAGGGCAGCCGCCCCGCGCTGCTCAAGACGCTCCAGCGCGTGAACCTGCTCTTCATCAACGACGCGGAAGCGCGCCAGCTGTCCGGCGAGCACAACGTGGTGAAGGCCGCCCGCGCCATCCTGAAGATGGGCCCGTCCCGCGTGGTCATCAAGCGCGGCGAGCACGGCGCGCTCCTCTTCGACCAGGACCACATCTTCGCCTGCCCGGCGTTCCCCCTGTCGGAGGTGTTCGACCCCACCGGCGCGGGTGACACCTTCGCCGGTGGCTTCATGGGCACCCTGGCCACCTCCGCCACGGGCAAGGTGGATCAGCAGCTCTTGCGCAAGGCCATGGTCATGGGCAGCGTGATGGCCTCCTTCACCGTGGAGAAGTTCAGCCTGGAGCGCCTGCGCGAGGTGCAGCGCCCGGAGATCCACGCCCGCTTCGCCGAGTTCAAGAAGCTCACCCACTTCGACGACCTGGGCCCGCTGGGCGGGTAGGGGAGTTCAGGAAGGGCATGCGGCCCGGTGTGGAACTTGACGGGCCGCACCCACCCTCCCTAGGCTCGACCGGACGCAGTGGATGAATAAATCCGGTGCGGACGTCCTTTTTCAGCGCCGACGTGGACGGGAAGTTTCCGCGTCGGGAGGTCCCCCGGGTTGAGTGAGAATCGAAAGCACGCGCGGGTCGGCACCCTCCTGCGCTGCTGGTGCGAGGGTGAGAACGTGACCCTGTTTGCACGCATCTCCAACCTGAGCGAGGGAGGCCTCTTCCTCAGGACGAGCACCCCGCTGGCGGCGGGGACGCGAACGCAGGTGCGGCTCACGAAGCAGGCCACGGACACGCAGTTGCAGGCGCAGGCCACGGTCGTCTGGTTGCGGCAGGAAGAGCAACCCGCCGGCCGTCCCCCGGGCATGGGCCTGAGGTTCGAAGCGTTGGACGCGGACGCACTGACGAGTCTGCGGCGCATCATCTCCCAGCAGCAGACCCCCCTATAGGGCTCCCATGCGCATCGCCGTCATCTCCGACATCCACTCCAACATCGAGGCCCTCACGGAGGTGCTGAGGGTGGCGGAGCACCAGAAGGTGGACCGCTTCGTGTCGCTGGGGGACATCGTCGGTTACGGGGCGTCCCCCAACCCGTGCTGCGAACTGGTGCGCTCGGTGGCGGAGATCACGCTGCTGGGCAACCACGACGCGGCGGTGGCGGGGCGGATGGACTACTCGTACTACTACGACGCCGCCCGGCACGCGCTCGACTGGAGTGCCAACGTCATCTCCGACGAGAACCTGGCCTGGCTGCGCAGCCTCCCGTACACGTACCGCATCGGCGAGGTGGGCTTCTGCCACGGCTCGCCCATCGACCCGAAGGCGTACGAGTACATCTTCGCGCTGGAGCAGGCGCGGGAGCTGACGCCGTACGTGGCGGAGCTGCCGGAAGTGACGTTCATCGGCCACAGCCACCTGTGCCGCGCGTTCGCCATTGGCAACGGCGAGGTGAACGACGTGGTGGCCCAGAAGTTCGTGCTGAGGAAGGGCTACAAGTACATCGTGTCCGTGGGGAGCGTGGGCCAGCCGCGCGACTACGACAACCGGGCCTGCTTCGTCATCTGCGACACGGACGCGCGCACGGTGGAGTACCTGCGCGTGGAGTACGACATCGAGACCTCCGCGCAGAAGATCTTCGACGCGGACCTGGCGCTCAACTTCGGCAAGCGGCTGTTCCTGGGCGTCTAGGCCGCCTGGCGCGGCGCGTGCGGAAAAGGGGCGCGGCCGGACGGAAGGTGGCATAAACCGGGGCCGTGCGCCCCCAGGTCCCCCGTCCGAAGCGGCCCATCATGGGCCTTGGCCTCGCAGCCCTCCTGTTCGTCTCCGGGTGCAGCCGCGCCCCCGCGCCGCCCTCGCCTGAGTTCGAGCAGGCCAGCCGCCGGTGGACGGCGCTCTACGCCCAGAAACTGGACGCGGCGTACCTGGACCCCTCCATCGGGGAGATTGAAGCGCAGCTGCAGCGAGTGCCCGCGGACAGCGTGGATTCCGCCGCGTCCCAGTCCCTGCTCCAGCGCATCCAGGAGGGCCGCACGCGCATGCAGGCGGCCGAGGAGGAGCAGCGCCGCGCGGTGGCCAGCGCCCAGACGCTGCCCACCCAGGACCCCTCCCAGACGAACTTCCCCCAGACGCCCGAGCCCGTGGCGGCGGAGCCGGCGGACGCCGGTCCGGAGGACGCCGGCGTGATTCCCGGGCCCCAGGTGGGCACCCCGGTCACCGAGGTGGCGGCGGGCTTCCGGGGCTGCTTCATCCGCTTCGTGCCCCTCACGGTGGAGGGGCGGGGAATGCGGGAAACCTGGCAGCTGAGCGACCGGGCGTCCTGCCAGATGGAGTTCCCCACCCACCGGGACACCGCGCTGGTGATTGAAGACGGCCGCGTGCTGGCGCTGTTACCCAAGAGCGCCATGCGGACCGTGCGCCGTTATCAGGACGGCGGCACGGTGCCTGAAGATGGCGGCCGTTGAACCCCTTCCTCTCCTTCCGAGCTGACGACCTCCGATGAACGAACAGACCTTCATGAAGTTGATGCGCGTGCTGCCCAAGTCGGCGGTGTCCACCGCGGTGGGCCTGGCCACGCGCCTGCCCGCGCCCGCGCCGGTGCACCACTGGGCCATGCGCACCTTCGCCAAGGCGTACAACGTGGACATGGAGGAGGCGGAGCACGCCTTCGAGAAGTACCCGACCTTCGCCCAGTTCTTCACCCGCGGTCTCAAGCCGGGCCTGCGCCCGGTGGACAGCGGGGAGAAGGTCGTCGTGTCGCCGGTGGACGGCCGGGTGTCCCAGGTGGGCTACTCGGACAACGGCCGCTGCCTGCAGGCGAAGGGCATCGAGTACACGGTGGACGAGCTCTTGGGTGACGCCCAGGCGGCGAAGCCCTTCCACGGCGGCGCCTGGACGACGGTGTACCTGTCGCCGCGCGACTACCACCGCATCCACTCGCCGCTGGGCGGCACCATCACCGGGTATGCGTACATCCCGGGTGAGTTCTGGCCGGTGAACCCCGCGTCGGTGAAGAACAAGCAGTCGCTGTTCTGCGTGAACGAGCGGCTGGTGACGTACCTGGACACCGTGGCCGGCAAGGTGGCGGTGGTGAAGGTGGGCGCCACCTGCGTGTCGCGCATCAAGGCGTCCTACGAGGACATCACCACGCACATTGGCCAGCCGGGCAAGGTGCACCGCTACGGCGCGGGCATCCCGGTGGAGAAGGGCGGAGAGCTGGGCCGCTTCGAGATGGGCTCCACCGTCATCCTCTGCTTCGAGCCCGGGCGCGTGCGCTGGGACGAGAGCCTCCAGCCGGAGGCGGTGGTGCGCATGGGCAAGCGCATTGGAGTCATCACGTGAGCCAGAAGATCAACGGCGTGAAGGGGATGAACGACCTTCTGCCGGGTGAGATTGAGGTCTGGCAGTTCGTGGAGTCCACCGCGCGCACGCTGTTCGGCCGCTTCGGCTACGGCGAGGTGCGCACGCCGGTGGTGGAGGACACCGCCCTCTTCGTGCGCAGCGTGGGCGAGGAGACGGACATCGTCGGCAAGGAGATGTACACCTTCGAGGACAAGGGCGGCCGCAGCCTGTCCCTGCGTCCGGAGGGCACCGCGCCCGCCGCGCGCGCGTACATCGAGCACTCGGTGAACAACCAGGAGCCGGTGTCGCGCTGGTTCTACATGGGGCCCATGTTCCGCTACGAGCGGATGAAGACGGGCCGCTACCGCCAGTTCTCCCAGATTGGCGCGGAGGCCTACGGCGCGAAGGAGCCCGCGCAGGACGCGGAGCTGATGGACGTGGTGGTGCAGTTCCTGGAGGCCCTGGGCCTCACGGACGTCACCCTGAACATCAACTCACTGGGCGACGACAACTGCCGGCCCGCCTACCACGCCAAGCTGGTGGAGTACCTCAACGCGCACCGGGAAGAGCTGTGCGCGGACTGCCAGCAGCGGCTGGAGCGCAACCCGCTGCGCGTCCTCGACTGCAAGAACGAGAAGTGCCAGGCGGTGGCCGGGGCCGGGCCCAACGTGCTCGAGTTCCTGTGCGAGCCGTGCCGCGCGCACTTCACGGATCTGCAGCGCAAGCTGGGCGTGCTGGGCATCCGCTACGTGGTGAACCACCGGCTGGTGCGCGGCCTGGACTACTACACGCGCACGGTCTTCGAGTTCATCGCCTCGCACCCCGCGCTGGGCACCGCCAGCACGGTGGGCGGCGGCGGGCGCTACGACAAGATGATGAAGGGCCTGGGCGGGCCGGACGTGCCCGCGGTGGGCTTCGCCATGGGCCTGGACCGGCTGGTGCTGCTCCTGAAAGAGGGCGGCAAGACGTTCACCCAGCGGCCGGACCTGTTCATCGCCGTGGCGGACGAGGGCTCGCAGGACCAGGGCCTGGCCCTGGCCAGCCGCCTGCGCCGCGAGGGCCTGAAGGTGGACTTCGACACGCGCGGCGGCAGCCTCAAGAGCCAGATGAAGCGCGCGGACAAGTCCGGCGCCCGCTTCACCCTGGTGCTGGGGGAACAGGAGCGTCAGAGCGGTCAGGCGAAGCTCAAGCCCATGGCGGGCGGTGAGCCCATCCCCGTGGCGCTCGACGCCGTCGCCGCCACCGTGCGCGCCCAGCCGGAAGCCCCGGCCCCGGTGCCCGCGGTCTGATCCACGCACCCCTCCGGCATGACGCGCCCGGCCGGAGGGGATGGGGGCGGCCCGTCTTTCCTGAAAACCCAGGAGTAAAGGTGTTAAGCAGCGTAAGTCCTGGGAATCGCTGGGGGAACGAGGCCTTGTAGATTCGCGGAGCTTGAGAGTTTGGGGTACCTTGCATTTCCATGTCGAGCGCTCCCCAGCCCGCCTCCGTGATCGATGGCCCGCGTTGGATCCCCGTGGCTGGGGACAGCATGTGGCCGTCGTTGCGCGCGGGGGACGTGGCGGAGGTGGAGCCGCTGGCGGAAGCTCCGCGCCCGGGTGAGGTGGTGCTGGCGCGCTTCGAGTCCTCGCTGGTGCTGCACCGGGTGCGCTGGTGTGACGGCAGCGTGTGCGCGCTTCGTGGGGACAATGGCGGCGTGGAAGATCCGCCGCTGCCCCTCTTCCGTATCCTGGGGCGGGCCCGGCGTGTGCGCCGGGGCGGCGCGCTGCTGGAGATGGAGCGCTGGGACGTGGGCCCTCGCCTCGTGGGCCGCTGGCGCGCGACGCTGAAGCGCCAGGTGGCCGCGTGGCTGGGAAGGACGGGCCGCGCATGAGCTTTCAGGAAGGCAGCGTTCCCCGGCGGCGACAGGGGACCTCGGGGGAGGGCTTTGGCGCGGACTTCCTGGTGCTGGACGCGGAGGGGCGCACGCTGCGCGGGCTCAACCCGACGGCGGCGCGCATCTGGGCACTGTGCGACGGAGCGCGCACGGCCCGGGCAGTGGCGGAGCAGGTGGCCGCCGAGTTTTCGACCGACGTCGGTCCGGTGCTGACCGACACGCTGCGCTTCCTCGAGGAGCTTCAGCGGCGGGGGCTGTTGGACGAAGTGCGCGCGCCGGCCGGTGCCGCGCCTCTGGAGGAGACATGATGCGCACGCTCGTGGCCGTGCTGGCGGGTGCGATGGTGCTGTCGGCGTGCTCGGAAGGGGTGTCCCCCCTGCCGCCGCCAGCCGTGAAGCCGGGGCAGGGTCGTGGCCCCGTGGACCCGACGGAGGTGCTGGCCGGTGGCGGGAGTGTGGCCCAGCCGCCGCCCCAGGCGCCCGTCGAGGAGGAGCCGCCTCCGGACGAGGAGCCGCCGCCCGTGGTGTTGCCGCCCCCGGCCGGGAGCGCGGAGGTGGTGGGTGAGGGCTCGGCGCCCCTGTCCGAGGTGCAGCAGGTGGACGTGGACTTCGTGGTGAGCGGCGTGCGCAACAAGGGCCAGGTGGACGTGGAGTTCATCGCGCCGGGCGGACGTCCGTACGAGAAGCGGAGCGCGACGGTGGAGGCACCACCGGAAGAGACGCGCACGCTGCGCTATTCGCTGCCGGTGGCGGGCACGCCGGTGTCCATGGCGCGCATGACGGGCACCTGGCAGGTGCGCTTCTTCCTGGACGGCGCGCAGCTGGCCGCCACGTCCTTCACCCTGGAGCCGTGACGTGAGCAACGCCATGAACGTCCGCATCCTCGCGCTCGCCGCCGTGCTGCTTCCCGCGGTGGGCTTCGCCCAGACGACCTGGACCGTGCGCCCCATCCCCGCCGCTGGAGAGAACGCCGCGCGGGTGGTGATGGACGAGGCGTCCGACCTCGTCCTGGAGGTGACCAACACGTCCACGACCGTGAACGACGCCCGCCTGTCGGAGGTGTCCTTCGTCCTCCCGGCCGGCTACCAGCTGCTGAACGGCCTGCCGGCGGAGACGAACCCGAACTGGAAGGTCGAGTACGTCGACGCCAACGAGCGGCGCATCACCTTCCAGTCCACGCTGGGCTGCGTGGACGATGGGCGCGGCCTGGCTCGCACCCAGTCCGCGCGCTTCGTCCTGAGCGTGGTGGGCCCGTCGAACCGCGCCACCGACAACGCCACCGAGCGCCTTGCGGCGGGCACGTATGCCCGCGACCAGTGCGATGGCACGAACTACACCAACAACAGCCTGAACACGACCTACTGGACGCGCGGCATCCTGGCCACGAACGTGACGCTGCTGCCGCGCGTGCTGGCGGTCAACGGCACGACCGTGGCGCGCGTGGTGGTGGAGAACCGGGGCACGGGTTCGGCCACCGTGACGATGGACGATCCCGCCTCCACGACCAGCGTGCCGCTCACCACCGTGAGCAAGGATCCCAACACCAACAGGACCGTGGCGATGCGGACCGCGGGCGTCTTCGTGGCCAACCTGCGGCCCACCGCCGCTGGCGCCGTGGCCGCGCGCATCCGGGTGCGTACGACCAACAGCGGCTCCAACGCGCCGCTCGTGGATTCGCCCATGGCGGATGTGGGCAACCTGGTCGCGGCGGCGGACATGGACATCGTGGACGCATTCGCCGGTGATCAGGTGGCGCTGCGTCTGACGGTGTTCAACGCCTCCACCGCGAACACGTACACGCAGGTGCGCCCGCGCGCGCCGGTGCTGCTGGGCAACGCGACGGCGTCCCTGGTGTCCGGGCCGTCGCCGGAGAGCGTGGCGCAGCTGGCGCCGGGCGCTTCCGCGCAGTTCACGTGGCGCTATCAGGTGTCGGGCTCACCCGGCGCCAGCTATCAGTTCCGGGCGCAGGTGGACGGGACGCTCAACGGTTCGGCGGTGGCGGGCGACGCCGTCACCGCGCGCAAGGGCCGCATCGTGGAGCACCGCGTGCGGCTGAGCCAGGAGACGATGTCCACCGCGGCCACGGGCGTGACGGTGGCGTACACGGTGCAGAACCGGGGCACGCTGCCCATCTACGAAGTGAAGCTGTTCAAGCCCGCGGCGAACTACTTCGCGGTGGCCGCGTCGGGGCCGCAGCCGTTCGGGGACTGGAACGTCTACACGGACGCGGCCGGCTACCTCTGGGAGTCGGAGTCCGGCATCCCGGTGGGCGGCGAGGCCACCTTCCGCATCACCTATTCGGGCTTCACCGCCGTCACCGCGGACACGGCGTTCCGCCACCGCCTGGAGCTGAACCAGGGCTGGAACGATCCGCGCATCCGCGTGGAGGCGACGATGACGCTGCTGGCGGTGACCGCGTCCCCGGACGTGGGGCGCCTCACCGGCGTGGCTCGCGACGGCAGCGTGACGCTCACCTGGGACAACCCCTTCAACCACGGCGGCACCCTGGTGCTGCGCGCCGAGGGGACGACCCCGCCCAACACCGCGCCCACCAGCGGCGTGCGCTACGCGGTGGGGGACGTGCTGGGCAACGCGACGGTGGCCTACACGGACGAGTTCAGCTCCGCGTCGTCCATGACGGACACGGCGGTGACGAACGGCACGACGTACACCTACCGCGTGTTCAACGCGGATGATGAGCTGCGGTACGGACCGGGCAACCAGCCCACCTCCCAGGGCCTGCTGGCCACGCCACGGGCGCGCGTGGCGGGCAACCCGCTGTGGTGCTACTCGGTGGGGTTTGACTCGACGCTGCAGCCCGTCACCGAGCTGGGCGTGGGCATCTTCAGCTCCTTCAACGACTCGGTGCTGGCCACGCTCACGAACACCACGAACCCCTCCGAGGACGGCGCGGAGCGCTTCCGGCCGGTGAAGATGACGGCCAAGATCGCCACCCGCTTCCCGGTGGTGCCGCTGCTGGGCCGGCCCGGGCAGCAGTGGATCGTCGTGGGTGACCAGAACGGCGTGCCAGCGGTGCTCAACGCGGCCACGGGCGAGTTCCTGTGGCGCAACACCACGCTGGACCTGGGGAACATCAGCTCGTTCCCCGTGACGCAGTTGCTGGACTACGCGAACCCGGAGTACCGGACGACGTACTCGAACGTGGACCTGGCCATCTTCGCCACGCGCAACACGTCCGCGCAGAACCAGGTGGTCGCGCTCAACGCGGCCACGGGCCAGCTCATCTGGCGCTACCGGCCCGGGGACCTGGGCATGGTGAGCGGCGGCATGCTGGTGGACTACACGACGAACCGGCTCTACGTGGCCACCCGGTCAGGCACGAGCACGGCCACGCTGCGTGTCCTCAACAGCCTTACGGGCGCGGAAGTCGCTCGGCTGTCGCTGGGGGACCTGGAGTTCGGCGTGGTCCGCAACGCCACGAGCAACCAGATCCTCGTCACCGCCAATGACGGCCAGGTGTACGGCGTGAATCCGGCCACGTTCACGACGGCCTGGACGGTCCCCGTGCGTCCCACCACGGCGCGCGCGTTCACCCACTTCGCGCGGCCCCTGGGCCGGGGCTTCGTGGTGAGCACGGCGGACGGCAGGGTGGAGCGCTATGAGATGGACGCGACCAACGTGCCGGTGCGTCTCTGGGACACGGGCATCGCGGGCCCGGCGGGTTCCTTCACCCTCAACCAGAACGGCGTGGCGCGCATCTACGTCGGAAGCTCGGATGGCAAGGTGCACCAGCTGGAGTTGGAGACGGGTTTGGACTCCGGGCAGGCGACCGTGGGGCCGGCGCAGCCCATCGGTACGCCGACCATCGATCACACCGTAGGCCGGTTGCATGTCGGTACTTCGGATGGTCGAATCTGTGCCTTCGCGGTGCCTTTCTAGGGGGGCTTCCACGTGAGACAACGACCTTCACAGCCTTCAGTGGGTCCCTCCGTGCCGAAGCCTCCGGCCGCGCCCGCTGTCTATGTGGCTCCCGCCATCCTGTGGGAGCAGCCCTTCGTCGCGCTGGCGCAGCTGTCCATGTGCACCATCCCCGGCGAATCGGAGTGCGTGCCGTGACCGGCGGGGGCCCCTCGCCGGGTCCCCGTGACGGTGCGCTCCGGATCACCCTGGCCGGGTGGACGGTGGCGCTGGAGCTGGAGGAGGAAGCGCTCGCCGGCCCGCTCCGGCGCGTGTTCGGCGCCTTCCTCGCTCCGGAGGCCGTGGCCGCGGATGCCCGGCTGGTGATGCGGATGCCCTCCGTCCCGAGTGCTCCTCCCGCCGTGCAGGAGCTGCCCCGGCTGGAGCCGGGTGACTCCGGGACGCTGCGGGTGGAGGGTGCCGGGTACTCCGCGCTGCTCTCCGCGGACCGGCGCCATGCGGACGTCACCGGGTCGGGGCGGTTCGCGGTGGAGAACCTGATCAAGGTCATGCTCGCGTCCGCGCTGGCGAAGCGCGGCGGGCTGCTGGTCCACGGCGTGGGGCTGGTGCACGAGGGCCGGGCCGCGCTGTTCGTGGGGCACTCCGGCGCGGGCAAGAGCACCCTGGGCGGGCTGTGGCGCGAGGCGGGTGGGGAGGTGCTCGCGGATGAGCTGGTGGCTGTGTGGCCCGTGGCGAATGGCGAATGGCGCGTGGCGGGAACGCCCTGGAACGTGCCCATCCGAACCGCCGAGGCGACGCTCGTCGCGTTGGGCACGCTGGGTTGGGACGCGGCCTCGCGGTGGGAAGCGCAGGGCGCGGGGGAGGTGGCCCGGGTGCTGCTGCTGAATGCGCTGTTGCCCGAGCCCACGCCCGCGGGCCGGGGCGCGCTGATTGGCGCGGCGGGGCGCGTGCTGTCGTCCGTGGAGACGGCGCGGCTCGTCTTCGCGCGCGATGCCAGCGCGGCCGGGGTGGTGCGCTCGCGGCTGGCGTAGCGGGGGCTCGCGCTTGCCTTGCGTCTGCGTTACAGCGGGCGTGGGAGGCGGATGACGGTGGCCGAGACGCGGGTGCCCTTGACGGTGATCGCTGGACCCACGGCGTCGGGGAAGACGGCGCTGGCCATTGCCTGGGCTCGCGACGCGGGCGGGGAGATTGTCAGCGCGGACTCGCAGCAGGTGTACCGCGCCTTCGACATCGGCACCGCCAAGCCTTCCGCCGAGGAGCTGGCCGCCGTGCCGCATCACCTGGTCTCCTGCGTGGATCCGCTGGAGCCCTTCTCCGCCGCTGAATACCAACGCCGCGCGGACGCGGCCATCGCGGACATCGCCTCCCGAGGCCGGCCCGTGTTCGTCGTCGGCGGCACCGGCCTGTACCTGCGCATCCTGCTGCACGGCGTGGTGGACGCGCCCGGCGCCCTGCCTTCGCTGCGCGCGGAGCTGGAGGCGCTCGCGGCGGAGCAGGGGAGGGAGGCCGTGCACCGCAGGCTGGCCGAGGTGGATCCGGAGACCGCCGCGAAGCTGCCCCCCCAGGACCTGGTGCGCGTCGTCCGGGCCCTGGAGATCCACGCGCAGACGGGCGTGCCTGCCTCGGAGTTCCGCCGCGCCCATGCCTTCGCGCCGGACCGCTACCCCTTCCAGCTGTACGTGCTCGACCCGCCGCGCGAGGCCCTCTACGCCGCCATCAACGCGCGCGCGGAGGCGCTCTTCTCACGCGGGCTCGTGGAGGAGACGCGGGCCCTGCTGGAGCGGGGCCATGCGGACGCGGCCCCCATGCGCAGCGTCGGCTACGTGCAGGCCCGCGCCGTGGTGGAGGGCCGCATGACGCGCGAAGAGGCCATCGCCGACACCGCGCAGGAGACCCGGCGGTACGCCAAGCGGCAACTCACCTGGTTCCGCAAGGAGCCCGGCGCGGTGTTCCTCGCGCCGCCGTACGCCCGGCCTGCCCCTTGAGCGCGGCGGGCCACTCCGGCCCCCGCTCGCCCCTTCCGTTTCATTTCACCCGGTGACGCGGATTGTTCGCACCCGGCGTCGCTCCCATCTTCCACGGGAAACGCTTCCCCCACGTCCACTCCCGGACCGACAGGCGGCCGAGGGCCCGAGGCGGGCAGCCATCACCGTGGAGAACGCCATGGAAACGAATGTCGAACGCGCGCCGGACACCCGGCCGGACCGTCCTCCGAGGGGGGCCTCGGCGATGTGGGGCGCCCCCTTCCTCCTGGGCCTGCTGACGTCGATTGCTGGCGTCGTGTTGCTGGGCGCCACCCTCTTCACCAGCATGGTCACCATCTTCTTCGTGGGCGTCATGCTGGTGATTGGCGGCGTCCTGGAGATCGCCGCGGCCGTCCGCGCTCGCGGCGAAAGCCGGGGCGCCTTCTGGTCCTTCATGCTCGGCGGCGTCCTCACCACCGTCGTCGGCATCCTCACCGTCAGGTACCCGGCCGCGGGGCTCGCCTCGCTGACGCTGCTCATCGCCGGCTACTTCTTCGCCAGCGGCCTCTTCCACGTCATCACCTCCGTCATGGACCGCTACTTCCAGTGGGCCTGGGACCTGGCCTTTGGACTCATCTCCCTGGTCCTGGGCCTCAGCGTCATGGCCCAGTGGCCCGCGTCCTCCGTGTGGCTGGTGGGCACCCTCGTCGGGCTCGCCGTCTTCTTCCGGGGCATCTCGATGATGTCCGGCTCGCTCATGCTGCGGCGAGGCCTGCACCGCGTGGAGGCTTGAGCGCCAGGAGGGTCCTGGCGTTCATTCACTCTGGGTGAACAAGGGATATCAGTGGGTGAAGTTCAGCCCGAATAGCCGATGCGGTAGATGACGCCGTTCGCATCATCCGTGACGAGCAGCGCCCCGTCGGCGGCCACCGCGGTGTCCGCCAGCCGGGCGAACTGGGTGGTGCCGTCCGTGCCGAGCCAGCCGGACGCGAAGTCCTCGAACGCGGTGGGCGTGCCCTGCGCGTCGAAGCGTACGCGGACGACCTTGTAGCCGGTGGGCGGGTTGCGGTTCCAGGAGCCGCGCATCGCCACGAAGGCGTTGTCGCGGAAGTCCTGGGGGAAGAGGGTGCCCGTGTAGAAGGTCAGGCTCATGGGCGCCGAGTGCGCCTGGTACTCCAGCACCGGTGCCTGCGTCTTCGCGCAGTACTCCGGCCGCGACTGCATGTCCGGCGGCTCCTGACTGAGGAACGCGTCCGGCTCCTGCTTGCCCAGGCAGTAGGGCCAGCCGTAGTCCGCGCCCTCCTGGATGCGGTTGAGCTCCTCCGGAGGATAGTCGTCCCCGCGCGAGTCCGAGCCGTGGTCCATGCCCCACAGCTGCCCGGACACCGGGTGCCATGCGAACCCGATGGTGTTGCGCAGCCCCTTCGCGACGACGGCGCGGCCCGTGCCATCCGGCTCGAAGCGCAGCAGCGTGGCGTTCTCCGGGTTGGCGTCCGCGCATGCGTTGCACGTGCTGCCCACGGACACGTACAGCTTGCCGTCCGGCCCGAAGGCGAGCGTCCGGTTGGGGTGCTGCCCCGCGTCCGGCAGCCCGTCGATGATGCGCGCCGGCAGCCCCAGCGTGTCATCCGGGTTCACCGGCGCGACGAACACCTGCTTGTCGGTGATCATGAAGAGCCGGTCGCCCTGGAGCGCCAGCCCGTGCACGCCCGCGTTCTTCGAGCCCAGCCCGCTCGCCACGACGACGCTCGTGTCCGCCGTGCCGTCGCCGTTCGTGTCGCGCAGCAGGGTGACGCGGCCGGCCTCGCGCTCGGTGACGTAGACGGCGCCACTGGGGCGGACCGCGAGCTTGCGCGGGTTCGTGAGTCCCTGCGCGAAGACGCCCACCTGGAAGCCCGCGGGGACGCGCAGCTGCGCCAGGCGCTCCGCGCCGAACGGCTGCTTCGCGGGCTTCACCAGGTTGTTGGGCACCGACACCGCGCGCACCGCGTCCTCCTTCGGAGGCACCTGCGGCGTGGGGATGGCCACCTCCAGCGGGGTCTGATCACCGTTGTTGGACGTCGTCTTGTCCGAGCACGCCACGGAGAGGCACAGCAGGGCACCTGCGAAGAGGCGGGAAGGGGTCATGGGGTGCGCACCCTGCGCACGGGGCGCCCATCCCACAACCCCGGCCCGGGTCTACTTCGTCCTCTTGTGCGCGTCGTCGAACAGGTCGGCGAACTGGTCGCGCGACACGGGCTTCAGGCCGCCCTGATCATCCGGACGCTCCAGTGTGAAGTCGTGGATGGTGCCGCGCACCAGGTACTCCTGATCCCGCGCGGAGTTCATCATCGCGCGCTCGCGGTAGGTGAAGCTGGGCTTCGTCGGATCCACGCCGACGTCCGCCAGGAACCTCCGCTCGTGCGGCTCCGGCTGCCACACCGGCTTGCCGGGCTGGCTGCGGTTCACGGCCGTCTCGTCCAGACCCGGATGCGTGGACGTGCGGATGTCGCGCTGGATGTCGAACTGGTCGAACACGTCCCCGCCCTTCGCGTCCTGGGCCGGGTTGTGGACGATGCGGTGCTTGCCGTAGTCCGGGTTGTCCACGAGCTTCTTCTCCGTGGCCCGGCCATCCACGCCCACGGGCACGCCGCTGAAGGACGTGTAGGGCGAGTGGGCCTTGGTGTCCTTCGCGCCGTCCACGTGCGCGGTCAGCGTCACCGAGCGGTCCCTGGGCTCCACCGGCTGCAGCTGGCCGCCGCGGTCGATGGCCGACTTCGGCGTGTCGTACGTCGGCTGCACTTCGTTGAACGGGAAGTTGTCGCGGCGGACCAGGTCCACGTCCGGCCGGATGCGCGGCGCCAGCTGGTTGTTGCCGCCGTCACGCCCGTCCTCGGCGCGCATGATGTCGCTCATGATGTCGTGCTGCTGGAAGCGGACGCGGTTCTGATCCGCACGCTCCTTCAGCGCCTGCTCCGACGGGACCTTCGTGGACAACGAACGGGTGATCTCCGGGGTGTGCTTGAGCAACCGGGACGACGACTGACCGACGCGAAAGAGCTTCGAGGCGAGCATGAGGGGTTCCCTTTGGATGGAGCATGAAGTGCGAAACTTCATGCTTTTGTAGGGATTATCCCGTCGATGTGATCGCGGTTGCGTGCAGGTAGGTATCAGGAGGCAAAACGGTCTTCGCCAAATGTTTCCACGACGGCGGGGCGGAGGATTTCACGCGGCGCGGCGAGCGGGTCCGGCACGCGGCCGGTGAGCTGGCAGAGGAGGCGGTCCGGGTTCACCGGCTTGGGGAGGAAGGCCTCCGCGCCCGCGTCGAGCGCGCGCTGGCGCACGTGCGGACGGTTGAGGCCGCTCATCACCAGCACGCGGGTGTCGCGGGTGAGCGGGTGCTGCTTGAGGCCTTCGCACAGGCGCAGGCCGTCCACCCAGTGCAGCACCACGTCCAACAGGATGGCGGTGGGAGGACGGCGCGCCACCGCGCAGAACAGCGCCAGTTCGTCCGCGAAGGACACCACGCGCGCGCCGGTGCTCTCCAACAGCAGCGTGAGCGCCTCGCGCGTGTCCGCGTCGTCGTCCACCACGTAGTACAGGTCCGGCTCCACCTCCGGCACCAGCGTGGGCACGGGCTCCATCGGCGTGCGCAGCCACGAGCCCACCACCTCGCGCACGCCCGACCAGCGCGCCGCGGACAGGAGGCCCAGCGGGGTGGGGGAGCTCAGGCCCAGCACACCGCCGCCGTAGACGCCGCCCGCCGAGTGCTTCGCGCGCGCCGCGACGAACGCCGCCGGGGCCCGCTTGCCCGCGCGGCGCAGCCAGGTGATGGAGCGCGCTCCGGCCGCCGCGTCCTCCATCAGCTCGCCCAGCCCGTCGCGCACGTAGCGGCGCTCCAGCGACGGCGCGTCCAGTCCGCCATCCAGCAGCGCCACCGCGGCGCGGCTGCACGACGCCAGCGTCTCCGACAGGCCCACCTGCAGCGGGTGGCCGAAGGCCGCGGGGCCCACCGCCAGCTGCCCGGGCGCCACCAGCGTGCGGCCGGGGCCGAAGGGCAGGCGCGTCGTCTCCAACGCGGCGACCTCGAAGCCCTCCTCGAGCAGGCCGTCGCGCGCGGCCATCATCAGCACCTGGCACAGGTCCGCCGGCGTCACCGCCGCGCCGTAGGCCAGCGCGTACACGGACGACGCACCCGGGATGAGGAACAGCGCATCCACGGAGGGCAGCGGGGCCACCCACAGGCGCGCCACCGGCGCCAGGTCCCGGCCCGTCATCGCGCCCTGAAGCCGCGCCTGCACCGCCGGCATGGACGGCGCCGGACGGAAGCCCTTGAAGAAGGCGTCACCCAACAGCGGCCCCGCGCCCGCGGCCAGCGCCACCGCGTGGAAGCGCTCACCACTGCCCTGCGCGCGGACCACCAGCGGCCCCGCGTTGCGCACCGCCGTGGGCGCGTCCGGGGCGGGCGCCTGCCGCTCCACGCGCTCCACGTGGCGGTTCACGAACCGGGCGCCCTGCGCGCTGGCCGCCGTGGACAGCACGTGGCGCACCATGTCCAGGCCGCCTTCGCCCCTGGGCCAGCCGTCCACCACCCAGAGGCCGCCGGCCGCGCATGGCAGCAGCTCGCGCTCGCCCTGGGAGATCACCTCCACGCCGCGCAGTTCATGCGCGCGCCATTCGGGCGGGATGCGGCAGCCCAGCGCGGCGAGCCGCGAGCGGCACTCCGGCGTGAGCAGGGCAGGGGGCGCGGTGCGCTCCTCGGTGCCCCCCGCGTAGACGCGCACGTCCAGGGCCACGCCCCGCGCACGGCCGTTGAAGAGAAGAGAGGCCGCGAGCCCCGCTCCAGCGATACCGCCGCCGACGATCGCCACCCTCGAACCACTCGACAGCTTGCTGGTCCCGCTCATCGCGCGCCCTCGTTCCCTTCCCGCCGTCAGTGCCGCTGTGCCGAGGGGGCGTGGAGCGACTGGCCGTACACCACCACCCGGTCGCGCCCCTCCCGCTTGGCCTCGTAGAGCGCGGCGTCCGCCGCCTTCAGCAAGGCTTCCGTGCTCTCACGCGGGGAGTCGGCCGTGTGGTCCGCCACGCCCACGCTGATGCTCAACCCGAAGGGCGCCGGGCGCCCGTCACCGCGCTGCACGTTCACGCCGCGCAGCTCCGAGCGCAGGCGCTCCGCGAACACCGCGGCCTCCAGCGACGTCTGGTGCGGCAGGAGCACGACGAACTCGTCGCCGCCGAAGCGCGCCGCGAAGTCGGACTCGCGCAGGTTGCCCTGCATGAGGGTGGCCAGGGCCAGGATGGCGCGGTTGCCCACGTCGTGGCCCATGCCGTCGTTGATGGCCTTCAGGTGGTCCAGGTCGATGACCACCACGCTCAGCGAGTAGCCGTAGCGCAGGGCCCGCTTGAACTCGTCCTCCAGCCGCACCGACAGCGCCCGGAAGTTCGCCAGGCCCGTGAGCGCGTCCGTCTGCGCCAGCACCTGGAGCTTGCGCTGCTGCTCGCTCTGGCGCACCGCGCGGTCGATGCGGGCGAGCAGTTCGCGCGAGCTCGCCGGCTTGTGGATGAAGTCCACGGCGCCCATCTCCAGACATCGCTCCAGGGTCGCCTCGTCCGCGTCCCCCGTGAGGAAGATGACGGGCACCATCTCCGTGCGCACGTCGCCCTGGAGCGTCTCCAGGACCGCCAGCCCATCCCCGGAGGGCAGGAAGCGATCCAGCAGCACCAGGTCCGGGCGGTGCTCGCGCGCCAGCTCCACGCCCGCGTCCGCGTCCGAAGCGGCCAGCACGTCAAAGCGCGGTGCGAGCAGGTCCATCAGGCCTTCGCGCACGCCGGTGTCGTCCTCGATGATGAGCAGGAGCGCGCGCTCACTGCTGCGGCCGTGCCGTTCCATGAACTGGTTCGCTCCGCTCGCCTGCCCTGAAATGGCAGGCCGAAAGTCTCGGGCGCCACGCCCATCCAGATGCTCCCCACGCCCTTGCGCCCCACGCGCACCCGCCGCCGCCCCGTCTTGCAA
>NZ_RAWK01000118.1 GCF_003612165.1 Corallococcus aberystwythensis | reverse complement strand
GGGGGAGACTGCTCGGCCATGGGGGACTGACGACGAACGCGTCAGTCTACCTTGGCCATGCGGCTGCGATCACCGAGGAACTCTTCCACTCCCAGCACGATGTTCTTCGCCACCTCGTCCTGGTAGCGCTCGGACGCCAGGCGCTTCTCCTCCTCCGCGTGCGACAGGAAGGACGTCTCCACCAGGATGGCGGGCATCTTCGCGCCCAGGAGCACGTAGAACAGCGCCTCCTTGTGGCCCAGGTCCTTGATGCCGTCGTACTGGCCGGACAGGCCCGTCACCAGGCTGTGCTGCACGGCGTTCGCCAGCCGCGACGACTCCTCCGTGTTCGCCTTGGTGGCCAGGTCCGCCAGGATGAACTGCAGGTCGCTGATGCCCTTCTCGGACGACGCGTTCTCCCGCGCGGCCAGGCGGATGGAGTAGCGGTCCGCGGACGTGTTGAGCGTGTACGTCTCGATGCCGCGCAGCTTGTGCGTCGCCGCCGAGTTGCAGTGGACGGAGATGAACAGGTCGCCGTGCGCCTCGTTGGCCAGCTTCGCGCGGTCCTCCAGGCGGATGAAGGTGTCGTCGTCGCGGGTGAGCACCACCTCCAGGCCCTTCTCCCGCAGGCCGTCCGCGACCTTCTTGGAGATGGCCAGCGCCACCTCCTTCTCCTTCGTCCCCGCCTTGCCCACCGCGCCGGAGTCATGGCCGCCGTGGCCCGGGTCGATGACCACGCGCCGCACCTTCAGCCCCAGCTGCTCCGCCAGCGTCAGCTCCGCGTTGCGCGACTGCTTCGCCACCGCCTTGAGCCGCGCCTGCGCCACCTGCGCGTCCACGGGCGCCGTCACCGGGCGCGGGGCCTCCGGGCGAGGGGCCTTCGACGCCACGGCCTCGGGCTGGGCCGGCTTCGTCACCGGAGCGCTGTCCGTCACGGCGGCGGGCGCCTTCGACGCCACGGCCTCCGGCTTCGCGGACTGGGACGTCCCGTGCGAGGACGCCACGGCCTCCGGAGCCTTCGCCGCGTCCTTCACGTCCATGGCCCGGTCGGCGACGGTGGGCGCGTCCACGATGTTCGCCGCCGGGTCCTTCGCGGCGGCGGGGCCCGAAGCCAGGGCGCTCGGATCCAGGCGCGGCGACACGGGCGACGGCTCACGCGACAGCTTGGAGATGGCCTCCACCAGCGGCGAGCTGGGATTCGCGGCGGCGACAGCGGTGTCCGGCGTGGACTTCACCACCGGGGGCAGCGGCTTCACCGTGGGCTTCGCGGGCGGCGTCCGGTTGGACGGGGGCAGCGAGGCCAGCAGCGCCTTGAGCTCCTTGCCCTGGTCGCCCTTGGGGTTGGTGGCCAGCGACTCGTTGAGGATCTTCCGGGCCGCCTCGGGCTTGTCCAGGCGGTTGACGTGGATGCGCGCCAGCGCCAGCGCCGCGTCATCCGCGAGCCGGTGCTTCGGGTGTGCCTCCACCAGCTTCGAGTAGTCCGCGATGGCCGCGTGCAGGTCCTCCTCCACGAAGGAGATGCGGCTCAGTTCCTGGAGCAGGTCGCCCGCGGTGAAGAGTGCGTCCGGGGCGCGGTCGCTCTTGGGGAAGCGCGTGGCCACGGCCTCGAAGCGGTGCACCACGTTGAGCCAGTGGTGGCGCAGCTTGCGGCGGGACGCGTCGTCCTTCAGCGTGTAGTAGGAGCGGCGGGCCTGCTGATACGCCTCCTCGGCTTCGTTGCGCTTGCTGGCTCCGACGGCGCTCGGAGCCGTGAGGAGCAGCACGGGCAGCACGAAGTGGGAGAAGCGTACGCGCATGGAAGCCTCCGGACGTTGCAGCTACAGGCGTGTGTCACACGGCCTCCGGGGGGCAGCAACTTTTCAACCCCACCGGTCCGTCCGTCAGCGCACCCAGCCCAGCGTCCGCGCCAGCTCCTCGTCGATGACGCGGCACCAGCCCGGTTCGGCCGGAACCACGGCCGCCAGCACCTTGCCGCCGTTGCGCACCGGGGCCCGCTGGGGACGGCAGCGCGCCCGCACGGCGTGTTTCACGTCCTGGCGGAAGAAGTGCGCGGGGAACTCCGCCTCGCCCTTCCCTTCCGGCAGATAGCCGTCATCCGGAGTGAGCCACACCAGCGCGCCCAGGCGCAGGGGCACCACCTCCCGGCGCCACAGCCGCCGCACCTCCCAGGCGAATCCGGCCAGCGCCACCAGCGCACCCAGCCCCAGGCCCCAGGGCAGGAGGCCCACCCGGGCCGCCCGCGCCCGGGCATGGGTTGCCTCGCGAGGACGTCCCGGCTGGGACGGATCCACCAGCAGCTGCACCCGGGCGCCATGGCCCAGGGAGGCCGCGTGGTCCGCGCTCGTGCGCACGCCCGACACGGAGTGGTCCTCGTTCGCGAACGTGTAGAGGACGTCCAGCGTGCCCTCCGCGTCCTCGCGCTTGTCCGGGGGCGGCGCGTGGCTCGCGCCGACCACCGCGTCCACCAGCTCCGCGCGGGACGTGAAGCGCTGCTCCTCGATGAAGTAGCGGCCGACGTAGCTGGCGCCCAGGCCCAGCACGGCGATGATCGTCAAACCCAGCACCACGCCACGCACCAGGCGCGCCACCGCCCCGGGCACCTGGGCGAGTCGGACAGCGCGGGGAGCATGGGGGATGGCGAGCTGCATGGCGGGCGCGAAGCCTACTTCACGCTTGCTGCGTGCGCTGCATTCGTGCCGGATCCAGATGCCATGCCAGGAGGGTTCCGAATGCTGCCTCGATGGTTGATCCCCTTGCTGGTGGTGATGCTGGCCGGGTGCAGTAGCGCGACAAGAGCGGTACGTCTCGACACAGGCCAGGGCAAGCCCATTACTTTCGTCCCACGCTCCAGCGCCAGACCGGTGGAATTGGACGAGGGCGACTTCGAGGAAGCCGTGGCGAAGTTGGGCCAGGACGTGTCTCATTCCGCGAGGCCGCGATCAGATGCTCGAAGGCTGTTCTGGTTCCCTGCGAATGATGCGTATGGAGGTGCATGGGGGCGACTCCAACTCGTGGCTGTTGGCTCGGGACAGGAGTCGTATAAGGACCACCTTCCACCGGCCAGAGCGTGGAGGCCGGTGGCGGATTCAGAGCTCACGAGCGCTTATGGCCGCTGGTGCGAGCGGACGCAGCGCACCCGAGACTGCCTGCATCTGCTGGAGGACGGACCCACTCTCGGCGAAGAGGCCAAGCGCACCTTGGCGCTCCAACTCGCCATGGCCTCGGTCCTGGACGAGACCCAGAAAGCGTTGGGGGGAGATGGTGGATCCCGTAGCGGTGCGGAACACCATCATCACGGCCATGGCCGTGTATCTCGGCCTCTGGTTGATGCCTGAGCCGGTGAGCAAGGGCGTGGCCGCCACCCTGACGGCGTGCCTCATTGCCTACTTGGGGGCGGATACTGTTTGGACCCTGATCGCAGGGTGGCGGCAGCTTGCCGAGGAGATAGCAGTCGCCACGACCTTCGACGCGGTACGCACGGCTGGCGAAAAGTACGGCAAGGTCATGGGCGAGAACGCGGCGCGTGTCTTCATCATGCTTGCGACTGCCGCGATTGGAAGCACTGCGGGGCTGGCGGCCAAGGCATCGGGGCTTCCGGGGTCGGTACAAGCGGCGCGGCTGGCCGAGGTCCAGGGCGGCTTCCGGTTCTCTGCAATCGCGGAAGTGGGCTCGGTGGCTGTACCCGCCGAGGGGGCCGTCACCATCACGCTCGCTCCGGGTGCGCTGGCCATGGCGGCACGAGGGACAAGCGCCAGCAACACGGCCCCAGTGGATGCGGAAGGCGCTTGGCACCACATCGCCTCCGACAAGTTCAGCACGTCCACCAACAACGGAGGGCCTTGGACGCCGAGGTACCAGGAAATCTTCGACCGGGCGGGCATGTCGCTAGAAGATGCAACGAACCAGGTCCGCGTCCCGGGCCACAAGGGGCCACACCCGAGGGAGTACCACGAGGAGATCTACGAGCGGCTGGACGAAGCAACATTGACCTGCAAGAGCATCGAGCGTTGCCGGGAGGCGCTGACGAAAATCCTCGGTGTGTTGGCGCGTGAAATCTCGGAGCAGGGAACCAAGCTCAACCGGCTGGTAACCCGAACCGAATGACGGAAAATTGCCTCATGCCGAAGCGGTTCTTCAAGTTGACGGATGATGTGTACCTCTCCGGCCGGTGGGAACTGGGCCATCCGCTTGATGAGGCGGGCCGGAAGCTCGATGACCCGTGGCAGTTCAGGATCGGGCAACGGGCGACCCCAGAAGAGCGCATCCGGATCCCCATCAAGATCTCTGGCAAACCGCTCGACTACTCCCACGCGGCATTCAGCGTCCCGGTCGTCCATGCTCGGGTGGCCTCCGTCTTCACCGATGTGGCGCCTGACGACGTGCAGATCATCCCAGTGGAGCTCGACTCCCAGCCCGCTCAGCACTTCATCCTCAATGCCACCCGGCTGGTGAAGTGCATCGACGATGCTGCGTGCGAAGAGGTGCGCTACTGGACGCCGGAGGACGGGATGCCCGAAAAGGTGGGGATGTACTCCTCGGTGTCCGGGATGCGCATCGACACGGCGAAGGTGGAAGGCGCCAAGGTGTTCCGAACCCGGGGCTGGACCGTGGCCTTGATCGTATCCGAGGAGATCAAGGACGCCCTGGAGCGCGCGGGAATCACCGGCGTAAGGTTCACGGACGTCACGGGCCCCGGTGCAGCCGCTGGCTCCTGACCCCTTCCGTCCCCATGTCGTCAGCCTGGTGTTTGGCGCGAGGGTTCAGGGGAACGTGACGTTGCCGAGCGTGATGCTGCGTGGCCCGTCTGCTTCCCAGAGCTTGAGCGAGAAGGGCCCCTGGACAGCAGCCGCCGGAGCTTCGGCCTCGACAATCACGCGCCCAGTGGGGCCTGGCAGGATTGGCTCTGACTGCCACACTTGAAGGATCTTCAACTCCTCGCCTGACCTGCTTTTGAGTGTCGCACCCTCTGCTGTCCAGGGCAGCGTTCCAATCCTTACTTCAATCCAGACATCCACCGCCACCAGCCTGGTAGAGCGATAGCTGTTGACGACGGCAGCCCCCAGTCCATTGGCCGCCGTTTTCGCGACGGCCTTGGTCAGGACTTGACCCGCCACCCCGTTCGGGTCCAACCCGTCATTGAAGAGGAGCCCCGTCAGTCCCCCCGGCGCCTCGTGCTCAGACACGATGCGCGCCAGTTCCTCCTTGCAACGCAAGACCTCCGCGCGCGCATCCCGGACTTCTTGCTGATACGTCTCAATCGTCCGCTGCTCCCGGTAGATCTCGATGGTGGCCTCCGCTTTCGCCGGATGCACCTTCAACAGGAACACCGCGGTCAATGGCGCCGCACCGTCCCGGAAGCGCACCACCAGTTTGAAGCGCTCGCCTGGCGTGGCGCTCGCCGTCGGCACAAGCCTGAGGGTGGCCTGTCCCACGTCCACCAGTGAAAAGCGATGTCTGCCTTCCAGCTCGATGCCCTCCCGCTGCAACTCCGAGTCGAAGAGAAGCATCGTGGAGAGGCCTGGGCTGACCCCTACTTCCGTGACTTTCCCAGCCCCCTCCGGTGTCAGCTCGATGCGTCGTGCACCTGGCACGGAGGACGCAAGCTCCAGCTGTGCAACCGCCGTATTCCCAACGAGGAGCAGTCCCAGCAGAACGACAAGCGATAACGAAGGCACTCGACAATCTTTCCGTTGGAGTCGCTACTCGAACTCAGCGACCGCCTTCACATAAGCCGTCGTCCAGATACGCGCCCGGGAGGGGGAATCCTCGCCTGCTTCTCGCGCCATCCCTCGCGGTCCCTCTTCGGCGAAAACATCAAAACAGACAGGGAAACTGTCACCCTGTGGCGTCGTCGCCCAGGTGAGGCGAGCATAGACACGGTCACGCACGATGCTCCGCCCTGACACGATGCTGTTGCCCGGCAGCCCTTTCCAGCGACCAATGAGGTTGATTTCAACAGGGCCCTCTCCGATTGAAATGATCCGAGGGTCTCCCGTCGCGAAGCGCGCCGGTTGCTTGTCCCCGATGTCTATCCCCCGCTTCGCCATGGCCTTCACCGCTCCAACCGGACACGGCTCAGGCGGCGGAGGCGGTCGCACCTGCGGCCCAGGGCACGCGAGTGCCGTGCAAGCCGCCGCCGCGCTCACCGCACGGGCCATGACGGCCACTCCCTTCTTCGTGGGCTTCGAGGGGAGCTGAAGAGGCTGCGTGGCTTTCGACGGCGTCGTCACGGTGGCTGAATCCTCCTGGAGCGTCGCGGGGAGCGCGACGGCCGCGGCGGTGGCCTTCGGCCCGGTGGGAACTGCGGCGCGGTCAGCTTGAGGCGACTCGCCAGAGGGCGCTACTTCCTGACGGGCCGGAGAGCGCCCGGTGACACGTGGCGTTCGAAGCAGCAACGTCGCCCCCACCACGACCAACATCAGCAGCAGCGCCACCAGGACCCATGGCGGGGAACTCCTGCGCGGCTTGGGTGCCGACTTCACGGGGGTTCCAGGCGCCGTCGGCGTTGAACCGGCAGGCAGCGGCGCACGCTTGCCACGCCGTGGACGGTAGAGCGGCGCATGCAGCCACCGGTCCTCGGTGTCCCTGCCCCCTTCCGTCGTCGCGGTGTCCTCGCGGAAGGCATCGCAGAGCGGCACGTCCCACGTCGCGTCCGCGTCCCCCAGCACCCGCTCCAATTCCGTCACGGCGGCCAGGGCACTCAACGTGCGTGTCTCCGGCGTCTTCTCCAGAAGGCGCATGCACACGTCGCTCAGCGCTCGAGGTACCCGCGCGTTCACCTCGTGTGGCGTCACCGGCTCGCTGACCATGACGGCTTCGATGAAGCCGGGGTCGTCCGCTCCATCGAAGGGCTTCCGCGCCGTCAGCAGCCCGTAGAGCACCAGGCCCAGCGCCCACAAGTCATCCGACGGGCCCGCGCTGTACTGGGCTCCAGGCGAATGCACATGCTGCCGGAAGAACCGCCATGCCTCCGGGGCGCGGTACTCCGGCGTCCCTGGCGGCAGGATGTCCACCGTCAGCCCCCGCGCGCCCTCGTAGTCGCCAATGCCGAAGTCCACCAGCTTGGCCAGGCCGTCCGAGGCCCGCACCATGACGTTGGCCTCCTTCACGTCCCGGTGAAGCACTCCCGCCGCGTGCGAAGCCGCCAACGCCCTCGCCACGTCCAGCGCCACGCGCGCCACCTGCCGCGCCGTGGGGTTCTCCTCGTCCGCCCAGACGTCCAGCCGGCGGCCGTCCACGTACTCCATGGCGATGGCGGCGAACTGCGGCGCCCCGGGCGGCCACAGGCCATACCCCTGAAGCCCCACCACGTTGGGGTGGCGCAACTTCAAGAGGATGGAGACTTCACGCTCCACCCGCTCTCCCACGCCCGGCAGGTGCAGCAGCTTCAAGGCGAAGGGCTGCCCCGCGCTGCGCGCGAGGTACACCGTGCCGAAGCCGCCCTGCCCCAGCGGGTGCTCCACCGTGTAGCCCAGCACCTCGGCCCCGGGCGGCAGGATGGCGGGTGGCGGCCTCATGGTGTCCTTCCTCGGGAAGCGCTGGCCGCGCGCATGCGACCCGATGGATGCACTCCCCTGACTCTCTCAAGTACATAGCATCCATGAATGAAGACCTGGCCATCACCATCGGCAGAATCGCCCGCGCGGCCCGCGAGGAGCAGGGCCTGACGCAGGCCGAGGTGGGCCCGCGCGTAGGCCTCCTCTCCACCGTCTACAGCCGCCTGGAGCGCGGCAAGATGCTGCCCAGCGTCCCGACGCTCTACCGCATCTGCACGGAGCTGAAGGTGTCGCCGGAGGACATGCTGGGCCTCACCGCCCTGGTGCGAGGCCGCAAGGGCCAGCGCCCACGCGCGCGTGAGGATGAGCCCCCCGCGCTGCGCCGCTTGCTCTACCTCGCGCGCAAGCTGGACGCGGAGAAGCTCGAAGCGCTCCTCCACGTCGCCACGGTCCTGACCCGCTGACGGCCACTACTTCCGCTTCGGTGGGGCTTCGAACTCGTGCGCCTCCAGCCCTTCCGGAAAGAGGCCCCCTTCGCCGAACTCCACCGCGTCTCGCAGGCAGCTGCCCTCGGACAGCACGCGGGCCATCTCCCCGGCGGCCTCCTGCCGGCCATACCCCGGATGCCGCTTCGCCAGCGCGGGCCGGAGCGCGTCGCGCAGGTCCGCCGCCGTGGCGAAGCGCTCCTCGGGGTTGGCGCGCAGGGCGGTGTGAAGCAGCGCCTTCACATCCGGAGACAGCTTCGCCACGGCGACCTCGACATCCGCCTGGCTGAAGCGGGAGAGCAGGATGCGCATCTGCGTCAGCGGCAAGGAGGGGAGGATTTCAATGTCGAGCGGGGCCAGCCCTTTCGAAGCGCGGGGCACGTCCTGCACGTCGAAGAGGTGCGTGCCCGTGAGCAACTCCACCAGCAGCACGCCCAGGCTGAAGACGTCGGAGCGCGGCGTCAGCGGCTGCTTCTCCAGGTACTCGGGCGAGGCATAGGCCACGTCCCCGCGGACGAGGCGCATGGGAGATTGCTCGCGGCCCACCACCAGCGAGTAGGCCGCGCCGAAGTTCGTCAGCTTCACGCCGCCATGCGCGCCCACGTAGACATGCCGGGGATTGACGTCGCGGTGGATGACGCCCAGCGGCTTGCCTTCGTCGTCCGTCAGCGTGTGCGCGTGGTGCAGCGCCTCCGCGAGCTCCGCGCCCACGTAGAGCGCAAAAGCCTCCGATACGGGCCGCCCCCGGGCCACGCCCGCGCTCACCAGCGTCTCCAGCGAAGGCCCGTCCACGTACTCCATGACGACGTGCAGGGCGTCCTCGTGCACCTTGCGGAAGTGGACCTGGGCAATGCCTGGATGGTTGAGGCGGAAAGCCAATTGCACCTCCTCCATCAGGCGCTTGCGGCGCAGGTAGGTGGAGGGATTGGGCAGCCGCCGCACGAAGCAGAGGCCCGGCATCGCGGTGTCTGACTCCACCTGCCGTCGAGCCAGCATCAGCAACTCCCCCGTCTGCATCAACACCAGCTCGCGGATGGCCTCGTAACGGACGCCCTCCACGGAGAAGAGGAAGCGCGGCGCATCAGGCGTCGGCGGTGGCGGGCGACGTGTGGGCCGGGTGCTTCCTCCGCTTTCGGTGGTGGACGTAGGCATGACTCCTCGGGGGCATGAGAAAGGGCGCGGTCACGCCGTCCGTGGAGTCTTCATCAGGTAGACCTGAAAAGTCCATACGATGGACTTCATAGGTATTCACCGAATGGGGACCAGGCCGTCATGGGAGCCCATGCGGTTGGGGCCCGTCATGAGCGGCGCGCGTCGGCCGCGCATTGTAGGATTCCTCGCCGTCGGGTCGGACCCACAGGGGGACATCATGAAGGCGAGCGGATTCGTGTTGGTGGCGGCCGTACTGGCATGGACGGGCGTGGCGGGCGCGGAGCCGCCCCGGCCGGCCCAGCTCCTCATCTGGGGTGGCGGCAAGGACACCGCTGAAGCCGAGGCGTCCCTGGGCCGGTGGCAGGCGCGCGCGAAGACGAAAGAATGGGCAGGCACGCTGAAGGTGGCGGAGGGCTACCCGCGCATCGTCCAGAGCGGCACCGTACCGGGGCTCAAGCCGGGGTTCGTGGTGGTGGTGCTCGGCGCCTGTGAGCCGGCCGCGGGGTCGAAGGTGCTGGAGACGCTCAAGGCCTTCGAGCCGGCCGTGTACGCGCGCGACGTGACGTGGGCGGAGCCCCTGGCGTGCCCCCAGCTGGGCCCCGAGTGGCGCGTCGTCCAGTCGAAGTCGTGGAAGAAGAAGGCCGGCACCCTGACGGCCGTCCTGCTGCAGGGCCCGGAGTCGAAGGATCCGTACAAGCCGACCCTCCAGGCCTTGCGCGTGATGCTGCGAGCTCCCGACGGAGAGCTGCTCGGCTTCGACGAGCGCAGTGGCGACCCCCGCATGAATGAGTTCGCGAAGCAGTCGGGGTTCATCCCCACCCTGGATGGAGCGGGGCCGACGGTGACGCTCCTCTCCATCGGGGCCGGCTGCACGGCGGGCCCCAACGTCTATGAGACGCGGGTGAAGTACGTCATCGACGGCGACACGCTGTATCCCCAGGAGCGCGAGCGGACCCTCGTGGACAACACCCATAACTGCGACCGGTGACGGTCCGCTGCCGCGCACCTACTCGGGGGGCCGGACCACGAGGACGTCGCAGCTGGCCTCGCGAATCACGTCCGTCGCCACGCTCCCCAGCAGGAAGCGCGACACGCCGGAGCGAGCCTGGGTGCCGAGCGCGAGCAGGTCCGCCCGGTGCCGGCGCGCCTCCTTCAGGATGATGGAGTACGGGCTGCCGTGCTCGAGGGCCTGACGGTAGCGCAGGTCCAGGGTGTCCAGATGCCGGTGAAGCGCACGGAGCTGGCGCAGCGCGGAGTCCTTGAACCGCTCCCGGTACCGCGCGCGCTCCTCGCGCGTCAGCCCTGGGAAGACCATGTATTCCAACGGCGACTCGTACGCGTGGATGAGCCGCAGCGAGGTGCGCGGCTCCAACAGGGCGGGCAGGAAGCCCGCGGCGTGCCGCGCCGTCTCCTCAGCGTCCACGGCCACCAGGGGACGGCGGTACCGTTCCTCCACGAGCCCGTGGACCACGAGCACCGGGGACGGGCCGTACCGGATGACGTGTTCGGCGGTGGAGCCCAGGAACAGGTCCCGCACGGGCCGGCGGCCATGGCGGCCCAGGACGACCAGGTCCGCGCCAGTAGACTCGGCCTGGCGCACGAGCGTGGGGGCCGGCTTCCCGAACACGATCCGCGCCTCGACGGAGGCGCTGGAGCCCGCGGCGTGAAGCGAGGCGTGGAGTTCGTGGGCGACGACCGCCAGCGTCCTTCCGGCCCGCTCCCGGGCCTGCTCCACGAACTCCTTGGGCGCCCGTCCCGGCAGTGCGTGCACCAGGGTGACGGCCGCCGCCGGGGCGAGCGGCAGGTGGGCCGTCCGCTCCACGGCGCGCGCTCCGGCGGGTGAGAAGTCGGTGGCAACGAGCACCGTCTGGAGGAGCGGCGGCGGTTTTCGCGTGGGGGTCATCCCGTAGGATAGGCAACCGCTGCGCGAGCAGCGTCCCCACGCCTCCTGGCGCCCTACCCGCCGTTCGTCCGCACGCTGTCGTGGACCTGCCGCGCCCGCGTCAGCGGTTCAACCGCTCCAGGAAGATGGCCGCGTTGCTGGGGCCTTGACCGTCGTAGGAGCCCGTGCGGTTGCCCATCTCCCGGAGGAAGTGGATCCACTGCTCCTTCTTCGACAGGCCCGGTGGCACGGTGATGCCCACCGAGTTCTTGGGGTAGTTGCGCACCGCCTCCGCGAACTTGGTCAGCGCATGCGCGCTGCCCTTGCCATCCCGGCCGTTCGCGCCAATCCCGTGGAGCATCTTGAAGCGCTGCTCCGGCGTGAGCCCGAAGTCGTTGGCCACCTTGTCCATCTGCGGAAGGAATGACGCAGCGGCCGGGAAGAAGTCCGGGTAGGTCTTGCCCAGCGAGAGCACCTGGTCGCGCGTCCACCCGGTGGACTTCACCAGCGAGGCCACCTGCTCCGGTGACGAGTACTTCTCCAGGTTGGTGACCTGCTCCGCGTCCGCGCCCGCGCGGCCCAGCAGCGTGCGCTGCTCCGTGCGCAGTTGCTCCGCGCGCTCGTACGCCTGCCGGGACAGGATGCTCATGCTGACCAGCTCGCCCATGATGTAGACCGCCGCGCCCACCGCCGCCAACGGGGCTCCCACGCCCGTGGAGCCCACCGCGACCAGGGCCCCGCCGACAATGCCCATCACGTCCCCCGCGATGGACAGGCCGGTCCCCGCGTTGCCCTGCCCCGCGGCGATCTCCTTGCCCTGCACCACCAGGTCCAGCGCGGCCCCGAAGGCGCCCAGGCCTCCCGCGACCCTCGTGGCCACCAGTGCACCACCGGACTTGTTCACCGCGTTCAGCGCGGTGCTCGTGAGGCTGGCGACCTGCTGGCCCGTGAAGGTCTTCGCCCACAACGTGCCCAGGGCATCCTGCGCCTTCGCGGACTGATTCGACTGGAGGAAGCCCAGCACGATCCCCGCCGCCGCGAACGCCCCGCCCCACCGCGACGAGCCGGACTCCAGCCCCTTCAGCGTGTTCAATCCCGCCTGGGTCCTTCCCGCGGCCAGGTCCCGCAGGCCCGCGAGCCCCGTGCGCATCGCCTGCGGCAGGTTGTTGACCTGGACGTCCACCTTCGCGCCGCCCAGTTGCTGCAACAGGTACCCGTCGACCAGCAGCTTCTGGATGTGGTCCACCGCCTCCGTGGGCGTGGCCTGGGGGAACTTCTCGTAGAAGCTCACCAGCGCGCCGGAGACGGCCTTCTCCCGCACGGTGTCCAGCGGCAGCGACGCCATGAAGGGCGCGAACGCGGAACCGGGCGCCTCCATCTTCGCGGCCCACTTGAGCGCCTCGCCCGCGCCCTTCGACTGGGCCAGCGCGGTGTACGCGGCCTGGATGGACCGGGCGTGCGCGGAGCCATCCGGCCCGCGCAGGGCCTGCTCCAACTGGGGCGCGTTGCGCGCGAGCGCGGCCTCCAGCGTCTTCGCCTTCGTCTCGAAGCGGGCGTAGTCGGGCCCGTGCAGCTTGCGGAACTCCTCGATGTACGCGCGCTGTTGATTGTCGGTGAGGTACGGGCCGAAGGACGCGATGTCCCCCGCGAGCCGCTGCTCCAGCGCGTCCCGCTCCGCCAGGGCCGCCGTGTACGCCAGCTCCGCGGTGTGCACCTCGGCCACCGCCGCATCCAGCTTCGCGTCCACGGCCGCGCCCGCTCGGCCCAGGCAGGACACCAGCACGTCGCGGTCCGCGGGCAGCAGGTGGCCCCGCTTCGCCGCCGCCTCCAGCGCGGGCTTCATCGTCGTGGGACTCCCCTGCTTCGCCACCGCCTCCAGCGCGCTGTCCGCCACGCGCAGCGTGCCCACGGAGGTGACGCCCGGGGGACGCGGCGGCGGGTTGGGCACCGCCTCCTTCACGCCATGGGCGAAGTCCTTTGACAGCGCGTCCTCCAGCGTGCGCGCGGGAGTCGCCTGCAACAAATCAATGAGCTTCGCCTGGAGCGCGGGGTTGCCCGCCGCCTTCTCCAGCGCCGCGTTCGCCGCGCCGGTGAGGTTGCGCGCCTGCGAATACCCCTGCGTCAGCAGCGTCCACGCCTCCGACACGTTCACGGTGGAAGCGCTGTCCGACACCGCCTGCGTGGACGAGACGCTCGTCGCCGTTGAGAGGGTGGAAGCCGTCGCGCCGTACCCCAGCAGGTCCGGCCCCTTGCGCGGCGCGGTTGCCACGAAGGCATCCTGCGGCTCGGGCGGAGGTGGAGGCGGCGGGGGCGGAACATACGGCTCCGGCTCCCACGTCGTGCTCACCTGTGACACGCCAGACGACGAACCTGCATTCGAAATGGTGCTCATTCGCAGCCCTCCCCCAGGGCAAGCGGACGGAAGCACCGTTGTGGAAACAGCCCCCTTTGCTTCCGTCCTGATTCCATTATCGAACGAGGACGGAAGCGATTGCGTGCGACCGCACTGCCCCTCAGGCCGAGCCCAGCTCCTGCTTCAACTTCGCCAGCAGGTCATCCGGTCAATGCTTGCGGTCCCAACCTGTTCAAGAAGATCAGGCGCCGTGCACTGGTTACTCCTCTTCGCGAAGCCAGAACCACTGTTCGTTCGATGTCAGGGGCCCTGCCAGGAACTCCCCGAACGAGTCCGCGATGCGGCGGCAGTAGTACGGGTCCGGGAACGCTTCGCGGTAGCCGTCGATGATGGGATATCGGCCGTCGTGCTGCTCGCTCACGTCCACGAGGATGTAGTTGCTGTCCCGGACCTCGCATGCCGCGTACCACGACGCGGGTCCGGCCCGGTCGGAGTCATCCTTGAACATGACCACCCGCGCACGACGGATCATCGCCAGCGGAAAGAAGCGGAACGCCGGGTCGATGACTCGCCCGTATTCGGGGCTCCACTGGCCGAAGAGTTCGGCCCCATCGCAATGCAGGTAGAACGCGCGCATGTCCGCGTCCAGGCGCCACCCCATGCGTTGTTCGAACGCATCGATTTGCGCAGGCGTCGCGGGAGGGTGCACGTGGTGGAGGCGTGAAACCTCTTCGAGCAAGGCCGTCATCGTCATGCGGCTACTCTCCGTAGGGGTAGCTGCCTCCGGGACTCGTCCACGGGGGCTGGCTCGCGTAGCACTGGTTGTAGGGCGTAAGCAGGTCTTCGTGGAGTTCTTTGGGGAATGGGATGATGTTGTCCCAGTCTGTGGGGTTGCCTCCATGCTTGAGGTCCCGGATGTGGTGCCCTTGGTACGGATCCCCGTTGGCCTCGCGGGGCCACTCTCCGAACTTTTCTGACCACCGTTCCCGAAACCCCGTGCGGATATTGTTCCACTTCCTCCGGGACGCTTCGGTCTGAGCGTTGCTCAATGCCGGGTAGTTACAGCAACAGTTCGCCATGCCGAACCGGCTTCCGGCCCGAACAACCTCCCCCGTGAAGTCCATCTTCACGTCCGCAAGCCAGAATACCGCCCGTGGTGGTCATTGCACCCTCGGCGCATCCCATGAGGAACGCGAGGGCCAGGACGGCCAGACAGCGCCAGGAAGGCGTGTTTGTCATTGTCATGGGCGCGCACCCTACTGTGCGGCGCCTCATGACCTGAAAGGCCCCACCGCGTGCCAGGGCACGCGATGGGGGGCCTCAAGTGACGGATTTCTTCAGGCCGAGCCCAGCTCCTGCTTCAACTTCGCCAGCAGGTTGAGCGCGTCCAGCGGGGTCATCCGATCGATGCTCGCGGAGCGAAGCGACTCCAGCACCTCCGCGTGCGCGGGAGGCACGGGCGGCGTGGCCACGGGCGCCGGCTGCGGTGCGCCGCCGAACAGCCCCAGCTGCCCCGCGTTCGCCACCGCCGTGCGCTTGGTGGATCGCACCGCCACGCGGGGGCGGCCCGCGTCGTCCAGCTCACCGGACTCCAGGTTCTGGAGCAGCTCGCGGGCTCGCGACACCACCTCCGGCGGCAGCCCGGCGAGCTTCGCGACCTCGATGCCGTAGGAGCGGCTGGCCCCGCCGGGCACCAGCTTGCGCAGGAAGATGACCTTGCCGCCCTGCTCCTTCACCGCGACGCACAGGTTCTTCACCCGGGGCCGCTCGCGCGCCAGGTCCACCAGCTCGTGGTAGTGCGTGGCGAAGAGCGAGCGCGCACCCACCTTGTCGTGGATGTGCTCCGCCACCGCCCACGCGATGGAGAGGCCGTCGAACGTGGACGTGCCACGGCCAATCTCATCCAGGATGACCAGGCTCTTCCGGGTGGCGTGATGGAGGATGTGGCTGGTCTCCGTCATCTCCACCATGAACGTGGACTGCCCGCGCGCCAGGTTGTCCGCCGCGCCCACGCGCGTGAAGATGCGGTCACACAGGCCGATGCGCGCTGACTTCGCGGGCACGAACGAGCCCGCCTGCGCCATCAGCGCCGTCAGCGCCACCTGCCGCATCACCGTGCTCTTGCCCGCCATGTTCGGGCCGGTGATGACCAGCAGCTGCGCGTCCTCCGGATCCAACCGCACGTCGTTGGGCACGAAGGACTCGCCCGAGCCCAGCATCCGCTCCACCACCGGGTGCCGCCCGCCCGTGATGGTCAGCCCCTCGCCGGAGTCCACCTGGGGCCGCGTGTAGCCGTACTCCGCCGCGCACCGCGCGAACGACACCAGCGCGTCCGCAGTGGCCACGGCCTCCGCCGCGGAGCGGATGGCCGGCGCCGAGGCAATCACCTTCGTGCGCAGCTCCTCGAACAGCTGGAGCTCCAGCACCACGCGGCGCTCCTCCGCGGTGAGGACCTTCTCCTCGTACTCCTTCAGCTCCTCGGTGACGAAGCGCTCCGCGCCCACCGTGGTCTGCTTGCGGATGTAGTCCTTGGGCACCGCGTGGAGGTTCGCCTTCGTCACCTCCAGGTAGTAACCAAACACCTTGTTGTAGCGGATCTTCAGCGAAGAGATGCCCGTGCGGTCCTTCTCCCGCTGCTCCAGCTTGAGCAGGTAGTCCTTGCCCGTGGTGGACAGCGCCACCAGGTCATCCAGGTCCGCGTGGAAGCCCGGCCGGATGAAGCCGCCCTCGCGGATGATGACTGGCGGCTCGTCCATCACCGCGCGCATCAGCAGGTCCGCCAGCTCCGGCAGCGCGGCCAGCGGTCCGGACAGCGACTGGAGCAGCGCCGCGTCACACCGCGCGAGCGCCGCGCCCAGCCGGGGCAGCTGCGACAGCGACAGCCCCAGCGCGCGCAAATCCCTCGCGTTGCCCGCGCCCAGCGACAGCCGGCCGCAGAGCCGCTCCAGGTCGCCCACCTCCTTGAGCGTGGCCACCAGCTCCTCGCGCCACACGCTCTTGCCGGACAGTTCCTCCACCGCGTCCAGCCGCGCTTCAATCTCCGGCAGCGAGCACAGCGGCGCGGACAGCCACCGCGCCAGCTTACGCGCGCCCAGGCCCGTGGCCGTCCGGTCCAGCACGCCCAGCAGCGACCCCTTGCGTCCGCCGTCGCGCAGGCTCTTGAGCACCTCCAGATTGCCCCGCGAGGACTCGTCCATCACGAGGCACCCCGCGCGCTCCTGGCGCGACAGCCGGTCCACGTGCGCCGCGGGCGTCTTCTGCGTGTCCTTGAGGTAGCGCAGCGCGGCCCCGGCCGCCCCGGTGGCCAGCGGCGAGCCGTCCAGCCCGAACGCGGACAGCGACTGCACGTTGAAGTGCGAGCGCAGGAACGCGGAGGCCCGCGTGTGCTCGAAGGCCGCGCCCTCGCCTTCCGCCACGGCCGGCACGCGCGACAGCCGCTGGCAGATCTGCACCACCTCTGGCGCTTCACGCATGCCCGCCGGCACCAGCAATTCGCGCGGCTCCACGCGCGACAGCCCCTCCACCAGCTCCGACAGCCCCTGCGCCTCGAAGGTGTAGAACTCGCCGGTGGACGCCTCCAGCAGCGCCGCGCCGAAGCCCGCCTCGCCCCAAGCCACGGCCGCCAGGAAGTTGCTGGCCTGCGGCTCCAGCACCTCGTCGTCCAGCACCATTCCGGGAGTGATGACGCGGGTGACTTCGCGCTGCACGATGCCCGGCCCCGCGCCCGGCTCCGTCACCTGCTCGCAGATGGCCACCTTCAGGCCGTGCTCCACCAGCTTCGCGATGTACCGGCGCGAGGAGTGGTACGGCACCCCGCACATGGGGATCTTGTCCGCGCCCTTGGCTCGCGCCGTGAGGGTGATCTGCAGGAGCTCCGAGGCCTTCACCGCGTCCTCGAAGAACATCTCGTAGAAGTCACCCAGCCGGAAGAAGAGCACCGTGTCCGGATGGAGCGCCTTCACCTCCAGGTACTGGCGCATCATCGGGGTCAGGGAGGCGATCTCCCGGGCTCCCGCGGGGGGCTCACCTGTTCCGACTTCCGGAGTCGTGTCCTCGTCGGGCAGCACCCCGTCCGCCGCCCTGCCTGTCTTCGTCTGCTGCGTCACCGCCATCCCCGACCTTCTCTCACGACCTTACCCCCGGATCAACGAGCCGGATTCCCTACCTGGCGCGTATGCCTACCACCGCCGTCCGACATTTCGGCAGGGCACGTTCCGAAAACGGTTTGCAGTCCCACGGCCCCCCGGCAGGCTGCCCGCCGACATGGCGACCCCTCCCATAACGAACCGTCCTCCCGTCCCCGCCCTGTTCAAGGTGGCCCTGGCCCCGGTGCAGGCCTTCTTCCGGCTGGAGGCCAGCAGCGGCATCCTCCTCGCGCTCTGCGCGGTGGCCGCGCTCGCCTGGGCCAACTCCCCCTGGGGCGACACCTACGCCGCCGTCTTCGACGCGCCGCTGCACCTGGAGATCGTGGGCCACGGCGGCCACTTCACCTTCCGCGAGCTCATCAACGACGGGCTGATGACGCTCTTCTTCTTCCTCGTGGGGATGGAGATCAAGCGCGAACTCGCCGCGGGCGAGCTGCGCACCTTCTCCCGCGCGCTGCTGCCGCTCATCGCCGCGCTGGGGGGCATGGTGGTGCCCGCGGGGCTCTACCTCGCCTTCACCCACGGCACCCCCGCGCAAGGCGGCTGGGCCATCCCCATGGCCACCGACATCGCGTTCGCCATCGGGTGTCTCACGCTGGTGAAGGCGCGCGTGGGCCACGGGCTGGTGGTGTTCCTCACCGCGCTCGCCATCTTCGACGACATCGGCGGCATCCTCGTCATCGCGCTCTTCTACGGCACGGGCCTGCACGTGGAGTGGCTCGCCGTGGGCGCGGGGCTTGTCGCGGTGCTCTGGGGGCTCAACCGCTTCTACGTGCGCAACGGCCTCGTCTACGCGCTCGTGGGCGTGGCGCTCTGGTACGCCATGCACCACGGCGGCATCCACGCGACCCTGTCCGGCGTGGTGCTGGGGCTGTGCATCCCCGCGCTTCCCAGCCGTCCGGGGCGCGAGGTGCTGGAGGAGCTGGCCGCGTACGTCAACGGCCTGGTGTCCCGGCCGGACGACGAGTCCGCGCGGGGCGCGCAGCTGCTCCACATCGAGGAGGCGCTGGAGGACATCGAGCCGCCCCTCAACCGCTTCGTGCACCTGTGGCACGGGTACGTGGCCTACGGCATCGTGCCCCTGTTCGCGCTGGCCAACTCCGGCGTGGACGTGTCCGGCATGTCCCCTTCGGATCTGCTCAAGCCCCTGCCCCTGGGCATCATCGTGGGCCTCTTCGTGGGCAAGCAGCTGGGCATCTTCCTGTTCACCTGGGCGGCGGTGAAGGCGGGCGTGTCCCCCCTGCCCGCGGGCGGCAGCATGGCGCAGCTGCACGGGGTGGCGGTGGTGGCCGGCATCGGCTTCACGGTGGCCCTCTTCGTGGGGGGGCTGGCCTTCGCCGGACAGCCGGCACTGTTGGCGGAAGCAAAGCTGGGCATCCTGACGGGCTCGCTGCTCTCCGCCGTGGTGGGCTACGTGCTATTGCGCTACGTGGCCCGGCCGTCCCCGGCGGCGGTGCCCGCTCCGCCATGAACCTCCAGGACCTCAACCGCATCCGGCAGATTGCCCTCATCGCCGCCCGCCACGGTTTTGGCGAGGTGACCGAACGCGCGGGCGTGTGGCGCCTGCTCGGTGGCCGCAAGGAGAAGGTGGAGGTCTCCGACGAGGCCCGCCGCGAGTCCACCGCGCGCCGCTTCCGCCTCTTCCTGGCGGAGCTGGGCCCCACGTTCATCAAGCTGGGCCAGGTGCTCTCCACGCGCGCGGACCTGTTGCCCGCGGAGTTCGTGGAGGAGCTGGCCACGCTCCAGGACAACGTGGAGGCCATCCCGCTGGAGGACGTCCACGCGCAGATCCGCGACGCGCTGGGCAAGGACGTGCACGAGCTGTTCGCCCAGGTGGACCCGGAGCCGCTCGCCGCCGCGTCCATCGCCCAGGTGCACCGCGCGGTGACGCTGGAGGGGGAAGAGGTCGTCATCAAGGTGCAGCGCCCCGGCATCGCCCAGCGCATCGACGCGGACCTGGGCGTGCTGCGCTCGCTGGCGCGCCTGCTGGAAGCCGTAGTGGAGGAGACGGGCATCTACACGCCGTCCGGCATCGTGGACGAGTTCGACCGGGCCATCCACGAGGAGCTGGACTTCATCAACGAGGCCACCAACATCCGGGCGTTCCTGGAGAACCACAAGGACCGCCCGTACCTCAAGGTCCCGCGCGTGCACGCGGCGCTCTCCAGCCGCACCGTGCTCACCATGGAGTTCATCCGCGGGGAGAAGATCAACCCCGCGGTCCTGGCCGAAGCGGACCGCAAGCAGATTGCCCAGAACATCCTGGAGGCCAGCTTCCGCCAGCTCTTCGACGACGGCCTCTTCCACGGCGACCCGCACCCCGGCAACGTGCTCCTCATGGAGGGCAACCGGCTGGCGCTCCTGGACTTCGGCGTGGTGGGCCGGCTCACCCGCCCCATGCAGGAGACGCTGGTGATGCTGTGCCTGGCGGTGGCGCTCAAGGACAGCGACTCCGTGGCGCGCATCCTCTACCGGGTGGGCGTGCCGGACGCGCGAGCCAACCTGATGGGCTTCCGCAACGACATCGAGGCCATCCTGGGCCAGCACCTGCCCACCACGCTGGGCCAGGTGGACGCGCGCACGCTCCTGCGCGACCTGTTGGACCTGGCGGTGAAGTACCGCATCCGCATCCCCAAGGAGTACGCGCTCCTGTCGCGCGCCTCCATCTCCACGGAAGGCATGCTGCGCGGGCTGTACCCGGAGCTGAACATCATCGAGGTCGCGCTGCCGTACGCGAAGGAGCTGATGGCGGGCCGGTATGACCCGACGCAGCTGCAGGGCGGCCTGATGCGCACGCTGTTGCGCTTCCAGTCCATGGCGCAGGACCTGCCCACGCAGCTGTCGCAGATATTGCTGGACCTGGAGACGGGCAAGTTCAGCGTCACGGTGCGCGCGGAGCAGTTCGACAAGCTCAACGAGAACCTGCGCAGCGTGGCCGTCATCGCCTTCCTGGGCCTGTGCGCGTGCGGCTTCATCGTGGGCGCGTTCATCGCCTTCGCGCCCCGGCCGCCCATGTACGGGAACACGCCGGTGCTGGGCATCGTCGGCATCGCGCTGGCGGCGGCCCTCTTTGGCGCGGTCCTCACCTGGTACCTGTTCGGCGGCCGGTTCGGGAAGGTCAGCGTGACCCGCTTCCTCAAGAAGCGCAGGTAGCCGGGGACCCCCAACGGGCTTCCGGAGGGCCGCAGGTGTGACACCGGCCCACCCCGCGAGGGGCAGGCAGGCGCAGGGAGCACGTGTCACGCAAGCGCGAACGGATCCGTTCAGGGATGCACAGTCATGCGTGGGCCGGGTAGTCTGCGGGGCTTGTCGCTTCCCCTCTTGCCCCCCGTGCTCGACTTGTCCGCGAACCCATCCGCCGCCCGTCGTCCGTACCGCGCCCCGCTGGCCACGCTGTTCGCGGCCGCGCTCCTCGCCACCACCGCCGGCTGTGCTGGCGGGCTTGATGAACCCGAGCGCTTCACCGGGGGCACCAGCTCCTGCGCGCCGGGCACCACCGGCGCGAGCATCATCCAAGCGCAGTGCCTGTCGTGTCACTCCACGGAGGCCAAGGGGTCGGCGGGCGGGGGCTTCGACCTGCAGGCGTCCGGCCTCCCCGGGCGGCTCTACACCACCAACGCGGCCTGCAACTCCAAGCCGCTGGCGGACAGCGCCAACCCGTCCGAGTCCTTCTTCCTGAAGAAGCTCACGCCGTCGCCGGGCTGCGGCGCGCAGATGCCGCTGGGCGGGTCGATGAACGCCGCGGACACCGCGTGCCTCACGCAGTGGCTCGTCGCCGGAAAGCCGAGCCCGTGATGATCCGCACCCGTCATGCCTCCGCCGCGGCCCTGCTGGGCGCGGCCCTGCTGCTCGCTCCCGCCGCCTGGGCCGCGCCGAAGAAGGCGTCCGCCAGGACGGCGCAGTCCGCGACGAAGAAGTCCAAGGCCGCGAAGGTGGTGGAGACGCGCCGCGTGGCGGTGCTTGCCTCCGGTCCGCACGCGGACGCCGCGCGCGCCGCGCTGGAGGCGGAGCTGGCCCGCCGTCCGGCCCGCTATGAAATTGCCCCGGAGTCCGCGGTGCGCTCCGCCGCCTCGCGCCTGGGGGTGGACCCCACGCAGCCCGCGGGCGCCGCCGCCGTCGCGAGCGAGCTGGGCCTGAGCGCGGTGCTGGTGGCGGACACGTCCACCGTGGGCAAGAAGCCGCAGGTGCGCGTCACCGTGCGCAACGGCCGGGACGGCAAGGCGCTGGCCTCGCCGGCCGCCGCGAAGCCCGCCACGGCGAAGCTGGTGCCCGTGGCGGTGAAGCGGCAGTGGACGGCGCTGGAGCGCGGCCTGCAGAAGTCCCGCGCGCCGGAGGCCGCCCCGGTGGCCCCCACCCCGCCCACGCCGGTGGAGCCCGAGCCGGCGGTGAAGCCCGCGGAGCCCATCGCGCAGACGCCGGCCCAGGCTCCGGCGCCCAAGACGCCTGTCGCGGAGCCCATCCGCAAGCCGGTGGCCGCCGCGCCGAAGAAGGAGGTCAAGGCACCGGAGACGCAGGACGACGCGGTCTCCACGCGGACGGGAGCGCGCTCCTCGCCGCTGGTGGAGGGCGCGCTGGGCCTGAAGCTCTTCGGCCGGTCGCTGCGCTACAAGGACGACGTGTTCGGCGTGCTGCGGCCGTACACGCTGGGCACGGACGTGGGCGGCCTCGCGCTGCCGGGCGCGCCCCAGCTCGCGGGCGACGTGACGGTGTATCCGCTCGCGCCCTTCCAGCAGGGAGCGCTGGCGCGGCTGGGCCTCACGGGCTCGATTGATCAGTCCTTCGGCCTGAAGTCCACGGGCTCCACGGGGGCGGTCTCCTACCCCACCACGGCGCGCGAGTGGACGGCGGGCCTGCGCTACGTGATGCCCTTTGGCCAGGCGGAGCGCTACGGCTTCGAGGTCAGCGGCACGTACGGGATGAACACGTTCCGCATCGACGCGGTGGACGGCGAGCGGCCGTTGGACCTGCCCAACGTGGAGTACAAGACGGCGGGCCTGACGCTGGGCCTGCGGGCGGCGCTGTCGGAGAAGTTCGACTTCAACTTCCGGCTTGGCTACCAGCACCCGCTGGACTCTGGAGAGCTGTCCTCTGACACGTGGTTCCCGCGCATGTCCGCGGGCGCCGTCACGGGCAGCGCCTCGCTGGCGTACCGGCTCAACCGCGTCCTGGACGTGCGGCTGAAGGCGGACCTGCGCCGCTACTTCTTCAAGTTCAACCCGGAGCCGGGCGACCCCTACGTCGCCGGTGGCGCGGTGGACCAGTACCCCGGCCTGTCGCTCCAGCTGGGCTTCCGCTACTAGCAGCCCGCGTGACACCGCCGGTCCGTGCACGACACGGACCGGTGGCGACGGATGCAGCGCTTCAGAAGCGCTGAGCCTGCTCAGCCGCGCGCCGGAGCGTGGCGGCGCAGCCAGTCCATCACCGTGGGCCAGAGCGTGGCGGCATGGTGCTCGCGGAAGAAGCCCAGGTGGCAGATGCCCTGGCCGGCGCTGTCCTCGGGGGAGAGCTGCCGGCGCTCCACGTCACAGCCGGTGAGGTGCTGGCAGACGAGGTCGATGGCTTCGGGAGGCCCCCAGGGGTCGTCCTCCAGCCCGATGGCCAGCACCGGGATGCGCAGCCGTTGGAACCGGGCCGCGGCGTCCACGCGCGGGTCATCGAAGTAGAAGCGGGGCAGCGACGCCCAGTGGCTCCACTCCAGGGCCGCCTGGGCGGGCACGTCCTCGCCGAGCCCCAGCCGCGCATAGGGCATGTAGCCCAGGAACCGTGCGCACAGCGGCCCGATGGCCTTCAGGTACATCGCGACCAGCAGCCGCTCCCGCCTGGAGCGGATGAACCGCAGGCTCCCGGCCTGGGCCGCCACCATCACCGCGGCGGTGAGGTGCTGGCTGCTCGCGCTCAGTCCAATGGCGTGGCCGCCGAAGCTGTGTCCCACGGCCAGCACCGGCAGCCCCGGGTGGCACTCCGCCGCCCAGCGGGTCACCGCGTCCACGTCCTGGTCAGTCCAGGTGAGGAACCCGGCACGCGTCTGCTTCGCCACGCCCGACGGGTGCACGCCCCGGTAGTTGTAGGTCACCGCCGCGAAGCCGTCGTCCGTCAGCCGCGCGGCGAACGCGAAGTACATGCTCGCGGGCATGGCGGTGGCGGGATGCAACAGCACCACGCCCCGGACCGGGCCCTCCGGGCTGTGCAGCGTGGACTGGAGTTCGAAGCCATCGGCGCAGCGGATGCGGTGCGGAGTCGTACGTGCCATGGCCCCTCATGAGCGGCCTCGCTTGAGAACCTTCCGGCTAACATGTGAATTCAGGCCGGGCAAGACAGTGTGCGACGGCAGCCCGATGCAGGTGACACACCGCTCGCCCCTTCCAGGAGGCAGCCCATGTCTCAGCGGGGCCGTGCCCTGGAGCCTCCCCCTGGAGCACATGGACTGAGCGCCGCTCACTTCGCCGCGGTCCGTGCCTCCAGCAGGCCCCGCACGAACGCCGCGACCGGACCGGCCAGCTCCGAGAGCCGGTCGACGCGGTCCTCCTCCACGGCCTCCAGGATGAGCTCGTTGATGCCGCCGACGAGCGCCATGGCCAGCGCCGGCGACAGCGCGTCCCCCGTGCCCGCCGACGCGAACTCCCGCCGCATCAGCTCCGCGAAGCTCCGCATGACCCGGCGGCGCAGCGCGAAGCCCTTCGGGCCGACGTGCAATATCTCCACGAGCAGCGTCCGCACGAGCCCTGGCCGGCTCTGGAGGCTGGAGAGGTAGACCGCCGCTCCAATGCTGGCCCGCAGCTCGCCCGGAGGCGCGTGCTGGATGGCCGCTTCGACCTCCTCCAGGAGCCGGGCGCTGTGCGTCGCGTAGAGCGCCAGCAGGCACGCCTCCTTGTCCTCGAAGTGCTCGTAGAACGTGCGCTTCGACACGCGCGCGTGCCGCACGATGTCCGCGATGGTCAGCCGGCCGTAGCCCACCTCGAGGATGGCCTGCGCCAGCCCCGCGACGAGCCGGTCCCGGGGCGCTTCACCTGCCTGGTCGGAAGGAGGCTTCATGCGGCTCCCGAGGCTGGTACTTGAAGGTACCAGATGTCACTGCGACCTCACTTCAATAGACTTATAGGCTGGGTACCTTCCTGTACCACGAGGAGTCCCGTCATGCCCCTGTCCTCCACCGAGCCGCCCTCGCACGTGGACGTGTTGATCATCGGCGCGGGCCTGTCGGGCATCGGCGCCGCGTTCCATCTGCAGACGCGCTGCCCCACCCGGAGCTACGCCATCCTGGAGGGGCGCGGGGCCATGGGGGGCACGTGGGATTTGTTCCGCTACCCGGGCATCCGCTCCGACTCGGACATGTACACGCTCGGGTACCGGTTCCGGCCGTGGCATGGCGGCAAGGCCATCGCGGATGGGCCGTCCATCAAGGCGTACATCGAGGAGACCGCGGCGGCGTACGGCATCGACCAGCGGATCCGCTACCACCACCGGGTGACGCGGGCCGAGTGGTCCTCTGAGAGCGCGCGCTGGACGGTGGACGTCGAGGTAGGCCCCGAGCGCGTCCCGGTCCGCATGACCTGCGGCCTCCTCTACGCCTGCACCGGCTATTACGACTACTCGAGCGGCTACACGCCCACGTGGCCCGGCACGGAGCGCTTCGGGGGGCGCATCGTGCACCCGCAGCACTGGCCCGAGGACCTGGACTACGCGGGCAAGCGCGTGGTCGTCATCGGCAGTGGCGCGACGGCGGTGACGCTGGTCCCCGCGATGGCCGGGCGTGCCGAGCACGTCACCATGCTGCAGCGCTCGCCCACGTACATCGCGGATCAGCCGGCGCAGGACAGCGTCGCGAAGGCGCTGGGACACGTGCTTCCCCGCGGCGTGGCGTATGCGGCCGCCCGCTGGAAGAACGTGCTGCGCGGCATGTTCCTCTACAACCTGGCGCGCAGCCGGCCGGGGCTGATGAAGTGGCTCCTGCGCCTGGGCGTGCGTCGCGCGCTCGGCAAGGCGTACGACGTCGATACGCACTTCGCCCCCCGCTACAACCCGTGGGACGAGCGGCTGTGCGTCGCCCCGGATGGCGACCTCTTCCGCGCCATCCGCGAGGGGCACGCCTCCGTGGTGACGGACCACATCGAGTCCTTCACCGAGACGGGCCTCCAGCTGCGCTCGGGGAAGCACCTGGACGCGGACCTCGTCGTCACGGCCACGGGGCTGAACGTGAAGATATTGAGCGGCCTGGCGCTGGCCGTGGACGGCGAGCCCGTCCAGCTGTCGCGGACCCTGGCGTACAAGGGAATGATGTTCAGCGACGTGCCCAACCTCGTCGCGGCCTTCGGGTACACCAACGCGTCGTGGACGCTGAAGTGCGACCTGGTGGCGGAGTACACCTGTCGCCTGCTCAATCACATGCAGCAGCACGGCTACACGCAATGCGTGCCCCGCGTGCGCGGCCCGGGCGAGACGCCGGAGCCCGTGCTCGACTTCAGCTCCGGGTACGTGCAGCGCGCGCTGGACTCGCTCCCACGACAGGGCGCGCGTGCCCCGTGGCGGCTGCACCAGAACTACGTGCGGGACCTGCTGCTGATGCGCTACGGCCGGGTGGATGACGACGCCATGGAGTTCCGGGGGGCAGCAAGCGGCGGCTCACGGCAGGCTTTGCTTCCGGAGGTGGGCCGTGGCTGAGCGCATGCGGCTTCAGGGCAAGGACGGCGGGCCTCGCCTCCGCGCGTGAAGCCTGTCTGGCCGTCAGACCGATCTGCGGAACAGGTCGCCTAGGTTGATGTGCGAGAGGTGCCCACCCGGGCGACCTGACGTGGCAGGCACCCTGTGAGGACTTCGGGATCGCCGTGGCTGGGGCTTTCAGCGAAAATCGGCGCCCGATGCCTACGCCCGAAGCTGCTGCCCGCACGAACATCGATGCCGCGCTCCAGAGCGCCGGTTGGCTCGTTCAGGACTTCGCGGAGATGAACGTCACCGCCGGCCTTGGGGTGGCCATCCGCGAGTTCCCACTGGAACGGGGCCACGGAACGGCCGATTACGCCCTCTATGTCGCCGGGAAACTGGCCGGTGTCGTCGAGGCCAAGAAAGAAGGCACCCCCCTCAGCGGCATCGAGGTGCAGTCGGAGAAGTACGCGCGCGGCGTGCCACGCCTCTTCCCCGCCCACGTCACCCCGCTGCCGTTCCTCTACGAGAGCACGGGCGTAGAGACGCAGTTCACCAACCGCCTGGACCCGGATCCGCGCAGCCGCCGCCTCTTCCACTTCCACAAGCCCGAAACGCTGGCGGAGTGGCTCGACCCGGAGAAGAACCCACCACCACTGCTCCCCCTGGAGAACGGCAAGCCCGCGCCGCGCAGTCTCCTCCCCTCAACGTTGAGGCTGCGCCTCCGCCAGATGCCGGACCTTGAGCCTGAAGGCCTGTGGCCCGCCCAGCTCAAGGCCGTGCGCAACCTGGAAGCCTCCCTGTACGCAGGCAAGCCGCGCGCGCTCATCCAGATGGCCACTGGCTCCGGAAAGACCTTCACCGCGGTCAGCTCCATCTACCGGCTCATCAAGTTTGGTGGCGCCAAGCGGGTCCTCTTCCTCGTGGACCGGGCCAACCTTGGCAGACAGACGCTGAAGGAGTTTCAGCAGTACGTCACCCCCGACGACGGAAAGAAGTTCCACAAGCTGTACAACGTCCAGCACCTCACTTCGAACAAGCTCGATCCGGTGGCTAAGGTCTGCATCGCCACCATTCAGCGCGTGTACTCGATGCTCTCGGGCCGGGAACTGAAGGATGACGACGAGGAACTCTCCGCCTTCACCACGCTCACGGAGTTGAGCCCCCAGCCGCTCCCTGTCCCCTACAACCCGAACATCCCCGTCGAGCTCTTTGACTTCCTTTGGACCGACGAAGCCCACCGCTCCATCTACAACCTGTGGCGTCAGGTGCTGGAGTACTTCGACGCCTCCCTGGTCGGCCTGACGGCGACGCCCTCCAAGCAGACCCTCGGCTTCTTCCACCAGAACCTCGTCATGGAGTACGGCCACGAGGCTGCGGTCGCCGACAGTGTGAACGTGCCCTTCGACGTGTATCGCATCCGCACCCGTATCACCGAGGGTGGCTCGAAGGTGGAGGCGGGCCTCTACGTGGACAAGCGGGACCGCGAGTCCCGGGCCGTCCGCTGGCAGAAGCTCGATGACGATCTGGCCTACTCCGCCAAGCAGCTCGACAGGGACGTGGTGGCAGTGGATCAGATCCGCACCGTCATTCGCACCTTCAAGGACCGGCTCTTCACCGAAATCTTTCCTGGCCGCAAGGAGGTCCCCAAGACGCTCATCTTCGCCAAGGACGACTCGCATGCGGACGACATCGTCCGCGTCCTCCGGGAGGAGTTCGGCAAGGGCAACGACTTCTGCGAGAAGATCACCTACCGAACCGGCACCGCTCGCATTGTGACGAAGAAACAGGGGCCTGGAGGCAAGGAAGTCGAAGAGGTCACCTACAAGACCACCGGCATCAAGCCTGAGGATCTGCTGTCCTCGTTCCGCAATTCGTATTACCCGCGCATTGCAGTGACAGTGGACATGGTCGCCACCGGCACCGACATCAAGCCGCTGGAAATCGTGATGTTCATGCGCACGGTGAAGAGCCGTAACTTCTTCGAGCAGATGAAGGGGCGCGGAGTCCGCGTCATCAATTCGAGCGACCTCCAGACGGTGACTCCCGACGCACCCGCCAAGACGCACTTCATCCTCGTGGACTGCGTGGGAATGTGTGAGAGCGACTTCGTCGATACGCGCCCGCTGGAGAAGAACCCCGCTGTGGCCTTCGAGAAGCTGCTCCAGGTCGTGGCGGCCGGCGGCACGGATCGCGATGTCGTCTCCTCGCTGGCCAGCCGCCTGGCCCGGATGAATCAGCGGCTGGGCAAGCCTGAGAAGGAACGACTCACGAGGTTGGCCCGCGGCAAGTCCCTGGAAGAGCTGGTCGGCGGGCTGGTCGAGGCGCTCGACCCGGACCGGCATGTCGAGGCAGCACGGGTGGCCAACAAGCTGCTCACTGGAGAAGAGCCGACGGCCGCGCAGATCTCCAAGGCCGCGGAGGAGGCAATCCGGGCAGCGGTGGCCCCGCTGGCGGGAAACCCGGACTTGCGCAACGAACTCGCTTTCATCAAGCGCACCTTCGAGCAGACGCTCGACACGGTCAGCGTGGACACAGTTCTCGGAGCCGGCTTCGACGCCGCAGCCACCGAGAAGGCTCGTGGCATGGTGCAGTCCTTCGAGCAATACATCGAGGAGCACAAGGACGAGATCACCGCCATCCAGGTGCTGTACTCACAGCCGTACGCGAAGCGGCTCACGTTCAAGGACATCAAGGCACTGGCCGAGGACATCCAGGCGCCGCCCCGGACGTGGACGCCTGAAGCGCTCTGGCGGGCGTATGAGACGCTCGACAAGGCGAAGGTACGAGGGGCCGGTGGCAAGCGGCTGCTCACGGACATCGTGTCGCTGGTGCGCTTCGCGCTCCACAAGGACCGGCAGTTGGTGCCCTTCACAGAACAGGTGGAGGAGCGGTTCCAGAACTGGCTTGCGCAGCAGGAGAACCGGGGGCGGAAGTTCTCAGATGAGCAGCGCCAGTGGCTGGCGCTCATCAGGGACCACGTCGCCGCGAGCTTCAGGATTGAGAAAGATGACTTCGAGGACGTGCCCTTCAACCAGAAGGGCACGTC